>CAMATZ010000008.1 GCA_945861275.1 Bordetella parapertussis
TGCCGGTGCTGCCGGCTGGTGCGGGTTGTTGTGTAGTCGCACCGTCCGTGCCGGCGGGCCCCGCCGTGCCGCCCGCGACTCTTCCTATGAGTTTTTCGTAAGCCGACTCGCGATCCACCGTTTTTTCGTAGACGCCGTCGACCAGCGAAAGTCTCATGATGGCCGCGCGCTCCTCCGGGGCGACCGGCCCCAGCCGGCTGCCGGGTGGAGCGACGAACGCACGTTCAACCACAGTGGGCCTGCCCTTTTCATCGAGGAACGATACCAGCGCTTCGCCCACGCCCAATTCGGTGATGACTTTTTCGACATCAAGCTTGGGATTCGCGCGCATGGTGGTGGCCGCCGATTTCACCGCTTTCTGGTCGCGCGGGGTGAAGGCGCGCAACGCATGCTGCACGCGATTGCCGAGTTGGCCGAGCACGGTATCGGGCACATCCAGCGGGTTCTGGGTTACAAAATAAACACCGACGCCTTTGGAGCGCACCAGACGCACCACCTGTTCGATTTTTTCCAACAGCGCCTGCGGCGCATCGCTGAACAGCAGATGCGCCTCGTCGAAAAAGAACACCAGCTTGGGTTTTTCCACATCGCCCACTTCAGGCAGTTGCTCGAACAGCTCCGCCAGCATCCACAGCAAAAATGTGGCGTAGAGCTTGGGCGAGGTCATCAGCTTATCGGAGGCGAGGATGTTGATGACGCCGCGCCCTCTGGCGTCGGTCTGTATGAAATCCATTATGTTCAGCGCCGGCTCGCCGAAAAACTGATCAGCGCCCTGGCTGTCAATTTCGAGCAGGCCGCGCTGAATCGCGCCGATGGAGGCGGCGGATACATTGCCGTATTGCGTGGTGAAATCCTTGGCGTTATTGCCCACGTATTGCAGCATCGCGCGCAGGTCTTTCATGTCGAGCAACAACAGGCCGTTGTCGTCGGCGATCTTGAACACCAGCGTCAGCACGCCCTGCTGCGTGTCGTTCAAATTCAGCATGCGCGCGAGCAGCAGCGGCCCCATTTCGGATGCGGTGGTGCGCACCGGGTGGCCTTGCTTGCCGAAGGTGTCCCAGAATACCACCGGGCACGCTTCGCTCCTGAAATCGTCGAGCTTGAGTTGCTCGACCCGCTCCTTGACCTTGCCTTTGAACTCACCCGCCTGCGACAGGCCTGCCAGATCGCCTTTGACATCGGCCATGAACACCGGCACGCCGATGCGGCTTAACGATTCGGCGATGCGTTGCAAAGTGACGGTTTTGCCGGTACCGGTCGCACCCGCGATCAGGCCGTGGCGATTGGCGAGGGCCGGCAACAAATAGAGGTCATGCTCGCCTTTTGCGACTAATATTGGGTCGGGCATGAAGGTCTCCGTGATAAAATTTTGTCGATTGTAGCCGGTTCCGAAACACCGGGGTTTCTAAGGACGTGATATGGCAGGACATTCCAAGTGGGCGAACATCCAGCACCGCAAAGGCCGGCAGGACGCCAAGCGCGGCAAGATTTTTACGCGGTTGATTAAAGAGATCACGGTAGCAGCCCGTATGGGCGGCGGCGATCCGGCGCTCAACCCGCGTTTGCGTTTGGCGATGGACAAGGCCTACGCCAGCAATATGCCGAAAGACAACGTCGAACGCGCGATCAAGCGCGGCACCGGCGACCTGGAAGGCGTGAATTACGAAGAAATCCGCTACGAAGGCTACGGCATCGGCGGCGCCGCGGTGATGGTCGATTGCATGACCGACAATCGCACACGCACCGTGGCCGACGTGCGCTTTGCGTTCACCAAGAACGGCGGCAACATGGGCGCCGAGGGATCGGTGGGGTTTCTGTTCAAGCATTGCGGGCAAATGGTATTCGCACCCGGCACCAACGAAGAAAAGTTGATGGAAGCCGCCATCGATGCCGGCGCCGAAGACGTGGTGGCCAACGACGATGGCAGTATCGAGGTAATCAGCGGCCCGCACGAGTTTCATACGGTAAAAGCGGGCATCGAAAAGGCCGGCTTCAAGCCCGAGATCGCTGAAGTCATCATGAAGCCTACGGTTGAAAACGCGCTGGCCGGCGATGACGCGGTAAAGATGCAAAAGTTGCTGGATGCGCTCGAAGCGCTGGATGATGTGCAGGAAGTGTATACGTCGGCGTTGATCGATGCGTGAGGCGTGAGGCGTGAGACGCGAACACCAGCAAATGAGCAGTAACGCTTCACGCCTCACGCCTCACGCCTTACGGATAATGGGCATCGATCCGGGGCTGCGCGCCACCGGCTTCGGCATTCTGGATAAAACCGGCAGCAATCTCACGTACGTTACCAGCGGCTGCATCAAAACCGGCACCGGCGAATTGCCGTTGCGGCTGAAGACCATACTCGACGGCCTCGCCGAGGTGATTGCTGTCAACGCGCCGGTGCAGGTTGCCATAGAAAAAGTATTCGTCAATGTAAACCCGCAATCCACCTTGCTGCTGGGGCAGGCGCGCGGCGCCGCGATCTGCGCGGCGGTCATTCACCATCTGCCGGTTTCGGAATACACTGCGCTGCAAGTCAAACAAGCGGTGGTGGGCAACGGCCACGCTAAAAAAGAGCAGGTGCAGGAAATGGTGAAACGCTTGTTACGTCTGGCGGGCGATCCCAGTCCCGATGCGGCCGACGCGCTGGCGTGCGCGATTTGCCATGCGCACGGGGGTCAGGGCCTGGGGCGGCTGGCGACGGCGGGGTATCGCATGAAGCGCGGGAGGCTGGTTTGATCGGCAGAATCAGTGGCAAGCTGCTGGCCAAGCTGCCGCCGCAAATCATCGTCGATGTGCAAGGCGTTGGCTATGAAATCGACGTGCCGATGAGCACGCTTTATCAGTTGCCGGCGACCGGCGCCGACGTGATGTTATTTACGCATCTTACGGTGCGGGAAGATGCGCATCTTCTGTACGGCTTTGCTACCGAGCAGGAGCGCACCGTATTCCGCCAGTTGCTGAAAATATCCGGCGTGGGCGCGCGCACCGCGCTGTCGGTGTTGTCGGGATTGAGTGTCGCGGATTTGCATGCGGCGGTAGTCGCGCAGGACAGCGGGCGGCTCACCAAGATTCCCGGCATCGGCAAGAAAACCGCCGAACGTTTGCTGCTCGAACTGAAGGACAAACTCAACGTTTCTGTAAGCCACACGCCGGCGACGGGCGTAAGCAACGCAGGTGCCGACATCGTTAACGCGCTGCTCTCGCTCGGCTACAACGACAAAGAAGCGTCGTGGGCGATTAAGCAATTGCCCGTGGGCGCTAGCGTGAATGACGGAATTCGCCAGGCGTTAAAGGTGTTGTCCAAGACGAAGTAATTTTCTCATTGAAAACAAATAGTTATGAGCGTTATTAAAGGATAGAGCATTATCCTTTAATAACGAAATTGCTTATTAAAGCCGAGCATGCGTAACACTGAAAACGCTAATGGATCGAGGAGATCGGCGGATGGCGATGTACGCAGCGATTGTTTGTTGGGCTTCGCAAGCTCAACCCAACCTACAACTGCATAGAATAGTGTTGTTGTTGTCCGAATCTTCCGTGACTATCGAATTTGTCCAGGACCATTGAGCGTATGACCGTCGAAACCGACCGCCTGATCGCCGCCGCCCCCGCCTCCGTGCAGGAAGAGGTGTTCGAGCGCGCGCTGCGACCGAAACAACTCGACGAATACATCGGGCAGGAAAAAATCCGCGACCAGTTGTCGATTTTCATCGAGGCTGCGCGCCGGCGCAAAGAGCCGCTCGATCACGTGCTGCTGTTCGGGCCGCCGGGGCTGGGAAAAACGACGCTGGCGCACATCATCGCGCGCGAGATGGGGGTAAATCTGCGCCACACCTCGGGGCCGGTGCTGGAGCGCGCGGGCGATCTTGCGGCGATCCTCACCAATCTCGAGCCGAACGACGTGTTGTTCATCGACGAGATACATCGCTTGTCGCCTGTGGTGGAAGAAATTCTCTACCCGGCGCTGGAGGATTACCAGATCGACATCATGATCGGCGAAGGCCCCGCTGCGCGCTCGGTCAAGCTCGATCTGCCGCCGTTTACACTGGTGGGCGCGACCACGCGCGCGGGCATGTTGACCAATCCATTGCGTGATCGTTTTGGCATTGTGGCGCGGCTCGAGTTCTACAGCGTGGAGGAGTTGACGCGCATCGTGGTGCGTTCGGCCAAGCTGCTCGCAGTCGACACCGCGCCTGAGGGCGCGCGCGAAATCGCCGGCCGTTCGCGCGGCACGCCACGTATTTCCAATCGGCTGCTGCGTCGTGTGCGCGATTTTGCCGAAGTCAGGGCCGACGGCAACATCAGCCGCGAGGTCGCAGACGACGCGCTGAAAATGCTCGATGTCGATGCCTTGGGACTCGACGTAATGGACCGTAAATTATTGCTGGCGGTGATAGAACGTTTCGATGGCGGTCCGGTTGGCGTGGACAATCTCGCCGCCGCCATCGGCGAAGAGCGCGACACCATCGAAGACGTGCTCGAACCGTATCTTATTCAGCAAGGCTACCTGCAGCGCACGCCGCGCGGGCGCATGGCGACAGCCAGCTCGTATCGGCATTTCGGCCTGGTGCAGCCGAGGAACGCGCTGACGCCGGATTTGTGGGACGCCGAATCCGCCCGCACCCGCAAGACCTGAGCCGCATCGGGCTTGGCGCTTAACCCCACTCCGCCGCGTGCAACGTTGGTAGGTGCGTGGCTGTTGCATGTGTATGACCTATCAACAAAAGTTATTTAAAAACAAATACTTAGGCTATGACGCTGGCGTGCGGCAACGCGACGCAGTCTGGTACTCGAGGGTGCGGAGTGGTACCATTTAGCCTCGTGTCGCGCGCCGCGCCACACTCGGGGATATGCAGCCACATGAACGATTCGTCACCTCGCAGGGCGCCCTTCGTGTGGCTGGTGCGGGTCTACCATGAAGACACCGATGGCGCGGGCGTAGTCTATTACGCCAATTATTTGCGCTACTTCGAGCGCGCGCGCACCGAGTGGCTGCGCGCGTTGGGTTTCGAGCAGACCGACCTTGCCGCAGAGTACCGTATCGTATTCGTGGTGCGCGCGATCAACGTCGAGTATTTGCAGCCGGCGCGTTTTAACGACGAATTGCAAATTACCCTGGAACTCGCGGAACCCGGCGCGAGTCAGATAGTCTTCGTGCAGCGCGCACAACGGGTGTTGCGCGGGACGGCGGCCGTGCTGTGCGAAGCGCGGGTACGCGTGGCCTGCGTAAGCCTGCTCACCATGAAGCCCGTTAGAATACCGAAACCTGTCAGTACAAAAATGAGTACAAAAATGAGCACAAGAATAAGGACAACATGAATCCGGGCGTAACTCACGACATGTCGATAATCAGCCTGATTACCGGCGCCAGCGTGCTGGTGCAGGCGGTGATGCTGATTCTGCTGCTGGCTTCGTTATTTTCGTGGTACTACATATTTCTCAAGTATTTCGCGCTGCGCCGCGCCACCGCGCTGGCCAACGAATTTGAAAAACAATTCTGGAGCGGCGCCGATCTGAACGATTTGCATCAGCGCGCGATGAATTCGCGCACCGGCGCCGGCAGCATGGAGCGTATTTTCGAGGCGGGCTTTCGTGAATTCATGAAACTGCGCAACCAGCCTGGCATGGATGTGCGCGCGGTGACCGACGGCACGCGCCGCGCCATGCGCGCCACCTATCAGCGTGAAATGGATGAGCTGGAATCGCACTTGTCGTTTCTGGCCTCGGTCGGCTCGGTCAGCCCCTATGTCGGGCTGTTCGGCACGGTGTGGGGCATCATGAATTCATTTCGCGGCCTGTCGAATGTGGCGCAGGCCACGCTGGCGGCGGTGGCGCCGGGCATAGCAGAGGCGTTGGTGGCGACGGCGATGGGCCTGTTTGCCGCGATACCGGCGGTGCTCGCCTACAACGCCTTCGCCGGCGACGTGAATCGCCTCGCCATTCGTTACGATTCGTTCATGGAAGAGTTTTCCAACATTTTGCAGCGGCAAGTGAACTAACGGCCACGCCATGATTACCGACAAGCGCAGCGGCCACAAGCTGATGAACCAGATTAACGTGGTGCCCTACATCGACGTGATGCTGGTGCTGCTGGTGATTTTCATGGTGACCGCGCCCCTGGTGAATCCGGGACAGATCGAGTTGCCGCAGGTGGGCAAAACATCCGCGCCGCCGGTGCAGCCGCTGGAGGTTTCGATCCGCAGCGACAAATCGATCTGGCTGCGCGATCGCTCGCAGGGTTCCAACGAACACAAAGTAACACGCGGCGATCTGGTCAAGGCGATCCGCGAAAAACAAAAAACCAATCCGGAACAGGCGGTGGTGATCGCCGCCGACAAGGATGTGCGTTACGAAGCCGTGCTCGAAGTCATGGATACGCTGCAACAAAATCAGGTCAGGAAAGTCGGCCTGCTTGCCAAGCCGCGCGGCGGATAGGCGGGCATGAACGCCGCGCCCTCCCAGCACCGCGACAAGAGCAAGGCGCGCGCGCTTGCATTGGCGATGCACGCGTTGTTCATCGTGCTGCTGATCTTTGGCGTGTCGTGGCAAAGAAAGCCGGAGGTGCCGGTAGTGGCTGATCTGTGGAGCAGTCTGCCGCCCATGGCGCAACCCCCGGTTATTGCGCCGCCGCCTGAGCCGGAGGTGGAACCGGTTGCGCCCAAGCCCGTTCCCCGTGTCGTGCCGCCGCCCAAAGCGGAGCCGGTAGCCGTGCCCAAGCCCGATATCGCGCTGCGGAAGAAGCCTGAAATAGAAAAGAAGCCTGAGCCCAAAGCCGAACCCAAAAAACGCGAAGACGATAAAGCAGCGCGCCTTCAGAAAGAAGCCGAGCTCAAAAAACAGAATGAAGAGCGTGAGCTGGAATTGAAAAAATTCCTCGCTGAAAAAGAAGCCAACGCCAAAGCCGCAGCACAAGCGACCGAACAAGGCAAGATAATTGCCGAATACATGGAGCGTATTCGCAGCAGAGTACGGCAGAACATCGTTGAACCGCCGGGTCTGCAGGGCAATCCCACGGCGGAGTTTGATGTGGTGTTGATACCCGGCGGCGAAGTGCTGAGCGTGCGCCTTGTGCGCTCCAGTGGCGTGCCGGCGTACGATGCCGCTGCCGAGCGCGCGATAGTCAAATCCGCGCCGCTGCCGCTGCCGCCGAACCCGGAACTTTTTTCACGCTTTCGTGACCTACGTCTCAGTGTACGCCCCAAACAATAATGCGATCTCACTATAACAATATGATATTAAACAGTTTTTTTAAATCGATACGAAGCTTGTTGAGCGTGGTTCTGCTGTTGTCCGCAACCGCCCATGCCGCCATGACCATCGATATTGTCGGCAGCGGCGCCAATCAAATTCCCATCGCCCTGGTGCAATTTCGCGACGAAGGCGGCCTCAAGCAGCCCATCTCGCCAGTGATTGCCGCCGATCTCGCGCGCAGCGGTTTGTTCAATCTGGTCGATGCCAGCGGCGTCAAGCCACAGCATGAGCCGGAGCAAATTGACTATCCGTTGTGGCGAGCACGCAGTGCCGATGCGGTGGTGATCGGCAGCGTGGCGGTGCAAGCCGATGGCCGCTATGAAGTGCGCTTTCGCCTGATGGACGCAGCGCGACAGACACAGCTCGCGGGATTTTCATACCTGGCTTCAGCGGCGCAACTGCGACTCACCGCGCACAAGATCGCCGATGTGATTTACGAAAAGCTGATCGGCGAAAAAGGCGCGTTCGCCACGCGCATTGCCTATGTGGTACGCCGGCCCGGCAAGCGCTTTGAATTGCACGTTGCCGATGCCGATGGTTTTGCGCCGCAGACCATACTGGCGTCGAATGAGCCGCTGATCTCGCCCACCTGGTCGCCCGACGGCTCGCGGCTGGCCTATGTGTCGTTTGAGCAAAAAAAGCCCGTGGTCTATGTGCAATCGGTAGCCACTGGCGCGCGGCAGGCAGTGGCGAATTTCTTCGGCAGCAACAGCGCACCGGCGTGGTCACCCGACGGACGGCGGCTGGCGGTGGTGCTGTCGCGCGACGGCGGATCGCAGATGAACCTGATCAACACCGACGGCAGCGGGCAGCCGGTGCGCCTTGCGGCGAGCGCGTCGATCGACACCGAGCCTAATTTTTCGCCCGATGGCAGCGCGATTATATTTACCTCGGATCGAGGCGGCGGGCCGCAGATTTATCGCATCGCAGTGGCGGGTGGGCAGGTGCAGCGCCTGACCTTCGAAGGCAATTACAACATTTCACCGCGCCATAGCCCCGACGGTAAAAGCTTTACCTTCATACAACGCAATGGCGGGCGTTACAACGTGGCGGTGCAGGATTTCGCCACACGCCAGGTGCAGGTGTTGAGCGAAGGCGGCGTCGATGAATCACCCAGTTTTTCGCCTAACGGACGCATGATTCTCTACGCGAGCGAGACCGGGGGGCGTGGTATATTAGCCGCCGTTTCCAGTGATGGCCGGGTGAAGCAGCGATTCACAGAAAGTGCAGGCGACATACGGGAACCAGCATGGGGCCCGATTGTCAGTAAGTAGCCTGCGTCACTACTGGCATCATAAAATTGAGGAGTATTAACATGCTGAAAATTCTCTCTGGATTAACCCTCGTGGTCATGCTCGCGGCGTGCAGCAGCACACCCACCAAGGAACAGGATGCCGCGCCGGTGGTGGATGGCACGCAGGGCACGCCACCCTCTGCGGTGTTGCAACCGACCAAGCAGCCGCCGATAGCGGTCACGCAGCAGCCGGTCAAGCCCGCGCAAATTGATCCGCCTACGCAGCTCACCGGCCCGGCTGCGCTGAAAGACCCGAAAAACATCCTGTCCAAACGCATCATTTATTTTGATTACGACAGCAACCTGGTGAAGGAAGAGTACCGTCCGTTGGTGGCGGCGCATGCCAAATACATTGCGCAGGACGCCAAAGCGAAAATGATTATTCAGGGCAACACCGACGAACGCGGTGGCCGCGAATACAACCTCGCGCTGGGCCAGCGCCGCGCCGATGCGGTGAAGCAAATGATGTCCGTGCTCGGCGCCGAATCCCCGCGCGTTGAGACGGTAAGTTTCGGCAAGGAAAAGCCGCGCGTCGAAGGCCGCACCGAGGCCGCGTTCACCGAAAACCGGCGCGCGGAAATTGTTTATCAGACGGATTAGATCGTGAGGCGTGAGGCGTGAGGCGCAACAGCATTTGCGGTGTGTTGGGCAGGATAGTGGGTGCGCTGCTGTTTGCGCTGACCGTCGCCGTGCCTGCGCACGCCGGCGTGTTCGACGACAATATCGCGCGCAAGGGTGTGGCCGATCAGGCGCGGAGCCTTGACGAATTCAAGCTCGAAGTCAAAAGCCAGACGGATGCGATTTCGGGCCGCCTGGGCAAGATTGAAGAAGCGCTGCGCGGCAACCAGGTCACGCAACAATCGATACTCGAACTGGTGAACCAGATCGAGTTGCTCAAGCGCGAAATTCAGAGCCTGCGCGGACAAATCGAAGTGGTGAACAACGGTGTTGAAAGTAACGCCAAGCGCCAGCGCGATATGTATGTCGATCTCGATACGCGCCTGCGGCGCATGGAGCAGAGCGCCACGCCGCCGCCCGCCGCCGCCGCGCCTGCGGACGCCGCCGCACCTGCAGCGGCGCCGCCCGCACCGGCCGCGACTGCGGCAGCCGCCGACGAAACGCGCATTTACGAAGCTGCGCAGCAGCAGCGGCGCATCGGCAATTACCGGGGTGCGATTACCTCGTTCCAGTCCTTTCTGGGGCAGTATCCGAAAAGCACTTTGGCGCATCGCGCGCAGTACTGGATCGGCGATTCTTATTTCAATCTGCGCGATTATAAAAACGCCATTGCCAGCCAGCAAAAGCTGATCGCGGCCTATCCCGACAGCGCTTCCGCGCCGGACGCCATGCTTAACGTCGCCAGTTCTCAAGCGGAACTCGGCGAAGCCGCCAGCGCGCGCAAAACGATGGACAGCCTGGTCGCGCGTTACCCCGGCAGCGAAGCCGCGGAAAAAGCCAAGCGGCGCATCACTACGCTGCGGTAGCGTGTAGGGCGCAATCCCTATTGCGCATGGCTACAGTGCAAATAGTAACCGGCGCAATAGAGATTGCGCCCTGCGCGGACTGCCGCAAGTAGTAAAATTCCCCGTCTAATATCACGCGTGCGCAATGCAGCGCGCACCCACGCATGAAAACCGCAGTCATCCTGCTTTCCGGCGGACTCGATTCCGCAACCGTACTCGCCCTGGCGCGCGAGCAGGGCTACAGTTGCCACTGCCTGTCGCTGGATTACGGCCAGCGTCATCGCGCGGAACTCGCTGCGGCCGCGCGTGTTGCCTGTGCGCTGGGTGCTGCGCGCCATCGTGTGGTTAAAATTGATCTCGCGGGTTTTGGCGGCTCGGCATTAACGGATACAACTATTGCGGTGCCGACCGGCGGCATCACACCGGGGATACCGGTGACCTACGTGCCTGCGCGCAACACCATACTGCTGTCGTTTGCGCTGGCGAATGCTGAAGTCGCGGGCGCGAACGATATTTTTTTCGGCGCCAACGCGGTGGATTACTCCGGTTATCCGGATTGCCGGCCTGATTACGTCAAGGCCTATGAGTTCATGGCAAATCTTGCAACCAGGGCGGCAGTGGAAGGCCAGCGTTTGACCCTACATACGCCGATCATCTCATTGTCCAAAGCCGACATCATTCGCAAGGGCATTGCGCTCGGTGTTGACTACGCGCTGACGGTATCGTGCTACCAGGCCACGGATGAGGGCCTCGCGTGCGGCCAATGCGATGCGTGCCGGCTGCGCCGCAGCGGATTCGAGCAGGCGCGCGTGAGTGATCCAACGCGATATGCTTGAATGCAATAGTATTCAATAAATACAAATAGTTACACTATACTGACACCGTTAGCTGACCTTCTGCCTTAAGCAACCTGCCGCATGGAATTCAACGTTCATCATCAAGTGCTGGCTGCCGTTTTTGTGATCGCCGTGATCATGGGTGCGGTCGTCAACAAAACGAATTTTTGCACCATGGGCGCGGTGTCGGACTGGGTCAACATCGGCGACAGCGGACGCATGCGCGCGTGGGTATTTGCCATGGCGGTTGCGTTGCTGGGCGTAATCACGCTTGAATCCACCGGCACCATCAACCTTTCCGGCGAAACGTTTCCACAGTATCGCAGCAGCAATTTTTCGTGGCCGCGTTACCTTGCCGGCGGATTGATGTTCGGCATCGGCATGGTGCTCGCCAGCGGTTGCGGCAACAAAACGCTGGTGCGTGTGGGCAGCGGCAACCTCAAATCGCTTACGGTGCTGCTGATCGGCATGATGGCTTCGTATCTGATGTTGTGGTCGCCGCTGTTTGAAAAAGCATTTCTGCCGTGGCTGCAGCCGGCGACCATCGACCTCGCGCAACTGGGCATGCCTACACAGGAGGCTGGTGCGGTGGTTGCGAAACTCATCGGTCAAACGCCATCGCAGGCGATCAACCTCGGGGTGGCGCTGCTGTTCGCCGCCGGCATGCTCGCATTCGTATTCAAGTCGAAAGATTTTCGCTCGAGTTTCGACAATCTGCTGAGCGGCGCGGTGGTTGGACTGGCGGTTGTCGCCGGCTGGTATCTCACCGGCGGCCCGCTGGGGCAATCGTGGAAGGAATACGCCGAAATGGCCACCGATATACCCAGCCGCGTGCAGGTGCAGTCGTATACGTTCATCAGCCCGATGGGCGACAGCGTGCGCTACCTGCTCGACCCGCTGAAAATGTCACTGGTCAATTTTGGCGTGGTGGCGCTCGCGGGCGTGATCAGCGGCTCGTTTGTCTACGCGATCAGCACCAAGAATTTCCGCATCGAATGGTTCGCATCATTCGGTGATTTCGTGAATCACGCCTTCGGCGGCGTGCTGATGGGCATCGGCGGCGTGTTGTCGATGGGCTGCACGGTGGGGCAGGCGATCACCGGCATGTCCACACTCGCCATCGGTTCCATGCTCACTTTCGTTGCCATTGTCGCCGGCGCTGCCGCCACCATGAAATTTCAATACTGGCGCATGACGCGTGAAACGTAGCGTGAGTATCGGCGCGATATACACGTAACAGCGCCTTTATCGACGCACTTTGGTTGACCCATACCCCCGCGAGCGGTAAAATTCGCCCCTTTTTGAGGGCGGTTAGCTCAGCTGGTAGAGCAGCGGACTTTTAATCCGTTGGTCGCGAGTTCGAATCTCGCACCGCCTACCAGTCAAATCAAGCACTTAGGGCGAAAGCTCTAAGTGCTTTTTCATTTCTCCATCGCAATTGCTACTCTATTGCTACCACTTGGAGTGATTTGTGAAGATCAAAAATGAACTATTGCATCTCGGCCGCGCAGCGAAATACGAGTACCGCGCGCCGACTGGCGCGATGCATCGTCATATCCAATCCACAAAAGTACGAATGCAGACGAATGGTCATGGGAATTTCTTAGGAGAAACAAAAAAAGAGACTGGTCAAGTAACCAGACGTTGTAACTTGAACCGGCTACGGCACAGGATTTGGTCAAGCGTTTGGTTTTGAGTTTGGGAGGACTCGGTAAGCGCCTCGGGTAGGCGGGAATATCGACCACGGCCGCTTTGATTGAAGCAGAATACGGAAAGCGCGCCCGGAACGTCGTACTGGCAACATGTCGCGCTATTAGGGTATGTCGAAGGAAGCGGGAAGAGGCTATGAACGACGACTTTCGTGAGATCGGGCACTCCGGCGGCAAGATCACTTTCACGATTAATACCGAAGCCGATGGGCGGCGCGGATATCAGATCGGAGTAAGAGGTTCTCGTCCGGTGCCGATGGTGATGATCGCGGTGTATGCGATCGCCCAAGGCATCCCAGTAGGGACTATTCAGCTGGGCGGAATCGGCACTCCTTGGAATCCGCCTCCGTTCCATGGTTGCTATCCGGTAATGATCCAGTCGGACAGCCACGGGCAATTTGGACATAACTGCCCGCAATGCGACGGGTACTGGCGTAGCGGTCCGTGGCCACGCGTGTGCCCGTACTGCAACCTTCATGCGGAGGGCTATCAGTTCCTTTCGAAGGCGCAACTGCGATTCGTTAGGCACTACTGCGAGGTACTGATAAGCGCCCTGGAACAGATCGAGGACGGCGATGTCGTCATCGACATGGACGAAGTAGCTGATGCCGCCGGCAAAGACGCGGCAGACAAGCCGGCGTTCTACATCGCCGAGGAGAGCCAGCAGCACAAATTCAAGTGCCCGGCATGCGAGGAGTTCAACGACATTCTTGGCCGCTTCGGGTACTGCTCGCTTTGCGGAACACGTAACGATCTCGCGGAGTTTGAGGATAAGACCGTAATCGCGATCCGAGATCGACTAAATGTCGGCGCCCCGCCCCAGGATTGTGTTCGCGATGCCGTCGCCGCGTTCGATACTTTCGTAGCGCAGTACGCCAAGCAGCTCGCCGGACAGGTGCCGTTGACGGCACGCCGCGTGACCAGGCTAACCAAGTTCAGCTTCCACGATCTTGACGAGGTCCGGGGCATCTTGCGCGATTGGTTCGACATCGACATCTGCGCCGGAATAAAAGACACCGAAATCGCCAAGGTCAAGTTGATGTTCTATCGGCGGCATATCTACGAGCACAACGGCGGGGAGGTTGACCAGAAGTATCTTGACAATAGCGGCGACACGACCGTGCGCCTAAAGCAAGTCATCCGCGAGACCCAGGAAGGGGCGCACACGCTTCTAGGATCATTGGTAAAGATGGCGCGTAACCTGCACGCCGGATTCCACGAGTTGATCGAGGTCGAGGATGGGCCGATCCGCGCCTTCGAGGACAAGAAGAAGCGTCTTGCGGAATGGCGGAAGGGCGCATCCTGATTGTGACGTTTTGCTCCGTCTGCCGCGCCGAATGAGCCTTAGCCATGCGGACTTCTGCCTTGGGTCGATTCCGGATATTGCAGGGATGATCTATCCACAGGCGGTCCCGCGCTAGAATGTGTAATGCGTTGGTTATTTGCCGCTTCGCTGCTCGTATTCGGGTGTGTCGCCCATGCCGCGACTATCGATGGCAACGTTATCAACGTAGCGGATGGTGAGTAGCTTCGGCATTAGTGGTCCCACCTATGTTTATGAATGCTCTTACTGCGGCAAACGGTTCAACCGTAAAAAACAGGATTCAAAGCTCAACAAGCACAAGGACAAGAGCGGCTGGGACTGTCCGGGGCGGACGGCGTACTACGTAGATACCAAATATTGATTCGTTCTACATGACGAGAATCTTGAATTGAAATCAAAATCCTCGATTTGTTTTGAGGCAACGCAGGCATAGTTGATAAAGACTGGACAAAAGCGAAAATAAAAAATGCCTACACTCAACTGGATCGGCAAGGACGCCGTTGTAAAGCATCATAAGGATGTGCCGTACCGGCTGCTGGAGCCGGTGGCGGAGCTTTCGTGCGGCGACCCGGCGAGCGGCAACCTGATCGTGCAGGGGGACAATCTGCATGCACTGAAGGCGCTGCTGCCACGTTACGCTGGCCAGGTGAAGTGTATCTACATCGACCCACCGTACAACACTGGTAACGAAGGATGGGTGTACAACGATAACGTCAATAGCTCGGAAATCCGCAAATGGCTAGGCGAGGTGGTGGGTAAGGAAGGTGAAACGCTGGATCGCCATGATCGCTGGCTGTGCATGATGTATCCACGGCTCGTCCTGCTCAAACAGTTCCTCCGTGAGGATGGGGCTATCTTTGTCTCGATTGATGACAACGAAGTGGGGAATCTGCAGGCGCTTATGCGGGAAATTTTTGGTTCGTCAAATGAGGTCGCAACTGTCGTTTGGGAAAAAGGTAAGAAAGGGGATTCCAAACTCGTCTCTGTGACCCACGAATACATCGTGGCGTTCGCGCGTAGTAAGGCGCATTTGACGGCTAACAATGTCCGTTGGCGTCGCAAAAAACCAGGTGCGGACGAGGTTCTTGATTACTACAACACGCTG
The DNA here is from genome assembly GCA_945861275.1 of Bordetella parapertussis. GTDB lineage: Bacteria > Pseudomonadota > Gammaproteobacteria > Burkholderiales > SG8-41 > UBA5216. The sequence goes on from CAMATZ010000008.1 coordinate 14,977, forward strand.
CGACAGAAAAACGGTGATGACCACTCCACGATTCGCAAAGAAATGATGAGTTGGTATCGCGGACTTCCAAAGAGTGACCCTCGCAAAGCGCATAAGCACTACAACTGGTCCGATCAACGTGGATTGTATTTCGCGGCTGACTTTGCGGGACCGGACGATGGCCGAGAAAACCGTCCTCGCTACCCAATTTACCATCCAATCACTCTTGAACCATGCGCCATTCCTTCGACGGGTTGGAGGTGGGAAGAAGACACAACAAAGGATGCGCTGGCTGAAGATCCGCCACGTATTCATTTCGGAAAGGATCACAAGACTATACCAAACCGAAAAAGTTACCTTTTTGAGATTGACGAAGAACCCATGCAGAGCGTGTTCTATAAAGATGGACGCGCAGCAACGCTTGAAGTCGAGGCGATTCTTGGCTCAGGGGAGTTTCCGTTTCCCAAAGACTCGGAGGTAATCGCTGACCTTATTAGCATGGTCGCTGGCCCGGGAGATATCGTGTTGGACAGTTTTGGGGGTTCCGGAACCACCGCTCACGCCGTCCTAAAGCGCAACCAGCACTCAAAGATCCCGCTACATTTCATTCTGGTAGAGCTTGATGACAATGTCGCCCAGCGCAAAACGCGAGAACGCGTGCGAAAAGCTATCGAGGGTTACACCCCATTGGCGGGGAAAAAGCGCGACAGAGTAGCCGGGCTCCCCGGTGGCTTTCAGTTCTGCAAACTCTCCGACGAGCCGCTGTTCACAGCGACGGGTCAGATTCGCCCGGATGTGAGCTTTTCTCAGATCGCGGAATTTGTTTGGTTCGCCGAGACCGGCACGGGCTACCCGGGAAAAGCCAATTCGCCGCTGCTCGGCAAGCATGAAGGCCGCGCGATTTATTTGCTCTATAACGGCATACTCAAGGATCGCACGACCGGCGGTGGCAACGTGCTGACGGGGCCGGTATATGACAGCCTGTCGCGACATGATGGCCCCAAGGTGATTTATGCCGCCGCGTGCCGTCTCGGCGCCTCCCGGCTTATGCGCGAGGGCGTCGTGTTCAAGCAAACGCCATACGCACTGGAGGTTTGACCCATGACAACCTTTCAGCCCAAAAACTACCAGGCGCAAGTGCTGGAAAGCATCGAGTCCTATTTCCGTGCGTGCCACGAGTTTCCGAGCCCAAGCGTTGCATACAACGCCGTCACTGAACGTCTGTGGGGCAAAGGGCTGGCTTATAGTCCGATCGCAGGCTTTCCATCCGATATGCCGTATTTCTGCTTACGCGTGCCAACGGGCGGCGGCAAAACATGGCTCGCGGCGAAGAGCGTGCTCCTCATCAATACGCATTTGCTGCGCAGCGAGCACAGCGTAGTTCTGTGGCTGGTGCCGTCCAAGGCAATCCGCGAGCAAACCATCAAGGCGCTCAAGGATCGCAACCATCCGTATCACGCCGCGCTCAGAGACGCAGGGCCGGTCACAGTGCTCGATCTGGACGAGGCCAAAAACGTAACGCGCGCCACGTTGGAAACTTCGACTACGGTAATCGTCTCTACCCGGCAGGCATTTCAGGTCGAGGATGCGGAAATCCGCAAAGTGTACGAATCCAACGGCGCGCTGATGCACCACTTTGAGCATCTTACTCACGACCAGCGCGCTGAGTTGCTGACGGATGGCGACACCACGCCGTATTCGCTTGCCAACGTGCTGCGGCTGCGCCGGCCGTTCCTCATTGTGGATGAAGCGCACAACAGCCGTACCGAGCTCAGTTTCGACACGCTCGCGCGCTTCCGGCCGAGCGGCATCATGGAACTGACGGCGACGCCGGATATGGTCAAGACGCCGAGCAACGTGCTGCACAGCGTTTCCGCCGCTGAGTTGAAGGGCGAGGAAATGATCAAGCTGCCGATCGTGCTGGAAACCGAACCCAATTGGCAGCAATGTTTGGCAGATGCGATTGCGCGGCGCGGCGAATTGCAGATGCTGGCGGAACAAGAGCGGCACAAGGGAGCGGCTTATTTGCGCCCCGTAATACTGATACAAGCGGAGAAACGCCGGCAAGGCGTGGAGACACTGGACGTGGAGCGGGTACATAAAGAGTTGACCGACAACCACCGGGTGCCGTCAGAGGAAATCGTGATCGCCACGGGTGAGGAACGCGGTTTGGAGAAAATCGACTCCGATTACGCACACGGCATCGCCGACGAAGCGTGCCCGGTGAAATTCGTGATCACGCAACAGGCGCTGGCCGAAGGCTGGGATTGCCCCTTCGCCTATATTCTCGTGAGTATGGCGACGCTGCATTCAGCCACGTCGGTGGAGCAACTACTGGGCCGAGTGCTGCGTCAGCCGGACGCGCGGCATCGCGCGGCGCGCGTGCTCAATCAGTCCTATGCGTTCGTGGTATCGCGAGATTTCGGTGAAACAGCGCGCAGCCTGCGTGATCGGCTGGTTGAGGCCGCGGGCTTCGAGCGCCGCGAGGTCGCTGAGTTTGTCGTGGCGGCCAAATCGGAGCAGATGCCACTGGACATCGAAGGGCAGGCCGGGCGCATCGTGATTCACCCGGTAATTGTGTCGTTGCAGGAAAAACCCAACCTGCGCAGCATACCCAAGGACCTTCGTGACAAACTGGTGTGGGACGACAAGGCAAAAACGCTGACGATCTCGCAGCCGCTGAAGCCGGAGGAAGAGGAAACCGTCAAGCAAGCGGTGAAAAGCGAGCCCGCAAAACAAGCTATTCAGCAGGCTGCCGAAGCAAGCCGCACTAAAGCTGTCGAGTTCTTTCAAACACCGGCGGAAAAAGGTTTGCGCTTTGCGGTGCCTCAAATTGCATTGTTTGTGCAGGGCGTGCTTGCGTTGTTCGATGATCCCGAAGTCCTGGACTATCCGTGGGATCTATCAATGTACAACGCGACACCTGATGCGAATCAGTTGTCGATTCTGGATGGCGCGCTCAAGGTGTCCGAAGGAGGGGAAATCGATATCGATGGCGAGACAGGAAAAGTCACGACACGATTCATTGCCAATCTGCAGCGCGATCTGGGGCTCGCGTACCGGCCTGAACATTGGGATGAAGTTAAGCTCGCAGCGTGGTTGTGCCGCAATCTGCCTGAACCTTCGGTAACGCATGCCAAGAAACAGGCATTTATCGCAAAGTGGACAAAAGAACTACTTGAGCGGCCAGGGTATGACCTCGGCCGCCTGAACCAACAAAAGTTTCTCGCACGTAATCTGCTCGAACGAAAAATTCGGGAATTGCGTTTGGCTGCGGTCAAACAGGCGTATCAGGAAACTTTGTTCGGGGATGACCGCGAATTGCGGGTGAAGGTAGACGATACGTACCGCTTCGAGTTTCATCCGCAGGCTTACGCGCCGAGCAGGGATTACGATCATCGCTTCGGTCATTTCACATTCCGAAAACATTATTACAGCCGCATCGGCGACTTCGACAGCAAGGAGGAATTTGAATGCGCCGTTTGGCTGGACATGCAGGCACAAAAAGGACGCATCGATTTCTGGGTACGCAATCTGGTGCGCAAGGAAGGATGCTCATTTTTCCTGCAAAAAGCGGACGGACGTTTTTACCCGGACTTTCTCTGCCAGTTATCGGGCGGCGTTAATCTGGCGGTTGAATACAAAGGTGCAAACCAGTGGGCTGCCACGGTGGATGACCGCGTGATTGGTGGATTGTGGGAGGAACTCTCCGGTGGTCGCTGTCGTTTTGTGATGACGACAGAAAAGGATTGGTCACGGATCGACGCGAAATTGTGAGGGGTCGCAGCGAGCCTCTAGACGCGCTTGCCGATACAGCCGCGTTAACCTGGTTGAGTTTGATGGACACGAGTTGTCGCGCTTCGAAGACGGCGTTGACGCGAGTGAGGTTTAGAAGCCAGCCACTGAGCAAAGGCCTCAGCGCAGTCACCTTGCTACCGCGAAGTTACTTGCGGAAAGATTCCAGTTGTTTATCCACTTCATTCCAGGGAAGTCGCCGGCCCGCATCACGCATTGCGCGGTAAGCCCGGCGGGCGGCGGCAAGTCCGATAACTTTCTGCTCCATCATTTGCCCTACCAGCCAAAGCGTCCCATGAACATCCACTTCCTTGTCTTCACAAACCCGTCGAAGGCGCGAATCGCCCGTTAGCAGGGGACACGTTTCCTGACTGGCAAGCGCCAAGGCGATCAAGTCATTGCGACTAACGCCGGCCTGCTCGTATTCAACGGCAAGCTCCGCTGCATACTCCACCGCTTTTTCTTTGAGTTCCAGGGACTTCAAACCGAAACGGGGTAATTCCGGATACTGTGCTTTGAGTTCTTCTTCAAATAGGATATCAGGCACGGCGAAATCGTAGTCGAGCGCGAACATCGCTTTGAGCAGCCCGCCCGCGTCCATATCAATCAGGACATTGGCATCACTTACCAGTAGCTGTCCGGGCATGGTCCATGTTCCGCATGGCGTGGAACTTGATCAACGGGAGGCGCAGTAGCTCGGCCGCTTTCGATTCGCTGATGAGATCCTCGGCAAGCGCGTGGAATACTAATTGCTCGAACAATTGTGGCTGCTCAGCCGGAAACGGTTCGCCCGGTTCTTTTTTGTGCCAACCGCGGGCGCGGAAGAACTTGACCATAGTGAGGTAGTGCGCATCCGTGAGAATTCCAAGGTCGTTCGCTCGATGCATCCAGCCACCCATGCTCAACCCATAAGCTTTCTTCAGGACAGCAAGTTCGTTGGGCTCAAGCCACGTACGGCGCTCACCGAGTTCCTTGCGAACTTCGGATTCGGGTACGAGAAACGCGCCGGCAAAGCGATTTGCTGCCTTTTCTTCGTCAAGGTCTGCCGCGAGTCGCCCCTTAAGAATCAAATGTCCCAACTCGTGGGCGAGCGTAAAGCGCTGCCGGTCACCCGGCCAGCCGCTACCCACCACGATTACGGGAATGCCATTGACCATCGCCGCCATGCCGTCGAAAGTATCGCCATGGAGGGCCTGAGACTGGAAAACTTTGACGCCACGCTCTTCGAGCATGTCCGTCAGCACGGGTATCGGATCGACTCCCAAGTCCCAAGCGTGCCGCAACTTGGCTGCGACCTGTTCGATCTCCGCATAACTTGAAATCTTGGCCGGTAGATCTTCAGGCAACTTGAATGCTTGCAGCGGCCCCTTGGGAAAATAACGCTCTAATTCAAGGAAGCGTTCGATTTGCTCTAAGACATCGCCCTCGATCTGCTGCAGCACTTTCGCGGGAAGCTTGGAATGTTTGCGGTATTCAACCTCTTGCAGTTCGACTTTGAGTGGCCGAAAAAAGTACTCCGTACGCACACCTAGTGCCTTGGCCAGCGACAACAGAACGCCGGAAGAAGGTGTTGATTTACCGGTTTCATACTTTGATATCGCCATTGCAGTTATGCCGACTTTTACGGCCAGTGCGCGTAATGACAGCCCGGCCGCTTTCCGTGCTTGATTAATTCGCGCTCCTATCATGGTTTCTCCTGTAGTTTACAAACTTGACAAATTATTGCTAATTTTGTAAACTATACCCAATGGAAAGTTCAATGTCAACGCTTTCCTTAATTGTTTCAACTATTTAGGAGAAATTTTATGGCAAAAAACCCTCCCTATGGCGACCACCACCGTGTTGGCGCTGTGCGCGAACGCTCCCAAACGTTCAATCCGCACACCCAGCAATGGGTAAAGCGGGATACCGAAACAGGTCGTTTTCTGGATCAGAAGGCCGATCCGAAACCGTTCAAGGGTGTGACCAAGGAGAAATAATATGAATGCAAAGGCACAGGCCGTCGCGGCCTCGCTCGCAATTGGCGGCTTCATTGCCTACAAAGAATATCAAACTGGTCAGACCAGTTTGAAGCCATTTGTCGGCGCCGGACTGGCCGCGTGGGCAACCAAAATTGCGGCCGCCGTGGCGAGTTCGTGAATGCCGCGCTGCACAGCCAAGACCACGACCGGACGGCGTTGCTTTAACCGGGTGCCATCTGAGCGAGAGTTTTGCTCTAAGCATAGGGATCAAATATCGCCAGGCACGGTAATCGCGACTATCGCCGGCGCGGCCATCGGGAATATAGTGGTGCCAGGCTTGGGAGGCGTGTTGCTTGGTGGGGCAGCCGGCAAACTTATCCGAGATTTTTCGCGTGAGAATATTATGGAGAGAAAACGAGTATTTGTGAGTTTTGACTTCGACAACGATCGCGCGTTGAAGGACTTTATTGTTGGTCAGGCCCGCCATGAGGACTCGCCGTTCGACGTTATCGACCACTCCCTGAAAGAGGCAGCGCCGGAAAGTAACTGGCAGAGCAAGGCACGCAATGCCATTAAGAAATCGGACATCGTGTTGGTTATGGTCGGACGCTACACCTATCGTGCACCCGGCGTCCTGCAGGAGATAAAGATGGCTCGGGAGGAAGGAATTCCAATCGTACAAATCATTGGATATAGAGATGGCCAATATACGCCGGTACCAAACGCAGGGCGCCTCTTTGCTTGGAACTGGGATAACCTTAAGAAGCTGTTGAGTTGAGCGATACACGAAAGGAGGAGCGCGTCGTGAACCGATTTTTGTTACCGGCGGAGTGCTCCCTATTTCCATTTAGATTCTTGATCCTTTTCCCATGACAATTTACCAGCTAGGAATTTTGGGGTCCCCACCACCAGGGACCGTGGCGACGCTTACTGGTACGCTATCAAGTATCGTTTCGAATTTTGGACTGTCGATCCCTGCCGATGTGTCCGTTGATCAGGGGGCCAATTTTTCGCCGGACCCTAAACTGGCATCTGCGGCCCTCTACTTCGGTGGGGTCGGCGTTAATGATCCTACGATTCCTGCCATTATTGCGACTGGCATACCCGTAGTACCCGTTGTTTCTGACCTGATATCCTTTTCAGCCGAAATCCCATTGGCCTTGCGCCATATCAATGGGCTGTCATTCTCGGGAGACGATGCACGATTCACCAAAATTGCTTCTGTCCTCCTAGAATGTGTAGGGCTTTTGCCGCGTCAACGTCGAGTGTTTTTGAGTTACCGTAGAACGGAATCTCGCGAGGTTGCGCTGCAACTATTCGAGGCATTTGCGGCGCGTCAATTTGACGTCTTTCTCGATACGCATGGAGTTCCCCCCGCAGAAGATTTCCAGGCGATTCTCTGGCATCGTCTTTGCGACTCGGATGTGGTCGTCATGCTTGATACGCCGGGCTACTTCAATAGCCGCTGGACTGACGCTGAGTTCGGCCGCGCATTGGCAAAATCGATAACAGTTCTGCGAGTGGGTTGGCCCAGCCACGTCGCGTCGCCCCGTCTCGCGATGCAGCCATCCATCGATTTGGCCGCAAGCGATTTCGATGCGCGTGGTCGTCTGGCTTCTTCTCGAGTCGACCAGGTTTGTACCTCGCTGGAACTTTACCGTAGCAAAAGTATAGCCATTCGTCACTCAGAAATCGTTGGGACGCTTCGCGTCGCGATGCAGAAGCTCGGCGGCGTTATCGACGGAGTGGGTCAGCGTAGATCGACGTTTCTGACGCTGGCCGACGGAACTAAGGTTGTCGCGTATCCCATCGTAGGAGTGCCAACGGCCCAGACGATCTACGAAGCGGAAATGGAAGGTCACAAAGGTTCCGTTGCGATTGTATACGACCATGTCGGCCTCCACGAAAATTGGCAAAGACACCTGACATGGCTTGCTAACTATGTTCAGCCGGTTCGCTTCGTCCGGACAAGTGAGGCTGCATGGGTATTTGGCGCTTGGGGGGTCAGGTAGATGAGAGCCATCTTTCTTTCCGCGAGCGTACCCGTCATTGGACGAGGAGATTTCTACAAGACCGCCGATGTCATGCTAATCCAGGCTGCCGTGCGAGCGTTCGTCATAGTTGCCCTTGGACGGAAGCTGATAGTTTGGGGCGGACATCCAGCAGTCACGCCAATGATATGGGCAACCGCTAAGGATCTTGGTGTGTCATATTCCGACTGGGTACATCTGTTTCAAAGTAAATTTTTTAACGAGTTTTTTCCTGACGAGAACAAGCTCTTCAAAAATGTTACTTATATCGATGCTGTTGACAACGATAGGGGTAGCAGCTTAACCAAAATGCGGGTCGAAATGCTCAAGAGCTACCAATTTGACGCCGCGGTTTTCGTCGGTGGCATGGAGGGAATCTTTGAAGAACTGGCGCTGTTTCAGAAGTTCCATCCGAATGCCACTCTTATTCCCGTCGGCTCAACAGGCGGTGCTGCCTTGGAACTCGCGCAGAAGCTACGAGGCTCGGTAAGTTCATCTCACCAGGCTATTGACTACATAGGGCTGTTTCATGCCGAACTGAAGATTGCCCCCGATGAACCTCGCGGAGCCGCCACCGGTGCTTAATTAAGTTTGCGCCACTCGATTTCAATAACCATCGATAGAAGGGGGTAGGCAACATGGCACGCAAGTCATTTTTTAGTTTTCATTACAAGCCGGACAATTGGCGCGCCGGACAAGTTAGGAACATGGGAATAGTAGAGGGCAACCAACCAACTAGTGACAATGATTGGGAATCGGTCACCAAGGGGGGCGATCAGGCGATAAAGGATTGGATTGCCAGGCAGCTCAATGGGCGTACATGCAGCATCGTGCTAATCGGCCAGAATACCGCAAATCGTAAGTGGATTACTCATGAGATTGTTGAATCCTGGAATGCCAAAATGGGTGTATTTGGAATATATATCCACTATCTAAAGGACAGCGATGAAAAACAGGCTTCAAAAGGGGGCAATCCGTTTGACTATGTCGATGTAGGCGACAAAAAACTATCGTCGATGGTTCAAACATACGATCCTCCGTACTCCACCAGTACTGACGTATACGCTCACATAAAGAAAAATCTATCCACGTGGGTTGAAAAAGCAGTTCAGGACAGGGGATAGGTGCGCATGCAGCAATGGCGAACCAGGAAACGCGCATCACCGGGCTTTTTGATCAAGGAAGACTAGGTATCAGAAAGTAAGCTGACTGGATTGTGAGTTGTCCCATTCTGCGGGAGCACAGTGATGCCTAAAAATATCTTGATCTTCTCAGACGGTACAGGCCAGGCGGGCGGTCTAAAACCGGATCAGCAACTCAGCAACATCTACAAACTTTATAGGGCGGCGCGGACGGGGCCAGACAGTGAAATAGACCCAGCGCAGCAGATTGCCTTCTACGATGCGGGCTTGGGGACCGCGAAAGACGAGGGAACCGTACCAATTCGCGCACTACAATTCATTAGAAAGTTTATAAGTGCTTCAATCGGATTTGGGATCAGCAGAAATATTGCTGACTGTTATGAAGCTATCTTGAAATATTACGAACCTGGTGACCGGATTTTTCTATTCGGCTTTAGTCGGGGAGCTTACACCGCACGATGCGTCGGTGGGGTACTCCATCTTTGCGGAGTCCCTTTGAAACTGGCGGATGGTCAGTCAATTCCCAGATACGGTAAGGCGCTTAGAGCGATCGCAGATGAAGCTGTTAGCAAGGTGTATGAACACGGTGCCGGTAGGGATCGTGACAAATTCGCACCAGAGCGGGATGAACAGGCGCGACGCTTTCGACAAAAGTATAGTTGTGAAATTGACGGACAATCGAATGTTGTGCCTCATTTTATGGGCGTTTTCGATACCGTCGCCGCGCTGGGCGCATCTGGCGCGAAAAGATTCGGCATGAATTTCATCATTATTAGCTTTGCATTGCTTCTATCGTGGGTTACCGCGCGCATCCTTACAGTATTCAATATTAGTTTCTGGGTTGGCTTCTGGATCGTACTTATTGGGGGCAGTCTCGCCTTCTGGATTCCACTTCTAAGATCCAGCTTCAAAATTATTTCCAATTACCCAGGGCCGGGCCAGTTTCGATGGCATTTTGCTGGATGGCGATCCGGTTTCTACGATAAGACCTTGGACAACCGAGTTCGTTACGCACGCCATGCTTTAGCAATTGATGAGACAAGAAAGGATTTCGCAAGAGTGCCATGGGGACTAAAAAGCGATCACCCCACTTACGGGCCGGAGGAACCGGAATGGTTTCAGCAGATTTGGTTTGCCGGCAATCATTCCGACATCGGCGGTAGCTATGCCGAAGAAGACTCCCGGCTGTCGGATATTGCGCTAACGTGGATGCTAGACGCAGTTACCGTTATTCCGATGCCTGTGATTGTGGATAGAGCGAAACTTAACCTGTTTCCCGCTCCCGCTGGAATGCAGCACTCCGAAGTGACAGCCTTGCTAGACAAATATCCCAGCTGGTGGCCCCATGGCCTACGATTCGTATGGAAAGAGCAACCACGTGTTGAGGTTTCCGGAGCTCCACTGCATGAAAGCGTTTTGGCGCGATTCAAACTACCTGCCGTATTGCACTATGATCGTATGCAGCCTTATCGTCCTGAGACGCTGAGGCACGACCCGCAAGTGGCACATTTTTACGAGGACATTGACTCATCTGCTGCGGCAGCAGAGTAAATCCCCGCGTTGCTCGCCAAATTCAATCAGTTACCGATCAATACGATCTCTCGCCAGTGCCCACCTTTATCCCCTTTGGGATGCCTGCGGCGAGTCGAACCACGAGAATAACGGGTACCTGCTCGAAAATCTGGTTAACTAGAAAAAATCCTGCTTCACCAAGTTAGGCGGCTTCAAACCGGGTCCAAACATGAAATTTTCTCTCGTAAACAGACAACGCCAGGAAGCTCAGCCCAATCTTTCAGGCGAGTGTCCTGGCTGCGGAAAACCGATGGTTGCAAGGTGCGGAGAAGTCCGGGTTTGGCACTGGGCTCACCAAGGGCGTCGTCTTTGCGATCCGTGGTGGGAAAATGAAACGAAGTGGCACCGCGCTTGGAAAGACCAGTTTCCCTCAGATTGGCAAGAGATCGTCCACCCTGCCGAAAGCGGTGAACGACACATCGCAGACGTGAAGACCCATGATGGTTGGGTGATTGAGTTCCAGCACTCCAACATCAAACCTGATGAGCGCAGATCTCGCGAGGCCTTTTACCAAAGTCTGATTTGGGTGGTGGATGGAATGAAGCGAGAGAGAGATGTAGTTCAATTCTCTCGAGCGTGGGGCTCTGGCGAATCGCGTGATCCGCTTTCGTCCAAGCGGAGAATTTCCCTGCCCAAGGGCGCACTGCTACGGGATTGGGCAGGAAGCCGCGCGCACGTTTTCTTTGACTTCGGCGACGAGCGCGAGCTTTGGTGGCTTTTCCCCGAGAGCGACGATCGGCGGGCGTACGTCCAACGCATTTCGCGCGCACAGTTCGTCAGAATCCATCGGGAGAGGTGCACACATGGGCCAAGCGAATTCGATTCGCTTGTGGAGAACTTCCACGCATTCATCGCGCACTACGAGTCGCCTCCACCCACACCTCGACCTCGGAGGTTGACAGAGATTCCTCCGGACCCGAACCGCAGACCAACAATTCGGAGAAGTTTTCGGCTTTAGGACACCTCTTAGTCTCGTTGGTCGCTGTGCCGCAATTGTGACGTGACAGGCCCGCGTAAAATTGGTTGTGCCTTGAGTGACATTGATTTGTAAATTGGCAAGCATCGCAAGCGATTGATTTAACAACGGTCTCGTTTTACATCTACCACTTTTAATCCGTTGGTCGCGAGTTCGAATCTCGCACCGCCTACCAGTCTTATCAAGGGGTTACGTGCAAACGTAGCCCCTTTCCTATTTGCAGCGTGAGGAAAACGCAGCGCGCTGGATCCTGTTTCCCCCTTTGCCGTTCCGGCTCCGCTGCGCAGCGACCACCACATGTTGCGTTACTATCAAACACGCTTCATCACTACAGAGAGTCACCACGCCCATGTCAGCGTCAGCAGATATCACCAAGGGCACAACGGCCATCTTGGCCGAATGGGCCGCCGGCTTCCGGCTGGAAGATGCGCCGGATCAGGTAGTGCAGCGCATGAAGGCGCTGGTGCTGGATTTTTTGCGCGTGGTTGCGGTGGGTGTGCGCCTGCCGTGGAGCCGTTCCACGCGCGCGCTGGCGCTGCAACTGGGCGGCAAGGGTGAAAGCAGTCTGCTGCTGTGCGGCAGCCGTATCGATGCCGCGCGCGCGGCTTTCGTCAATGGCGCTTATGCGCACGCCTGCGATCTTGACGACACGCATGTGGGATCGATGCATCACGCGGGTGCTTCCATCTTGCCGGCGGTGCTGGCAATGGCAGAGCGCGAAAACTCCAGTGGTCGCGCTGTGCTGGAGGCCGCGATCATTGGTTATGAAGCATCGTTACGTATAGGTTTGGCGACACAGCCCGCGCTGTTTCAGCGCGGCTTTATGGCCACACCCACCTGCGGTGCGATGGGTGCGGCGCTCGCCGCCGGTAAATTACTCAACTTCAAGGCGCAGGACATGGCCGGCGCACTGGGCGCGGCGGGCGCCTACGCGGGCGGGCTGGCGCAGTTTTATCACTCCGGCGGCGTCACCAAGCGTCTCAACGGCGCGCGCGGCGCCGAGTCCGGGGTGATGGCGGCGTTGCTCACACAGGCCGGCATCTGGGGCCCGCGCGATATCCTCGAAGGCGAAGCGGGATTTTTTCGTGCGTTCTCCGGCAATGCCGATCCGCTCAAGGTGACCGCCGATCTGGGGCAAGGCTACCGGCTGATGGAAGTCAGCACCAAGATCCATGCGGGTGCGGGGCGCTTGCAGGCGACAGCCGATGCCGGGCTTGTGTTGGGTGCGCAGCACGGCCTGCTGCCCACGCAGATTACCGAGGTTGAAGTAGGCATACCCAAAGTCGTGCAGGGCAGACTCACGCAACTCGATCCACCGGATTTGCAAAGCGCGCAACTCAGCATCCCGTTCAGTTTGGCGATGGCACTGTCGCTCGGACGCACGCGTGGCGCGCAGGCGGCGCTGCGGCGTGAAGATTACGAGACTGCGCTGGTGGATGCCGAAGTGCGCGCGCTGTCGAATCGCGTGCGTTGCGTGCTCGATGCTGAAATCGAAGCCGGCACCAACACCGAAGAGGTGCCGTCGCGCGTGACGATTACGCTGGCGAACGGCAACACATTGGTGGCGCGTGAGCCACACCCGCGCGGCAGTCCGCATCGGCGCATGCGTTGGGACGAACTGTCGGCGTTGTTCAAGGATACGGTTGCGGATGCGCTGCCGGCGTCCGCGTTGAACAAGGTGTTGAATCTGGTGGCAGGGCTGGATCGTGATGCACAGCCACGCGAGCTGATGTCGGCGTTCGTCGCCGCGCCGGGATGGATGGAGCGTGATCGCTAACAGGAGAAAGATGATGGAAAAACAAATCGCAGTGCTCAGCACCGGCGCCATCGGCAGCAGCATCGGCGCCGACCTTGCGCACGCGGGTTACAGCGTATCACTGGTCGATCAATGGCCGGCGCATGTCGAAGCCATGAAGGCGAACGGCCTGCATGTGAAGATGCCGGACTCCGAGTTGCATACCAAGGTCGAGGCCTATCACCTGTGCGAGTTGTCGTCGCTCAACCGGCAATTCGATATCGTGCTGCTGACGGCGAAATCGCACGACACGCGCTGGCTGTGCGAATTCATCAAGCCTTATCTGAAAGATGACGGCATGCTCGTGGGTGCGCAGAACGGCATGAACAACGCCGACATCATCGACATCATCGGCAAGCCGCGCGTGATGGGCTGTGTGCTTGAATTGTCGGCGGAAGTGTTTACGCCGGGCCATGTTCAGCGCAACACCGATCCGGCGCACACCTGGTTTGGCCTCGGCGAACTCGACGGCAGCGTGACGCCGCGCCTCACCGAACTTGAAAAGTTGATGAAGCATGCCGGCAAGATCACGATCACCGATAACATCGAAGGCGCGAAGTGGACCAAGCTGGTCAACAGTTCGATGATCCTCGCGCCGTTCGGCGCACTGGGACTGCAGTCGTGGCAGGCGGTGGAAATCCCGGAAGTCGTCAATCTGTGTGCGCAACTGGCGAGCGAGACCATGCGTGTGGGCGCGGCGCACGGCTACAAGCTCGATGCGATTTTTGGCCTGAGCCCCGAAGAGTTTATGGGACCCGAAGAAAAGATCATCGACAAGCTGCTGTATACGATCCTCGGCCACATGGGCAAAAAAGGGTCGCGCACCGCGCGCGGCGTGGTGTTGCAGGATTTTCTCAAGGGGCGCAGAACCGAAACCAATTTCCTGAACGGCCATATCGGACGCAAGGGCCGCGAGGCGAATATCGCCACGCCCGCCAACGATGCGATTGTTGAATTGTGCCGCCGTATCGAACGCGGCGAGTTAAAGCCGGGAAAATCCAATATAGATATCATCCTGCAGCGCATGAGGCTATCGGTCGTAAAATGAAAAACCATTTAAAAACAAGTACTTACCGCACGACAGCACTGGTACTGCTGGCGCTGGGCAGCGCGCACGCGCAGACCGGCGCACCGTATCCGACGCGGCCGCTGCGCCTGGTGGTGCCGTACTTTACCGGTGGCACGCCCGATCTGCAGGGCCGCGCGCTGGCGGAGCAACTGCGCACGCGGCTCGGCCAATCGGTGGTGGTGGATAACCGACCGGGCGCCAACGGCAGCATCGGCGTGGGCATAGTCGCGCGCGCGCCCGCCGACGGTTACACACTGCTGATCGCGCCGGTGGGGCCGTGGGTGGTGAATGCGTATCTCTACAAGTTGCCATACGATTTGCGCAGCGATCTCGCGCCAGTGATCCACATCTCGTCGGTGCCGGCGATTCTCGCGGTGCATCCGGGGGTGGCGGCGCAATCGGTTAAAGAGTTGATTGCGCTGGCACGCCAAAAGCCCGGTGAGCTCAATTACGCCTCCGCCGGCATCGGCGGTTTCGGCCACATTTCGGGCGCGCTGTTCTGCCTGATGACGGGTGTCACCATGACGCACGTGCCGCACAAAGGCGCGGTGGGCGTGTTGACGGATCTCGCGGGTGGGCATGTGCAGGTGTCGTTCAATGTGTCGTCCAGCACGCTGCCCTTTGTCAGAAGCGGCAGGGTGCGCGCGCTGGCAACCACCGGCAAGACACGCTTTGAACATCTGCCGGACTTGCCCACCGTCGCGGAAACCGTGCCGGGTTATGAAAATCAAACCTGGAACGGCGTCGGCGTGCCCGCGCGCACGCCGCAGGCGGTGATTGAGCGGCTGAACCGCGAGATGGCAGCCATCCTGCAAACGCCGGCGATGAAAGAGACCGCGCGCGTAGAGGCGTACACCATAGTCGGCGGCACGCCGGAACAGTTTGCTGCTTTCCTGCGCAGCGAGCACACCAAGTTCGCCAGGCTGGTGAAGGATGCGGGCATCAAGAGTGCGGAGTAAGATCAATGTCTATTGAGGATTACCGCGTTCGCCCGGAAGGAGCGTAGCGTATTACGGGGCAAGCGCTGATCCTGCAATACCCTCGCATACTCCCGTGGTCGCGTTTGCGGAACCCTACGCCGCAGAGCGCGACTTGAGCCACTCGCGCAGCGCCGCATCGACGCGCGTTTGCCAGCCATCGCCGGTGGCGCGGAAGGTGCTGACCACATCGGGCGAAAGACGGATGGTGATGCGCTCCTTCGTCACCGCCGCCTTGGGACGTCCGCGCAGCTTGGCCTGCAACGACGCCGGCAAGGTGGAAAACGGCTTCGCCACCTGAAAATCGTCCGTGGTCAATTCGCGGATTTCGCCCTCTTTATCAGTCAATTTTTTTCGCTTTGCCATGTCGCTTCGCCTCTCGCGTATTGGCCTTACGGAAACTCACCACGCGAATGCCAGTCGCCGTTTCCACAAAGCACAGTTGATGCAATCGACCTTCCAGATAACCGATGGCGATCCGGCGCACTTCACGGTACTCGCGCCGGTCATCGATCAGGTAGGTCGCGCCCAGGAAATCAAACGCTGCCGCCCGCTCGAAACTCAAGCCGCGCAAGGCTATGTTGCGGGAGTTTTTAGCGGGATCGTAGGTGATGTCCACACGAATTATTGTATGCACACAAAATCAGCGTGTCAAGGTTTGTTGTGCATGCATTTCGGGGAAATCTCGCGCTTTTAAATCCACGCTGGCCCGAGTGGTATTACAAATGGATTGTGGTCACAAAATTGACAATATCACGATGGGGGGGAACTATAGCGAGGGAGGGTAGCGCTCCCCGAATTGCGCTGCGCTCCATCCGGGCTACAAATTCTCTTGATATGTGCAAAGCCCAAGGAAGACCATGAAAGTGGATTGGAGGATTCTGCTGGCAGCCACGGCGCTGGCACTGGGCGTGTCGCATACGCACGCTCAAAACTATCCGCAACGCCCGGTACGCCTGGTCGTTCCGTTCGGCGCGGGCGGTCCCGATGCCATTGCACGCATTGTCGGCCAGCAGCTGGGCACGCAAATGGGACAGACTTTTGTCGTCGACAATCGTCCGGGCGCCAACGGCATCGTCGGCACCGAGACAGTGGCGCGGGCGACGCCCGATGGACACACGCTGCTGTTGGTGTCGGCCTCGATCGCGGTCAATCCCAGCATCTACCGCAAGCTGCCGTACGACGCGGTGAAAGACTTCACGCCTATCTCCAACATTTGTGCGCTCGACGCATTCATCCTCACCGTGCATCCGTCGGTGCAGGCGCAGACGGTGCAGGAGTTTGTTGCCTTGGGACGCCGGCCCGAAAGCAAGCTCGCGTACGGCTCGCCCGGCATCGGGAATACGATACATCTTGCCGGAGCGCTGTTCGCGGCACGCGCGAAGACCAGCATGGTGCATGTGCCCTACAAAGGCGGCGGACCGGCGGTGGCGGCGTTGCTGGGCGGTGAAATCCAGGCGATGTTCGCTAATACCAATCTCGCGTTGCCGCACATCAAGGCGGGCCGCTTGCGCGCGCTTGGCGTCACCGGCAAGTCGCGCCTCGCGGCATTACCCGATGCACCAACTTTCACCGAAGCCGGCGTGCCCGGCATGGAAATCGACGCTGGCTGGTTCGGCCTGTTCGCGCCCGCGAACGTGCCCGCCGCCATCATCAACAAACTCTATCAGGAAACGAGCACAGCGCTGGCGAATCCGCAAGTGAGAGACAAGCTGCGCGAGCAGGGATTCCCGCCGGTGGGCAATACGCCCGCGCAGTTCAAAGCGTATCTGGCGTCGGAGATCACAGCCTACGCCGAGATGACGCGTGTAGCGGGGATCAAGCCGGAGTGAATTTGAGGATTCTTTATCCTAAAAACAGCAGTTCAGCCACAGAGAACACAGAGAACACAGAGAAATTCAAAGAGTTACGCTAGCGTAGTGCTTCACTCTATGCGGCACTTATGCAACGGCACGGCACCAGCGAAACTCCTCCCCTTTCAAGGGGGAGGCTGGGAGGGGGATGGGGGCGCGCGAATGCCACCCCATCCCCACCCTAGCCCTCCCCTTGAAGGGGAGGGAATGTCTCATGAATTGCGAAGCAGTACACTAGCGCTGCACACTCACCCAACGGGCGGGAGTCGCAAACCGATTTATGCTCTTGATTTTCCTCGGTGTTTCTCTGTGTCCTCTGTGGCAAATGCTTTTTCTAGGTTTATTACTATTCGGGTTCGAGAGAAACCGTCCGGGAGAGTCGCGTGAAATCCAATCCAGGAGAAAATTGATGACGCAGGGGTTTCGCCGCAGGGTGATGGGGTGCGTGTTGTTGTCGGGCGTGACGGCTTGCGCGGGCGCACAATCGTACCCGCAGCGCCCGGTGCGCCTGGTGGTTGCGGTCACTGCCGGCGGCAGCACCGACATTATTGCGCGCGTGATCGGGGCGAAACTCGGTGAACGCATCGGGCAGCAGGTGGTGGTGGACAATCGTCCCGGCGGCAGCAGCATCATTGGCGCCGACATCGTGGCCAAGGCGCAGCCTGACGGCCACACCTTGCTGATGGGTTCCGGTTCGATGGGCACCATCAGCAGCCTGTTCAGCAAGCTGCCGTTTGACCAGTTCAGGGATTTTGCGCCGGTATCGCTGATCGGCACCTCGCCGTATGTGGTGGTGGTGCAGCCGTCGCTGCCGGTGAAAACCGTGGCTGACCTCATCAGCTACGGCAAGGCCAATCCCGGCAAACTCAATTTTTCCGGATCGACGCCGGGGTCGCTGCAACGGCTGACAGGCGAAATGTTAAAGCGCAACGGCGGTTTCGACATGGTGTTTGTGCCCTACAAAGGCACCGGCGCGCTGCTGCCCGATCTGCTGGGTGGGCGTTTGCACGTGGCGATCGACAATGTGCTGATTCTCACGCCATACATTCGCAACAACACGTTGCGCGCGCTGGGTGTTACCAGTTCAAAGCGCTCGGCGTTGTTTCCGGAACTGCCGGCGCTGGCGGAAACCGGGCTGCCGGGCTTTCATGCGGTCGGCTGGTTTGGCGTGTTCGCGACCGGGCGCACGCCCGACGCCATCATTACCCGGCTCAACAGCGAACTGTCGGCCATCATGAAAACGCCGGACATGCGCGAGCGTTTTGTCACGCAAGGCTCGGAGCCGTTGTCCGGCCCGCCGGACGATCTGCGCAAATATTTTGCCAACGAAGTCAGCAAGTGGGGCAAAGTGATTCGCGAGGCGGGCATCAAGGCGGAATGATGTCGGTCAATTTCTCCAAACTATTGAATCCACGCGGCGTCGCCATTGTAGGCGCGACCGATGACACCGATCGCGCCGGCGGACAGGCGCTGCACGCGATTGCACAGCACGGCTATAGCGGCGGCATTTTTCCGGTCAATCCCAGGTACGACACGCTGGGCAAACACCGGTGTTACCGCAGCATCACCGAAATCGATCGGCCGTGCGACGTCGCAGTAGTCGCCGTGCCCGCACAACATGTGCCGGGCGTCATCGAGCAATGCGGCCAGCACGGTGTCCCGTTCGCGGTGGTGCTGGGCGGCGGCTTTCGCGAAGCGGGGCCGCAAGGCATTGCCAATGAAGAACGCATGTTGGCTGCAGCACGCAAGGGCGGCGTGCGCCTGATCGGGCCTAACTGTCTGGGCCTGGTCAACATACATCAGCGCGTGTACGCCGGCTTCGGCAGCATCACCAAACCGCCGCAATTGAAGCCGGGGCCGGTGTCGGCGGTGATTCAGAGCGGGGGCTTTGGCAACAGTCTTGTGGTGCAAACGGCGGCGGCCGGCGTCGGCTTTCGTTATGTGGTGGCGAGCGGCAACGAAAGCGACATCAAGGCGCCGGAGTTGATCAATGCTTTTGTCGATGATCCTGAAACCAAAGTGATTCTCGCCTATCTTGAAGGTGTAGCCGATGGGCGCGGGCTGATGACCGCGGCGCGCCGCGCGCTGGCAGCGGGCAAGCCGGTGATTACTCTGAAGGCGGGCAACACGCAACAGGGCCTGCGCGCCGCTGCCTCGCACACCGCCAATCTCACCAGCAGCTACGATGTATTTCGCGCGGCATTAAAGCAGTGCGGCGTGATCGAGGTGCGCGATACGCACGAAGCCGCCGACTACGCGCAGTGTTTCGCGGCGGGTCGCCGCGCGCGCGGGCGCAACGTGGTGGTGATGGGCGGCTCGGGCGGTTCCGCAGTGGCGTTTTCCGATGCGGCCGACGAAGTGGGATTGAAACTCATCCCGCTGTCGGCAAAGACCATGACGGTGCTGCGCGAAAATCTGCCGAGTGTGGCTTCGCTCGAAAACCCGGTGGATTACGCCGCGGGCTTCATCAACGATAAAAACGCGCCGCGTTTTCAGCGCGCGCTTGACGCGGTTCTGGCAGACCCGGATGTGCACCAATTGGGCATGCTGCTGGCCACCTCCACCGGCCGCACCATGTACAACGGCGCAGCGGGCGTTGCCGAGGCGCTCAGGAAATCGGATAAGCCGGTAATGCTGTTTTGCTCCATACCGTACTCCGCCGCGCCGGAAGGCTTTGACGTCATCGCCGCCGAGAAAATCCCGATGCAACCGTCGCCGCGCCGCGTGGCATACGCGATGGGTACGCTGGCGGACTATACCGACACGCTGAATCAACGTGAGCGCATCTGCAATCCGCCCGAAGTAAAAGCGCGCGCCTTGCCGCCCTTGCCCGACGGTGTGGCAACGCTGAATGAACACGAAAGCAAAGAGGTGCTGCGCGCGTTTGGTATCCCGGTGACACAGGACACACTGATAGCGCCGGGCTCCGCCGTGCCCGCCAAGGTAAAGTTTCCGGTAGCGGTAAAAATCGCGTCGCGCGACATTGCGCACAAATCCGATATCGGCGGCGTGCGCCTCCATGTGCAGGACCGGGCGCAACTGGAAGCAGCAATCGCCGAAGTGCTCGCCAATGCCAAACGCGCCGCGCCGCAGGCAAGCATCGCCGGGGTGCTACTGTCGGAAATGATCAGCGATGGCCTCGAAACCATTGTCGGCGTGGTCAACGACCCGTGCTTTGGCCCGGTGGTGGCGTTCGGCTTGGGCGGCATATTCGCCGAAACCATCCGCGACGTAACCTATCGCGTTGCGCCGTTCGATAAGGTTGAAGCGCACGCGATGGTGCGCGAAATTCGCGGTGCAAAACTATTCGACGGCGTGCGCGGCCAGCCCGCGCGGGATGTCGATGCGCTGGCTGGTCTGCTGGTGGCGGTGTCGGAAATGGCGTGGCTGCTGCGCGAACGAGTGGCCGAGATGGACATCAATCCGGTGCTGGTGCGGCTTGCGGGCAAAGGCGTGGTCGCGGCGGATGCACTGGTGGTGTTGACGTAAAACAGAACCGGCTTGAATGGATGGATGGCTTTTGGGTGTGAGGCGGGGAATGGGCAGGTTTGGGGAAACGGCTATTGCTGGAATTGGCCAGTACCAGTCAGTGAAGCAACGCCCTCAATACTGCCGAAAAGTTGACCTTAACGTTTGAGCTCAGCCGCGGGCAAAAGGCGCAGCCTTTTGAACGTCGGCTGGAGCGAAGGGTTAGGCCGCTCTTTCACACGCGCTCCTCGCGAGAAGCCATTTTCTCGAACGCGCTCGGCCGCTGCCTAGCTTTCCAAGCCGCCACCAACGCTGCGCCGATTTCTTCCGGCTGCTCAGAGGTGGTGTCAACCTCGAAGTCATACCCGCCAAACGTGTGCGTGATCTCATAGTCTGCCCGGGCCTCGCCGAGCTTTCGATTACCGCGCACAATCGCCCGACGCTCTAGCTCATGCAGGGCACAGTGCACACCTACGAAGTAGACGTCGAAATCTGCTAGAAGTAAAAGCAAACGGCTCATCCATGCCTCGGTCTCTACTATGTGCTCGACGACGAGGTTGTTGCCACCTTGCGCCAACGCAGGGAGGCAGCAATGGAACCCCTCGAAGAAGTGGGGCCGGAGGTCGCGCCAGATGAACTCGCCACTGTCGATGCGTTGCTGCGGTAGTACGCTTGCGGCAATGAGATGGTCAATTGAAAAGTGCCAGAAGGGCCCCGGCAGTGTTGCCTGTAAAATTCGCGCAAGCGAGGACTTGCCCGAACTCGACGCGCCATTGAGCAGAATGATCTTGCCCGGCGACACAACGGCTGGTGCTTCATTCGAAGTAGCGGCGTTGGAACTGGGCGGCATTGTGGAGCGACCTAACGTCCACCTTGAACGGCGCGCGGCTCTATCGCGCGTCCAATTTCGAACGCATGGTTAGCCCTCACTGCAAACTGCTGCGCGGTGGTACTGAAGAACAGCATGGTTCCCGCCTTTCCCTGGAACGACCGCCTCTGTTCATGCACTCGCGATGCTACTTTGAGTGACGCGGAATTGGCAGGATCGACTATTGAGCCAATCTCGGAGGCCCGTAAATTGTCGAAGCCAAACTTGAGGCAGGCTAGCCCCGCTTCCGAGGCGTAGCCCATTGATCGAAACTTAGGATCGATGTGCCAACCGATTTCCAAGACGCGCTCACCCTCAACCGTTTGATATGTTATTCCGGCATCACCAATGAACAAGCCGTTCCCGAGTAATTCAAGTGCCCATAGCCCAAAGCCATGCTCGGCGTAATTGTTCAGATTCCATTCTATCCATCGCTCAAGCGCATCGTTTTGACCCATTGCGGGATAAAACTTTGCAGCATAAGGATCAGAGAACACCGCGCGCAGTGCCTCAAGGTCTGAAATCGCGTATCGCCGCATGCCCAAGCGTTCGGTTTGAAGAATGTACGATTGGCCCAACATTGGTTTCGAAGGCTAACGTAAATTGAACACCCGAAACGCAGTGTATCAGCGCCACGACAGAAACGGAATTCAGTCAATCATTAGACTTTCTTATCTATTTGTATTGTCCAACGCGCATTTGGTCTTGTGTATGCGGCGTCATCTGCAGTAGGCATCGGAGATAGGCTGCAAGGTGGGAATTATTGAAGATTACGTATCTGCGTGACATTTTTTTCCCTCATCCCAACCCTTCTCCCGGGGGGAGAAGGGCTTTTCATCCCTCTCCCACCGGGAGAGGGACCGAGGGTGAGGGAAAGAAGCACCATGCGCGAATTTGTCGCGAGGTAATGCAATCCTCAATAATATTCACAGGATCAGATACTTATGGTTCTGCCGCAAACCATCCCCGGCCGGCAGATAGGCTGGGCGACGGGATCAGCCGATTCATTTACTGTTGCACATCAAATGAACCTGCGATCAAAACATCGGCAACACAACAACGTCACCCACACCCGCCTCACTCCACCCGTATCCCCGCCGCCTTAACCACGCGGCGCCATTTCGCGATCTCCGCCGCCAGATGTTTGTGAAATAACTCCGGGCTGCCGCCAGCCGGTTCCGCGCCGTCGGCGGCGAGCTTTTGCCGCACCTCCGCTAGTGCGATCACTTTGCCGAGTTCGCTGTTCATGCGCGCAATCACGCTCACACGCGTGCCGGCAGGCGCGAGCACGCCGTACCAAGTGGTGGTTGCGTAATCACGCACGCCGGCTTCGGCGACCGTGGGCAGGTCGGGCATCGCCGCGGAGCGTTTGACGCTGGTCACCGCCAGCGCGCGCAAGCGCGTCGAGCGCACGTGTTGCTGTGAAGAAATAATGCTGGCGAAGGTCAGCTGCACCTGCCCTGCGATGGTATCGGTCATCGCCGGTCCCCCGCCCTTGTGCGGCACGTGAACCATCGTGATTCCCGTCGCGCTCTGAAACAGCACGCCCGCGAGATGCCCCGAACTGCCGGTGCCGCCCGACGCATAGTTCAGGGCGTCCGGTCGGGCTTTGCCCAGCGCTACCAGATCTTTCACCGAGCGCACCGGCAGCGACGGATGCACCACCAGCAGAAACGGCGCTTGTGCCAGCAGAATGATTGGCGCCAGATCCTTGAGTGGATCGAACGGCAGATTGGCATACAGACTGGGGTTGATTGCGTAACTGCTCGAAATCGCCAGTAAGGTGTAACCGTCGGGCGCGCTTTTCGCCACCAGCCCCGCGCCGATGGAACCCGCAGCACCCGTGCGATTCTCGACAATCATCGTTTGCCCGACGGCATCAGTGAGCCTGGCGGTCAGCGTGCGTGTCACCAGATCAGTAGCGCCACCGGGCGCCTGCCCCACCACGAAACGCACGGGCTTTAGCGGATACGGCGGATCACCGCCTTGCGCGTACGCGGCGCTGGCTTGCAGCGTGATGCAGGCGTAAAGGGGTATCTGTAAGCATTTGTTATTAAACAATATTTTTTAATCCTCAATGAGTAGAGCCATCGCGTCCACGCCAAGTACGCAGCAGTCAGCGCGTGCACTCGTGTGTAATATACCTGACCAAAAGGAATCTCATGATGACAACAAACAACAGCGTAGTACTGCTCGGCGTCGGTGACGTCGGCCCGATACACGAACCGATGGACGCCTATAGCACGCTCGCGCGTCCAGTGCTCGCGGCGGGCGATATTCGCTTCGGCCAATGCGAGCGCGTTTATTCCGAGCGCGGCGCGCTGCAATTGCATTCCGGC
This sequence comes from Bordetella parapertussis, assembly GCA_945861275.1. GTDB lineage: Bacteria > Pseudomonadota > Gammaproteobacteria > Burkholderiales > SG8-41 > UBA5216. The sequence continues at coordinate 38,801 of CAMATZ010000008.1, forward strand.
GGCGCGCACAGCCGTGTCAAGCCGCACTTGGCCACGGTGTTCAGCGATTGCGGCTTCGATGTGGTGTCGGTGGCGAGCAACCATGCGATGGATTGGGGTGAGGATGCGCTGCTCGATACGATTGCGTTGCTTGAAAGCAAAGGCATCAAAACCATCGGCGCGGGACGCAATCTTGGTGAAGCGCGGCGTCCGGCGATCATTGAAAAGAACGGCATACGCGTGGCGTTTCTCGCCTACTGCTCGATACTCAATGAAGGCTACGCTGCACAACCCAACAAAGCGGGCGTCGCGCCGCTGCGTGCACATACGTATTACGAGTCGGTCGACTATCAGGCGGGCGTGCCGCCGCGCGTGGTGACTGTGCCCTACGAAGACGACCTTGCCGCGATGGTGAGTGATATTGCCGCGGCCAGGGCGAACGCGGACGCAGTGATCGTGTCATTACATTGGGGTATCCACTTCGTGCCGCGCCTCATAGCCGACTACCAGCCCGCCGCGGCGAAGGCCGCGTTTGCCGCCGGTGCGGATTTGATTCTCGGCCACCACGCGCACACGCCCAAGGCCATCGGCGTGTATGGTAATAATGGCGGCAAGACCTGCTTTTACAGCCTCAGCAATTTCATCATGTCGTCTACGGCAAAAAGCGCAGAAAGCGCCGTAGCCTTTGAAAAGAAATACGGCGTGAAGCTCGACCCAGATTACCCGCACCTCGCTTATGGCGACGATGCCAAACGCAGCCTCATCGCCAAGGCGGTGATTGGCAAATCCGGCGTGCAAAAAACCTCATTCCTGCCGGTGCTGATCGACAAGCAGTTGCGGCCCGAAGTGCTCAAGCGCGGCGATGCACGCTTTGAGGATGCGGTGAAGTTTATGCATAACGTGTCGCAAGATTTTGACCACAAGTTTGTCGTCGAGGGCGACGAGGTTTGTGTACACCAACAACTTTAACAATTCCTGGGAACCCACATGTTTACCGGTATCGACCACGTGATGATCTGTGTGCCCGACTTGCCGCAGGCCATCACTCAATACGCCAATATGGGCTTCAACATTTATCCGGGTGGCGCGCATCCGGGCAAAGGCACGCACAATGCCATCGTGTTCAATGGTGAGGAGTATCTTGAATTGCTGGCGATCCGTGATCAAACGGAGTACGCGGCATCGGGTAAACCCGGAACCTGGAATACCGGACTGACCGATTTCATCGCGGCGGGCGGCGGCATTCGTTATGTGGTGGTGCGAAGCGACGACCTCACCGCTGACGTGGCTGCCATGCGCAGCCGTGGCGTAGACGTCAGCGATGCGATGGACGGCAGCCGGCGCACGCCGGCGGGGCAGGGACTCCAGTGGAAATCCGCAGTGCCCGGCCCGAAAAATCCACTGCCGATATTTTTCATACAACACGTGACGCCATTGGCTGAGCGCCGCAAGCAGGTGCCGGTTGCCGGCAATCATCCCAACGGCGTCTACAAGCTTGAGCGCGCCTACATCGTCACGCGCGATGCCGAGGCTGCCGCAGCCGTGTACGCCAACGTGCTCGGCGTCCCCAAGCCAACCCTGCACAAGGGCACGGTGGTGATGTCGGACATGGCGATATTTGAAATAGGCCCCACCGGCCTTGGCGTGGTGCAGCCCTACGCGCCCGGACCGGCCGCTGATGCGCTGGCGCGCCGTGGGCCGGGTCCGTTTCAGGCCTTGTACCGCACCACCAGTATGGGTGCGGCCGCGCGCTGGATGGAATCCCACGGCCTGCCGCCACCGGCACGGGGCGTGCGCAGCAATGGCGAACAGGCGATGCTGATGACGCCGCCGGATACCTTTGGCGCCTACATTGGGTTTGTGGGGCCGGAGTGACGGCCTGGTTCGCAGCCTGGAAGTTGGTAGCTTAAACATCGATAGACAGGATTAACAGGATTAACAGGATGAACAGGGCGGCGGTTTTATCCTGTTAATCCTGTCGGAAATGTTCTTCGGGTTGGGCTTGCTTTAACATCGATAGACAGGATGAACAGGATGAACAGGACGGCGGTTTTATCCTGTTAATCCTGTTCATCCTGTCGAAAATGTTCTTCGGGTTGGGCATACACCATGCAGCAGGTAGCGACTGTCGCTTTGTTCCTGGCGTCGGAAGAATCGTCTTTTGTTACGAGAGATCGTATAGTGTGTGCGGGCGCAAGGTAACTGTAGCAGCGATGAAGGAGAATTCATGGTGAGACTGTATTCAGCGCTACGCGTGCTTGCGGCAGTTGTCGCGGCGTCGGGCGCAACCACGACAGCGCTCGCGCAGGTCTACCCCAGCAAACCCATCCGCCTCGTCACCGCCGAGGCCGGTGGCGGCAACGATTTCACCGCGCGCGCGATTGTGCGGGGGCTGGGAGACAGCCTGGGTCAGCAACTGATCGTGGACAATCGCGGCGGCGCCGGTGGCATTATCGCCGCCGAAATTGCGGCGCGGGCGCCGCCTGACGGCTATACGCTGCTGGTTTACGCCAGCAATATCTGGATCATTCCGTTGTTGAAAAAAAATGTGCCCTACGACGTGGTGCGCGACTTTGTGCCGCTGACGTGGGCGGCGCGCTCGCCCAGTACGCTGGTGGTGCATCCCTCGCTGCCGGTAAAGTCAGTCGGGGATCTCATCGCGCTCGCCAAAGCCAAACCAGGACAGCTCAACTATGGGTCGGGTGGTTCGGGCGCCACCACGCATGTTGCGGCCGAACTGTTCAAGTCGATGGCGAAAGTCAATATCGTGCGCGTCACCTACCGCGGAAACGCACCCGCGATCAATGATCTGATCGCCGGACAAATACAAGTGATGTTTGCAACCGCGGGCGCCGTAGCGCCACATACCGGATCAGGCCGATTGCGGGCATTGGCGGTTACCAGCGCGCAGCCGACGCCGCTGGCGCCCGGCCTGCCTACCGTGGCCTCGGCGGGCCTGCCGGGGTATGAGTCGCTATCTATCTATGGCGTATTCGCGCCGTCAAAAACCTCCGCTGCAATCATTCAGCAACTGAATCGCGAAATTGTGCGGGCGCTGCACAAAGCCGATATAAAGGCACTGTTTCTTAACGCCGGAATAGAGGCGGTCGGCAGTACACCGGAAGCGTTTGCAGCAGCGATAAAAGCCGATGTTGCACGTATGAGCAAGGTGATTAACGAAGCGGGTATCCGTGAAGACTGAGGAGGAGACTGTTATGAAATCTGATTCCATTAGCGGCGGCACGCCGCGCTTCAAGCCGCTGGCCGAAAGCGACATGAGCGAGGCGCAGCTTAAGGCCGCGCGCGAACTGGCCAGCGGCCCGCGCGGCAAGCTGAACCCGGACGGGCCCAATGCCGTGCTGTTGCGCAGTCCTGATCTGATGAGCCGCACGCAAAAGGTCGGTGCGTATCTTCGCTACAGCAGCGCGCTGCCGGCGCGGCTTAACGAGTTCGCTATTATTATCACCGCACGCCAATGGAATGCGCAGGTCGAATGGCTGGCCCACCAGCCACTGGCTCTGAAAGCCGGACTCAACCCGGCGGTGGCTGAAGACCTGGCGCGGGGCTTGCGTCCCGCCGGCATGCAGGACGATGAAGCAATCATTTACCAATTTTGCACGGAACTGCACCAGACCAAGGCCGTCAGTGACGCCGCCTTCAAGGCGGTGGCGGACAAGTTTGGCGAGCGTGGTGTGGTGGACCTTATTGCATTGACCGGTTACTACACCATGCTGGCGATGGTGCTCAATGTGGCGCAGCAACCGTTGCCCGGCGGCGTGCCGCCGCCGCTGGCGGCGCTGAAGTGACGTAGCCTGCGGTGTGGCACGTGCGCGCCGTCTCAAGCTAAGGCGCATAACGTGTCTCGCATGACCAGGGCGACATCAGGGCTGGAAAATTCATGTGGCTCGACGCGATTGGGTCCATGCAGCAAAAATCCTGTCGCCAAGGTCGCCGCTAAAAAGCAGGCGGCGGCTGAAACCGGCAATATGCACCGCCACCCGATTCGCGAACCAAACCTTTACGTGTTCGCATCGTTCCACCGCGGACCACGGGATCACCAGCTGAGGATGCAAAAAACGGAAAGGAAACAGCACCGATAGCGCAAAGCCCTGAGCGCCGACCGTGGCAAAAAGAGTGCTGCGGTAACTGACGGGGAATGCTTCCCACCCCATAGCCCCCGAGCGAAAGTGAAAACGTTCGCCATCAACGAGCGCATCACTCTTAAACCGTGCGGCCAAGTGATACCACCCACCCAGCAGCGAGAGCACGCCGCAGATTGCCAGCCACAACACGAAAGCTGGCAGAAACCAATCGGAATTCGGAACGGGCACGGTTTTCCCTCGTTGTCTAACCACGCGCTACCGGACTCACTCAATCCGCCGCTGCGATCTCAGCTCCGTCATCGGTCGCATACAGCCCGCTGATTTTCACGTCGTATCCTATCTTTTCCCATTCGCGGATTTCTGCGCCGAGCACGGTGTTGGTGAGCGGGTTGCGCAGCAGCCAGGCGGGGTCGATGGCGAGCCTGAATTTTCCTGCACTGGACTTGGCCGAAAGGATACGCGGATTGTTTGCGGTGCGCCGCTGGCACAGCAACACCGCGATGCGCAGTGCGAATACGCTGCGCCAGTCTATCGATTGATCCAGCTCGGGCAGCAGTTTTTTCAGCGAGCGCCGGTGCGCGAGCAGCAGTTGCGCGATGCGGTGCTGTTCTTCGCGCGTGAAGCCGGGCATGTCGGCGTTGGCGGCGATGTATGCGCCGTGGCGATGGTAGCTGCTGTAAGCGACGGAAATGCCGATCTCGTGCAGCTGCGCGGCCCACGCCAGCTCGTGCGCGCCGCGCGCATCCTCGCCCGCCATCTGCTGGCGCAGATGGAGCGCAAGCTGGCTTACGCGCCGCGCTTGCGGCGCATCGACATGGTAACGCTGCATGAACTGGGCGACGGTGGCGTCGCGCGTGTCGTGGTGGCTCTTGCGGCCCAGCATATCGAGCAGTATGCCTTCGCGCATAGCGCCATCGGCCACGGTCATGTGCTCAATCTCGAGTTCCGACAGCACCGCGCTCATGATGGCCAGGCCGCCGGGCAGCACCGAGGCGCGCTCGTCGCGCAGACCTTCGATGCCGATGCGCGCCATATGTGCCATGTCACCGGCCTTGATCAACAGCGCGCGCAGCCGCTCCAGCCCGTCCGGGGTAATGCCCGATTCGCCCGCGTTATTCAGCCCATTCAGTTGCAACACCTGCGCCAGTGCGCGCGCGGTGCCGGAGGACCCTACGGCGTGTTTCCAGTTGGCGCGTGAGAATCCCGCCACGATGTGCTGCAACTCGGCGCGCGCGGCAAGTTCAGCCTGTTTGAAAGCGCCTTTACTGAGTTTGCCATCGCCAAAATAACGCCCGCTGAATGATACGCAGCCCATGTAAAGGCTATCGAGACGCTGCGGCTCGTAGCCTTCGCCGACGATGCATTCGGTAGAGCCGCCACCGATATCCACCACCAGCCGCCGCTCGCTGGAAACCGGCAGGCTGTGCGCGACACCCAGATAAATCAGCCGTGCTTCTTCGCGGCCGGCGATGACCTCAATGGGAAAGCCGAGGGCGGCCTCGGCTTTTTTCAAAAACACGGCGGCGTTTTTCGCCACGCGCAGGGTGTTGGTGCCGAGCGCACTCACCTCGCTGGCTTGAAAGCTGCGCAAGCGTTCGCCAAAGCGTTGCAGGCAGGCGATAGCGCGCGCTTGTGACGGCTCATCAAGAATTTTATTCTCGTCAAGGCCCGCGCCCAGACGCACCGGTTCGCGCAGGCCGTCGAGCGGGTAGGTTTGATTGCCATCCACGCGCGCAATCTGACAGTGAAACGAGTTCGAGCCCAGATCCACGGCGGCGATCGTAGTGTACTCAGCCACAGCAGTTAACTATTTGTTTTTATTATGGTTTTTACGCCATCCGCAGCGCCGAGCAATAACACGTCTGCACCGCGCCGCGCGAACAGGCCGTTGCTCACCACGCCGACGATTTGATTCAGCGCGGCCTCCAGTTCCATGGGTTTGATGATCGACATATTGTGTATGTCGAGTATCAGGTTGCCGTTATCGGTGGTGAAGCCTTGCCGCCACGCGGGCTGGCCGCCGAGCTTGACGATCTCGCGCGCCACGTAAGAGCGTGCCATGGGAACTACTTCGACCGGCAGCGGAAATTTGCCGAGCACATCCACCTGCTTCGATTGATCGGCGATGCACACGAATTTGCGCGCCACCGCGGCGACGATTTTCTCGCGTGTGAGCGCGCCGCCGCCGCCTTTGATCATCGCCAGGTGTAGCGTGATTTCATCCGCGCCATCGACGTACAGCGGCAGATCCTTTACGCCGTTAAGATCATAAACCGCAATGCCCAGCGCTTTGAGTTTTTGCGCCGTACTCTCGGAGCTGGCCACCGCGCCGTCGATGCGATGCCTGATTTTGCCGAGCGCCGTGATAAAAAAATCCGCGGTGGAGCCGGTGCCCACACCCACCACGCTGCCGTCGTCGACGTAGCGTATCGCAGCCTCGGCGGCTGCCTGTTTCATCTCATTTTGATTCATAGGCCTATGATAATCTTCAAAGGTTGCGCTGTACAGTCTGCTCGCGTGCATCATAGTCCTGATTCCTGCTAACCTTGCGCACTATGAGAACCCCTGATTACCTCCGGCGCATTCTTGGCGCTCGTGTTTACGATGTGGCCATCGAGTCGCCGCTGGATTTTGCGCCCAATTTGTCCAGGCGCCTCAACCATCGCGTGCTGATCAAGCGCGAGGATTTGCAGCCGGTGTTTTCGTTCAAGCTGCGCGGCGCGTACAACAAAATGGTGCGCTTGCCGAAGGCGGCGCTGGATCGCGGCGTGATTGCCGCCTCCGCCGGCAACCACGCACAGGGGGTGGCGCTGGCGGCGCAAAAGCTGCGCGGCAAGGCAACGATAGTGATGCCGGTAACCACGCCGCAGATCAAGGTGGAAGCCGTGCGTGCGCGCGGCGCGCGCGTGGTGCTGCATGGGGATAGTTACGAGGAATCCTATGCCCATGCGAAAATTATTGAACAAAAACAAAAACTTACATTTGTCCATCCGTACGACGATCCCGATGTGATCGCAGGCCAGGGCACTATCGGCATGGAAATTTTGCGCCAACACGCGGCGCCGATCGATGCGATTTTTGTGCCGGTCGGCGGCGGTGGTTTGATTGCCGGTATCGCCGCCTACGTCAAGCGGCTGCGGCCCGAGATCAAGGTGATAGGTGTTGAGCCGGAAGATGCCGACGCGATGTATCAGTCATTGAAAGCGGGGCGCCGCGTCAAGCTCGATCAGGTGGGATTGTTCGCCGATGGGGTGGCAGTCAAGCAGGTGGGCGCGGAAACATTCCGCCTGTGCCGCGCGCTGGTGGACGACATTATCCGCGTCGATACCGACGCCATCTGCGCCGCGATCAAGGATGTGTTTACCGACACGCGCGTGATACTCGAACCGGCGGGCGCGCTTGGCGTCGCCGGCGCCAAGACCTATGCCGCGAAAAACCGCGCGCGCGGACAAACGCTGATCACGGTCGCCAGCGGCGCCAATATGAATTTCGACCGCCTGCGTTTCGTGGCGGAGCAAGCGGAACTCGGCGAGCACCGCGAAGCCATACTCGCCGTGACCATTCCCGAAAAACCCGGCAGCTTCAAGGCATTTTGTGAATTGCTGGGGCCGCGCAACGTCACCGAATTCAATTACCGCTACGACGACCCTGCAGCCGCGCAGGTGTTCGTGGGTGTACAGGTTAAAAATCGCGACGAAACTGCGCGCCTCACGCGCGCCTTGCGCCGCGCCGGACTCAAAACCCACGACTTGAGCAACAACGACCTCGCCAAACTGCATGTGCGGCACACCGTGGGCGGTCACGCGCCGTCAGTGAATAATGAAATCCTTTACCGCTTTGAATTCCCCGAGCGCCCCGGCGCGCTGATGCGGTTTTTGACCAGTATGAGCCGCGGCTGGAACATCAGCCTGTTTCATTACCGGAACCACGGCGCCGACTACGGCCGCGTGCTGGTAGGCATGCAGGTGCCGCCGCAGGACAAAAAGCAATTTCAGGCGTTTCTCGACAAGATAGGTTATCCGTACTGTGATGAAAGCCACAATCCGGCGTACCGGTTGTTTTTGGGTTGAGGTTTGCACTTCGATGTAGTTACAATGCTTCTATGAAATTCGCGAACACATGGCTTTCCCCCCTGCTGCTGCTCGCCGCCAGCGCCTGCGCCGCACCCGGCGATGACGATTTCCTGGCGATGCGCGAGGCGTTCCGCGCCAATGACACGCGCAAGCTGGAGCTTTATGCGCCGCGCCTGAAAGGCCACGTGCTTGAGCCGTATGCGGCGTACTGGCAATTGCGCTCGCGGCTGGATGATGCCGCGCCGGAAACCGTGCGTGCGTTTCTTGCCGAATACAAAGATACGTTCGTCGCCGAACGCATGCGCAGCGACTGGCTTAAACGGCTGGGCAATAAGCAGCAATGGGAGTTGTTCGAGGCGGAACGCGCGGTGCTGGTGGATGATGATGTGGAGATTACCTGTTACGCATTGCAGGCGCGTGCGCGCACCGACGCCACCGCGGTGCGCGAGGCACGTTCCCTGTGGTTTACCGAAAAGGACACGCCGGCAAGCTGCGCGCCGCTATTTGCCGCGTTGGGGGCGTCCAACCAGCTCAGCGTGCAGGATGTGTGGGGGCGTGTGCGCTTGGCGCTGGCGGCCGGACAGGTGGGCGTGGCGAGCCGGGTGGCCGCGTATCTGCCCGCGGGTCAGGCGCCCAATCCCACGGTGTTGTCCGCGGTTTCGCAGAATCCCGCAGCGCATCTGGCGCGGCCATTGGATGCAGGCAGCCGCGCCGCGCGCGAAACCGCCATGTTCGCGGTGTACCGTTTGGCGCGCTCTGCGCCGCAACAAGCGGCTGCGCACTGGTCAGGCATGGAGGCAAAATTCACCGAGGATGAACGCGCGTTCGTGTGGGGCCACATCGGCTTGCAGGGCGCGTTGCGGCATCGCCCGGAAACGCTGGCCTGGTACGCCAAAGCCGGCGATATGAACGATTATCAGTTGGAGTGGAAAGCGCGCGCGGCATTGCGCGCCGGCGACTGGAAAACGCTGATTGCCGCGGTTGATGTGATGGTGGTGGAAGGTCAGGATTCGCCGTGGCGCTATTGGAAAGCGCGCGCGCTGAAAGCGACCGGGCGCGACGCCGAGGCGCTGGCGCTGTTAAAGCCGCTGTCGCAGGAGTACATTTTTTACGGGCAATTGGCGCTTGAAGAATTGGGCGGCAAGGTGAGCGCACCGCCCGCAGCCTACACGCCGACGGCGGCGGAAACGCAGGCGATGAGTCAAAACCCCGGCATTCGCCGCGCACTCGCGCTGTACGCGTTGGGCCTGCGCGTGGAAGCGAACCGCGAATGGATGTGGACGCTGCGCGACCTGGATGATCGCAAGCTGATTGCGGTGGCGCAAGTCGCCAAGCGCGCCGATCTTCCCGACCGGGTGATCAATACCGCGGAAAAAACACAGTCGGTGCACGATTTCCGCTTGCGCTATTTCGCCCCGTATCATGATGTTTTGAAAGTGCATGCCGCGCGCCAGGGCCTTGATGAAGCATGGGTGCTGGGTTTGATCCGGCAAGAGAGCCGTTTCATGGCCGACGTGCGTTCCAGTGCCGGCGCGATGGGCCTGATGCAATTGATGCCAGGCACCGCGCAGTGGGTGGCGGGGAAAATGGGTCTCAAAAACTGGCGCTGGGCCGGCGTAACGGATGTCGATACCAATATCAGTTTGGGCACCTACTACCTGCGCCATGTGCTGGATTACCTCGACGGCAACCCGGCGCTTGCGTCCGCTGCCTACAACGCCGGACCGGGACGCGCGCGCGCGTGGCGGCCAGAGCACGCGATGGAAGCCGCCGCGTGGGCGGAGACGATACCGTTCAATGAGACGCGGCACTACGTCAAACTGGTGATGGCCAACGCCAGTTATTACGCGAATCTGCTTTCCCAGCAAGCACAATCACTGCGCGGACGCCTCGGCGACGTGGGGCCGGCGCGTCCGGCGGAAAAATCGCTGGGGGATACGCCCTGAAGGGCGTGAGGCGTGAGGCGTGAAGGGTGAGGCGTGAGGAGGATGGGGTAAACTGGACTCTCTCCAAGCCACTGTTTACTGATAGGCCAAGATGAGTATCACTACCATTTGTGTTTTGGGCGGCTCGGGATTTGTCGGGCGCCATGTGTGCGCGGCGCTGGCTGCGCGCGGGCTGCGGGTGCGCGTGCCCACGCGCAATCGCGAGCGCGCCAAGCATCTCACCATGCTGCCGACGGTCGAACCGCTGACTGCCGACGTGCACGATACGGCCACGCTGACAGAAGTTGTGCGCGGCTGTGATGCGGTAATCAATCTGGTCGGCGTGCTGCATGACGGGCGCGGCAACGCAAGCTTCGCCACCGCGCATGTCGGATTCGCGCGCAAACTCGTGGACGTCTGCCGCGAAACCGGTGTGCGGCGTTTGTTGCATATGAGCTCTTTGAATGCGGCGGCCAATGCTCCCAGTGAATATCTGCGCAGCAAAGGTGAGGCCGAAGCCATCGTCCGCGCTTCAGGTCTGGATTTCACTATTTTCAGACCGTCGATTGTGTTTGGCCGGGAAGACAAATTTCTCAATCTGTTCGCGGCGCTGCTCAAGCGTTTTCCGCTGCTGATCGTGCCCTCTGCGCGCGCGCGGTTTCAACCGGTGTATGCGGGCGATGTGGCGCGTGTGTTCGCCGACGCGCTACAGCGACAGGACAGCATCGGCCAGAGTTACGATCTGTGCGGCCCCACGGTCTACACCATGCAGGAACTCGCCGAGTTTGTGGCGCACACCACCGGGCATTGCCGCATGATTTTCGGCGCGGACAGCACGCTCACCAACATTATGGCGTTCGCGATGGAATGTCTGCCAGGTCAAATGATGAGCTTCGACAATGTGCGTTCGATGACGCTGGACAGCGTGTGCCGGGATTGCACCTTGCCGTTTGGCATCGCGCCCGAATCGCTGGCAGCGGTGGCGCCGGCGTGGCTCGCCTACCGCACGCCGCGCGGACGCTACGCGCACTTGCGCGACCGCACGCGGGCGTGATGTAAAAATCTGTTTTAAATGAAAATTTACACCGTCGGCGGTGCGGTGCGCGATCAACTGCTGGGCCTGCCGGTGGCGGATCGCGACTACGTGGTGATCGGCGCCACGCCGCAACACATGGTCGCGCAGGGCTATAAGCCTGTCGGCCGCGATTTTCCGGTTTTTCTGCATCCGCAAACACACGAGGAATACGCGCTGGCGCGCACCGAGCGCAAAACCGCGCGCGGTTATCACGGGTTTGCGTTTCACGCCGCGCCTGAGGTCACGCTGGAGCAGGACCTTGCGCGGCGCGATCTCACCATCAACGCCATGGCGAAGGATGAACACGGCGCGCTGATCGATCCGTTCAACGGCGCCGCGGATCTCAAGGCGCGCGTGCTGCGCCATGTCAGCCCGGCGTTTGCCGAAGACCCGGTGCGTATTTTGCGGCTGGCGCGCTTTGCCGCGCGATTCGCACGCTTGGGATTTACGGTTGCCGACGAAACCCTGGCGTTGATGCGGCATATGGTCAGTGACGGTGAAGTGGACACACTGGTGGCCGAGCGCGTGTGGCAGGAGCTCGCGCGCGGCCTGATGGAGGCAAAGCCCTCGCGCATGTTCGACACGCTGCGCGCGTGCGGCGCGCTGGCGCGTGTGTTGCCGGAAGTGGATGCGCTTTTCGGCGTGCCGCAACGCGCCGATCATCATCCGGAAGTCGATACCGGCGTGCATGTGATGATGGTGGTTGATTACGCGGCAGGCCGTGATTACGCGCTGGAGGTGCGCTTCGCGGCGCTGACCCACGATCTGGGCAAAGGCGCCACACCACCGCAGGAATGGCCGCGCCACATCGCCCATGAAGCGCGTAGCGTTGAGCTGGTGGCCGCAATGTGCGAAAGGTTGCGGGTACCGGCCGCTTGCCGCGACCTTGCGCTAATCATGGCGCAACAGCATGGCAATGTTCACCGCGCGGCGGAGTTGCGGCCCGGCACCATAGTGCAGTTGTTGCAAAGCGCCGATGCATTTCGCAAACCGCAGCGCTTTGCGCACCTGTTGCAGGCCTGCGAAAGCGATGCGCGCGGGCGGCTGGGGTTTGGCGACCGCCCGTACCCGCAGGCGCAGCGCCTGACGGCTGCATTCGCGGCAGCGGCTGCGGTTGACTCAGGCGCCATTGCAAAACAATACGAAGAACCCGAGCGCATCAAGGACGCCATCCATCAGGCGCGCGTCGCGGCGGTGCGTGCGGCGTTGCATGAAACGGAAGATTAAAACAACGACAGTGCGTAGGATGCCGGTGACGAAGGAACCGCATCAGACGCGGTTTAAACATAACCAACCCCAAGAACATTTCGACAGGATATACAGGATGAACAGGATAAAACCTTCATCCTGTTAATCCTGTCTATCGATGTTAATTTACACAAGAGTCAAACAAGGAGCCTCAATGATCGACCTCTACACCTGGACCACCCCCAACGGCCGCAAAGTCTCCATCATGCTCGAAGAATGCGCGCTGCCGTATAACACGCACGCCATCAACATCGGCAAGGACGATCAGTTCACACCGCAATTCGTGGCCCTCAATCCCAACAGCAAGATTCCCGCGATCACCGATGCCGAAGGCCCGGACGGTAAACCGCTGAACGTATTCGAGTCCGGCGCGATCCTGATTTACCTCGCCGAAAAAACCGGCAGGTTTCTCGCTCCAAGCGGACGCGACCGCAGCGTGGCCTTGCAATGGCTGATGTTCCAGATGGGTGGTGTGGGGCCGATTTTCGGGCAGGTGCATCACTTCCTGCGCGCCGCCAAAGAGCCGGTGCCCTACGCGATCGAGCGTTACGGCAAGGAAAAAGACCGGCTCTACCGGGTGCTGGACAATCACCTGAAACAGCATCAGTATTTGGCTGGCGAATATTCGATAGCCGACATGGCGACTTACCCATGGGTGGCGCGTTACGAGTGGCACAAAACGGACCTCGCCTCCGTGCCGCATGTCAAACGCTGGTTCGACGCGATTTCGGCGCGGCCCGCGGTGCAACGCGGCATGGCGGTGCCAAGTTAAACGGTTGCAATCCGTTCACGGAAACATTGAATACGCTAAGATTACCGGGATGACCAAAAGGAGTGAAACATGAAACACAGTAAGTTTTCGCAGCGGCGCAGACAGCTGATGACAATGGGTGCGGGCGCATTGGCGGCGCCCGCTGTAGTGATGGCGGCGCGGGAACCGGTAGGGCCATTCGCACCACAAGCCGCAGACAAAATTATCGTTTCCGGCCGCATCCTCGGCGCGTCCGCCGGCCAGCCGCTGGCGGGTGCGCAAGTGGAAATCTGGCAGGCCGATGCCCGCGGCGTTCGTGCCGAACACACGCGCGAAGTCGTCACCGCCGATGGCGACGGACGTTATTTTGCGGCACTCAACGGCAATGCGCCACGGCTGCACTATCGCGTGAGCCATCAGGGTTACGCCGCGCGTGTGACGCAAATGCACACCACCGGCACGCCGCAGCGCTCGGTAACCTTGACCCGCGATGATGCAGGCGCCACGCGCGCGGCGTTCGAATTGACCCTCGCGCCGGGCAACAAGCTGGCGTCGGCTGCTCCGGATACCATCGCTCTGTAGTTGTAGGGCGGGTTAGGCGAAGCCGTAACCCGCCAACGCGTGCATACCCGCAATAACGTTTCCCGCCGCCGCCGGCAACTGCTGTTCGCCGGCTCCGCGGCACTCATCATTCTGCCGGCCGCTGCGCAGCAATGCCGCGGCACGCCGCAAGATCAACTCGGCCCGTTCTATACTCGCGGTGCTCCCGAGCAAAGCGAATTATGTGCGAGCGGTTCCGGCGGCAGGGAGCGGCTGATGGTTAGCGGGCGTGTCCTCGGCGCCGACTGCAAACCGCTCACCGGCGCGCTGGTCGAGGTGTGGCACGCCGATGCCAACGGCGACTACAGCGAATTCACACGCGGCAAGAAGGATGATCCCGCGTGCCTGTTGCGCGCAAGTATCAAAACCGACACCGACGGACGATACGCTTTTTCGAGCATAGTGCCGGCGCAATATCCGGGACGCCCGCGCCACATCCACTATCGCGTGAGTCATGCGGCGCACGCCACGCTGGTGACGCAACTTTACTTTGGGCGCGAGCGCGGTGTGGCGGATGAACTCGTGACGACCTTGCAACGCGACGCTCAAGGTATCGCGCGGGCGGCGTTTGACGTTACGCTGTCGCGGACGCTCTAGCGCACCTGTTCACTGCGCCGGCTCCGGATCAAACTCCGCCAGATTGCGGCTGGCCGACAGCCACGCGCCGAGCCAACCGAGCGCGGCAGCGATCATGCACAGGATTAGGGTGTCGGGCGCCGAGAGGTGATGCAACTGGAGATTCGCGCCATAAAATTCGGCGAGGCCGGCCAGGCGGTCATTCAGCAGATACAGCCCGCCCCAGGTGATCAGCCAGCCGCTCGCGCCCCCGGCCAGACCCAACACCGTGCCGTAGTACAAAAATGGGCGGCGGATGAACGGGTTGGTGGCGCCTATCAATTTGGCGACTTCGATCTCGGCGCGCTGGGTGAGTATCTGCAAGCGGATGGTGTTGAAGGTTACTGCCACCAGCGCGCATGCCAGCAACGCCCCCAGCACCAGCACCACCAGCCGCGCCAATTGCAATGTCGCATCCAGCCGCCTTGCCCATGCCGAATCGAGCTGCACATGTTCGATTTTGGGCCAGGCTTTGAATTCATCACGCAGACGTTCCAGCGCGGCGACAGAGTTTTCTTTTGCGTCCACCACGAAACCATCCGGCAGCGGATTGCGGCCGAGACTGCTGATCACGTCGGTCAGCCCTGACCTGGCCTTCAAATCGTCCAGCGCCTGAGCGCGCGGGATGAATCTGAATTTGCTCACGCCGGTATGTCGTTGCAGACGGCTGGCGATCTCGCGCGTGTCGGTGTCCTGCGCTTCCACCTGCAGAAACAGGCTTACCTGCGGCGCGGGTGAGCTGTCGCGCGCAATGTCCCGCACATTCACCAGCACCACATAAAGCGCCAACGGCAATGCCAGCGCTGCGCCGACCACGCCGATGTTCAACAGGCTCGCCAACGGCGTGCGCACGAGGCGCGCCAGCGTGGCGCTGAAACCCAGCCAGTGCTGGCGCAGCCAGTTTCTCATGCGGCGGCCTCGCCTTGCACCAGCTTGCCGTGTTCGAGCGCGATGCGGCGCGGCTGCAAGCGCGCGGCGAGCTGTTCATCGTGTGTGGCGATCACTACCGTGACCCCGACCTGATGAAACGAGCGCAGCAACTCGCCGAGCTCCAGCGCATAGGCCGCGTCGAGATTCGCTGTCGGCTCGTCCGCCAGCAAAATCGCAGGCCGGTGCACAATGGCGCGCGCGATGGCGAGCCGTTGCTGCTCGCCACCGGAGAGCGTGACCGGCAGCGACTTCTCTTTGCCCAGCAAGCCCACTTTGTCGAGCGCGGCGCGCACCCGTCGGGCAGCGTCGGCGGCCTGATAGCCGATGATATCCAGCGGCAGCATCACATTCTGGTACACGTTACGGTCATACAGCAATTTGTGATCCTGAAACATCAGGCCAAAATTACGCCGCACATACGGAATCGCCGAAGCGCGCAGCGTGCCGACGTTCTGACCCTTCACCAGCACGCTGCCGGAATTGGGCCGCTCAATCGCCGCCATCAGTTTGAGCAGTGTGCTCTTGCCGGCGCCGGAGTGTCCGGTGATGCACACCATTTCGCCGGACTGAATTTCCAGCGTGACCGACTTCAGCGCCTCAAAGCCGCCGGGGTAGCGTTTGGTGACGTGGCTGAAACTGATCATTTTTTTCAGGTTTGATCCAGCAATGCCGCCACAAACTCAGCCGCTTTGAACGGACGTAAATCCTCCAACCCTTCGCCCACGCCGATAAAGCGCACGGGTATCGGTAGCGCGCCCGCTTTCCCCGCGCGCACATGCGCGATGGCGGCAATCACGCCCCCCTTGGCGGTGCCGTCGAGCTTGGTCAACACCAGACCGGTGACGCCCAGCGTGTCATCAAACGCTTTCACCTGCGCCAGCGCGTTCTGGCCGTTGTTGGCGTCGAGCACGATCAGTATCTCGTGCGGCGCGCCGGGCAGCGCTTTGTCGATAACGCGCTTCACTTTTTTTATTTCATCCATCAGATTCAGTTGCGTGGGCAGGCGACCGGCGGTATCCGCCAGCACCACGTCGATACCGCGCGCCACCGCCGCATGCATCGCGTCAAACATCACCGCCGCTGCGTCACCCGAGGCCTGGCTGATGACCGCGACGTTGTTGCGTTCGCCCCACGCCATCAATTGTTCGCGCGCCGCCGCGCGATAGGTGTCGCCCGCCGCGAGCAGCACTTTTTTACCCTGTGCCTGATAGTAATGCGCGAGCTTGCCTATCGAGGTGGTTTTACCGGCGCCGTTCACCCCCGCCAGCATGATGACAAACGGCTTGTGCGTGCCCACATCCAGCGGCTGCTCTATGGGCATGAGCATCGCGGTGAGGTTTTCCGCCAGCGCCTGTTTGAGTTGCACTGCGTCGGTATAGCGTTCGCGCCGCGCTTGCGCGCGCAGGGCGTCTATCAGGAAAGCGGTGGCTGTCACGCCTACGTCGGCGGACAGCAGCACCGTTTCGAGTTCGATGTAAAACGCCTCGTCGAGCTTGCGGCCCGCGCCAAACAGCCCGGCGACCTGTGCGCCGAGTTTTTCGCGCGTTTTTGTAAGCCCCGACTTCAGCCGCGTGAGCCAGCCGCCGGAGGGCGTGCCGGCTTCGCCAGCAACCGCGGGCGCCGCATCTTTGTCTTTGGATTTGAGGAAACCAAACATCGGAAGTCGTGTCAGAAGCGAAGTCGGGCGCCAAGGGATGATACCTGGCGCACTGTAATTGGATACAATTCTACCCGAAACATTTTGCAGGTCTCTCCTCCGGTGGTGCTTATAGTGAATAATCTGAATAAATGGATGGCGCGGCATGTCGCGCTCGGCGTGGTTGCGTTTTGCGTGCAGGCGGGGCTGCCAGCCACGGTGCACGCTGCCGACGCCAGCGTGGGCGAACACACTCTCACCAACGGCATGCGCGTGATCGTCAAGACCGACCGCCGTGCGCCGGTGGTGGTGTCGATGGTTTGGTACAAGGTGGGCAGTGTGGACGAGGTGAACGGTGTCACCGGCGTCGCGCATGTGCTTGAGCACATGATGTTCAAGGGCACTAAAACCAATCCCAAGGCGGATTTTTCCAAACTGGTGGCGGCGGTGGGCGGGCGCGACAATGCGTTTACCGGCCGCGATTACACCGGCTATTTTCAGACGGTGCAAAAATCGCAATTGCCGCTGATGCTCAGGATGGAGGCCGATCGCATGGTCAACACCCTGATCACGCAGGAGGAATTCAGCAAGGAAATCAAAGTGGTGATGGAAGAGCGGCGCATGCGTACCGACGACCGCGCACGTTCTGTGGTGTATGAACAATTGATGGCAACGGCCTTGCGTGCGCATCCCTACCGCGCGCCGGTGGTGGGCTGGATGAGCGACCTGCAAAGCATGAACGCCGAGGACGCGCGCGCCTTCTATGAAAACTGGTACGCGCCCAACAACGCCACGCTGGTGGTGGTGGGCGACGTGTCGCATGAGGAGGTGTTCAAACTGGCGCAGGAACATTTCGGGCCGCACAAATTAAAAACCTTGCCGCAGCGTAAACCGCAGGACGAGCCGCCACAGACCGGTATCCGCCGCATCACCGTCAAAGCCCCCGCCGAACAGCCTTATTTTTTGATGGCGTACCGCGCGCCCAAATTGCTGGATGCGGAAAAAGACTGGGAGCCGTACGCGCTCGACATGCTGGCCAGCGTGCTCGACGGCAACGGCGCGTCGCGCTTCAGCCGCGAACTCATACGCGGCACACAAATCGCCAGCAGCGTGGATGCCAGCTACGATGGCGTGGGCCGCGGCCCGGCGTTCTTTTATTTTTCGGGTGTGCCCACCTCGGGCAAAACGCTGGCTGAACTGGAGCAAGCGGTGCGCGGTGAAGTCAAAAAAATCATCGACGACGGCGTTACCGAAGACGAACTCAAGCGCATCAAGGCTCAGGTCATCGCCTCGCGCGTGTATGAACGCGATTCCATGTTTTTCCAGGCGCGCCAGATCGGCTCGATGGAAACCTCGGGCTATTCTTATAAGTCGATTGATCTTATGACCGAAAAATTCAAAGCCGTCACCGCCGAACAAGTGCGCGAAGTTGCACGCAAATATTTGATCGACGATGTGTTGACCGTGGCCTATCTCGATCCACAGCCGGTGGCTGAAAGAAAGCCCGCGGCGCCTTCAGCGGGAGGACGTCATGCGCAGTAAGTTATTGTTTTTATTAGTTATTCTATTGTTGTCGAGTGCCGCGCAAGCCATTCTGCCGATCCAGCATTGGCAAACCGCCAACGGTGCGCGCGTGTATTTCGTGGAAAACCGCGACATACCGATGCTGGATCTGAGCATCGACTTTGCCGCCGGCTCGGGCTTTGACCGCAGCGAAAAACCCGGCGTGGCGAGCATGACCAATCGCATCATGCGCCTCGGGGCCGAGGGCATGACGGAAGACGAAATCGCCAGCAAAACCGCTGACGTGGGCGCGGGGATTTCAGGGCGTTTTGACAGCGATCGCGGGGGCCTCTCCATGCGCACGCTGTCGAGCCGCGCGGAGCGCGAGCAGGCGCTGGAGGTCTACACGCGCATTTTGCACAAGCCGCTGTTTCCGCAGCCTGCGTTTGAGCGTGAAAAAACGCGGCTCATCGGCGCGCTCAAGGAATCCGATATTCAGCCGGGCACCATCGCGGGACTGACGTTTAACCGGTTGATGTATGCCGCGCACCCTTACGGACTGCGTGCGTCGGGCGACATTGAATCGGTGGGCAGAATTACGCGTGACGATCTCACCGCGTTTTACCAGCGCCACTACGCCGCGCGCAATGCCGTAATCGCCATCATGGGCGATGTGTCGCGCGATGAGGCCAACGCCATTGCCGAGCGCATCACTGCGGGTCTGCCCCAGCCGGACCCGCAGGGGAGCGCAGCGCCGGTGCTGCCGCCGGTGGAAGCGCAAGCGCAAAAGGTAACGCGCCTGATCCCGCATCACGCCTCGCAAAGCCACATTCTCATCGGCGCCATCGGCATTGCGCGCAATGACCCGGATTATTTTCCCTTGTTCGTCGGCAACTACGTGCTGGGCGGCGGTGGATTTTCCTCGCGCATCAACGAAGAAGTGCGGCAAAAGCGCGGCCTCGCCTATTCCGCGTACAGTTATTTTTCGCCGTTGGCGCAAAAAGGCTCGTTCGTCATCGGCATGCAGACGCGCAAGGATCAGGCGCAGGAAGCGCTCGACGTCACGCTTAAAACCCTGCGCGATTTTGTGGCGCATGGCCCGACCGCGAAAGAACTGCAGGATGCCAAGGCCAATCTCATTGGCGGCTTTCCGTTGCGCATCGACAACAACCGCAAAATTCATGAATATCTGGGCGTGATCGGCTTCTACAATCTGCCACTGAAGTATCTGGATGAATTTACCGGCAACATCGAGCGCGTAACCGCCGCCGACATCAAGCGTGCCTTTGCCGCGCGTATAGACCCCGACAAGCTGATCACGGTGGTGGTGGGCGCTGAGGGCACTGAAAAAGCGGCAGCCGCACCGAAATAAGTGTGAAAGCCAACCGCGTGCGCGTGATTGGCGGCGCCTGGCGCAGCCGCATGATCACTTTCCCCGATTTAAAAACGCTGCGTCCCACGCCCGACCGCGTGCGCGAGACGCTGTTCAACTGGCTGGGACAGGACCTGACCGGCCGGTGTTGCCTGGATCTGTTTGCCGGCAGCGGCGCGCTGGGTTTTGAAGCGGCCTCGCGTGGCGCAAGCGAGGTGTTGATGGTCGAGCGTGAGCGGGACGTTTGTGCTGCGCTCGACGCCAATCGCAGCGCGCTGGGCGCCGCCCAGGTGAAGATCGTGCGCGGCGACGCGCTTGACTTCCTGCGCCGCGGGCAGGGTGTGTATGATGTAGTTTTTCTGGATCCGCCATTTGCCGGAGCGCCGTGGGATGCGCTGTTTGCGGCGTTACCCGGCTGGCTTGCGGCGCAGGGCGTGGTGTATCGCGAAAGCGGTGACAAACCTGCGGCGCCGGCGGGCTGGCAAATTTTCAAACAAAGCCGCGCCGGCCGGGTGAATTTTCAACTGTTGAAACCTTTGAAACAGACGACTCATGACAATCAAAGCGGTTTTCCCCGGAACGTTTGACCCGATCACACTGGGGCACGAAGACCTGACGCGGCGCGCGACCCGGCTTTTTGATAGCGTGATACTCGCGGTGGCCGACAGCAAATCGAAAAAGCCGCTGTTCGCGCTGGACGAGCGCATCGCCATCGCGCGCGAGGCCTTCAAGGATTTGCAAAACGTAGAAGTGATCGGGTTCTCCGGCCTGCTGATGAACTTTGTACAGCAACACGGCGCGCGTGTGGTGGTGCGTGGCGTGCGCGCGGTGTCCGATTTCGACTACGAATTCCAGTTGGCCGGGATGAACCGGCAGTTGTATCCCGAAGTCGAAACGATCTTCATGACGCCGGGCGAGCAGTATGCGTACGTATCAGCCACCCTGGTGCGCGAAATCTCCATCCTCGGCGGTGACGTCGCCAAATTCGTGTCGCCGCTGGTGGCCGGGCGGCTGGCCGAAAAAGTCAGGTCGCCCGGAGGCAAGTAGCGTGGCGTTGATGATCACCGACGAGTGCATCAACTGCGACGTGTGCGAGCCGGAATGCCCCAACGACGCGATCTCGGCGGGCGCCGACATCTACGTCATCGATCCCAAAAAATGCACCGAGTGCGTCGGCCACTTCGACAAGCCGCAGTGTCAGATCGTGTGTCCGGTGGATTGCATACCGCTGAACCCGGATGTGGTTGAAAGCCATGAACAGTTGCTGGAGAAATATTCGCGTTTGATGACCATTAAAGTGATTTAAAATTATTCAATAAAAACAAATAGTTATATAATTGTTGGGCAAGTAGAACGCAGCCCGGTAAGAGTAACGCCCTATGAGTGCGACTGAAAAAGCCACAGGCTCAATGCTAGCCCGCGAAACGATACTTCGTGGGTTGCAGGCGTTGTCTGACGCATTGGAAAAACACGGCGTGACGGGTGAGGTTTGCCTGTTTGGCGGCACCGTCATGGTGCTGGCTTTTAGCGCGCGGCTGATGACGAAAGATGTGGATGCGCTATTCCAACCCACCCGGACCATTCGCGAGCTCGCCCGCCGTATCGCAACGGAGCAACATCTGCCTGCCGATTGGCTTAATGATGGTGTCAAGGGTTATATATCAGCTCGCCACGAAACCACTGCAGGAAATCTTCCCCAATTTACGCATCTGCGTTTAACCATGCCGGTGCCGGAATACCTGCTCGCCATGAAATGTATGGCTGCCCGCATCGGCACTGCTGTAGGTGAACCGACAGACGTCGCCGATATTGTGTTTCTGATCCGCCACCTTAAACTCACATCCGCACACGCGGTAATAGAGGGCGTAGCACGCTACTATCCCGCCAATCGCATCGCGTTGAAAACGCAGTATCTGGTAGAAGGCTTGTTCGAGGAGGGGAAGGTATGAGACCCAGTACCCTGCTGCAAGTCGCACAATGCGCGCATGATGGCGATGACTTTGACCGATGCCTGGCCAATTTTCTCGATGCGTTTTACGCCGCGCCTAACGCGGAGGCGCTGTCGCCGGAGCCGGCCCTGTTAGCGCCCACGCAGGGTGAACTGGGCCAGGTGCAGGATGCGTACCTCGCGGCAACGGCCGAGCACCTGGCTTGCCGCTACGGCTTTGCCGTGCCCGCCTGGGTTGTGGCGGAAGAACGCAAATTGCAGCGCCCGTGGTTTGCCTCGCAACTGGCGTCCTTGCGTGCGGTATTGCTTTTGGAAAGCCCCGTGGCGTTTCGTTCGCGCAATATTTTCATCAGCGAGAACGCCCTCTCACGCACGTAAGCCGCCAACACGCCAGCCGCCAGCGAAGGCAGCTCCGGCATTGAGGTGACAATTCACCGCGTTTCTGCGTAAAGACATTCAAGATTGTTCATATGACACTCGCTAGCCGCATACCGGAACCTCCAGTCTGCCCCAGCCCCGATCTCAACGCGCGCAAGCCGTCGTTCACCCTGCCGCCGGGCGCCACTGACAGCCACGCCCATGTGTTTGGCGAGCGCGAAAAGTACGGTTACGCCGCCGACCGGCAGTACACGCCGGCGCCGGTATTCGTGAAAGACTATCTTGCCATGCACGATGCTGTGGGCTTCACGCGCGGCGTGGTGGTGCAATCGGGTGTGCATGGCACCAACAACAGCGTAATCGTCGATGCCATCGCGCAGTCGCAAGGCCGGCTGCGCGGCATTGCGTTGCTGCGAGAGGACATTGCCGACGCCGAACTCGATGCGCTGGACCAGGCGGGGGTGCGCGGCTTTCGCGCGAATCTGGTGGCGAAGGTTGGCGTGCAATTCGACGCCGCAAAAAAACTCGCTGCGCGTGTTGCGCGTCTGGGCTGGCACGCGCAGTTTTTGCTGGATATCGAAAATTTTCCGGATTTTGATCGCGTCGCAGCCGAATTTCCAAGCGTGATGATGATTGATCACATGGGCCGGCCGGATGTTGCGAAGGGCGTAACCGCGCCGGGCTTTCAAGCGCTGATACGTGCGCTCAAAAGCGGGCGCGTGTGGACGAAACTGTCTGCGCCGTACCGTACTTCCCACGCGCCGATACCCTATGATGATCTAACGCCGTTCGCGCATGCGCTGGTGGCCGCCGCACCCGATCAGCTCGTTTTTGGCACTGACTGGCCGCATGTGATGATGGAAGGCGAAATGCCCAATACCGGCACGCTGGTGGAACAGCTTGCGGTGTGGGCGCCGGATGCCGCCATGCGCACGACGATACTGGTGAACAATCCCGCTCGCTTGTATCGTTTCTGAGTGCAATGGCGCTATCTTAAGCGTTCGTAATAACCGTAGCGTGCGCTGTGCGCACGACAAATCCGGTGGATGCGTGGCTGTTGAATGCTGATTCCGCCCTTGGTGGCATCGTCATGTGGTTTTGTCGTGCGCGCAGCGCACGCTACGAGCGCGGCAACCGCTTAAGATAGCGCCATTGGTTTCTGAGTGTTGTTTTTGGGCGGGCTGTAGTGCGGGAAATCATTGCATTCGAGCCGGTGTGGATGCCCTCCACCGCAAATCAACTGAGGGAGGTCACCGGTACCGCAGCGCCATGCACGGCGCGTGCGGCATCCGACGCGAGGAACACGATCACGTTTGCCAAATCCGCCGGCGCGACCCACTTCGCCGGATTGGCCTTGGGCATCGCCGCGCGATTTTCGGGCGTGTCGATAATGGTCGGCAGCACGCAGTTGACGTTGATGTTCTTCTCACGCAGTTCCGCAGCCATCGCTTCGGTCATGCGGATCACCGCGCCCTTCGACGCGGTGTAAGCGCCCATCTGCGCCACGCCCTTTTGCGCGGCAAAGGCGCCGACGTTGACGATCTTGCCGCCGCCCGCCGCTAGCATGTGCGGCACCACGGCACGCACCGCGTGAAGCAGCGTGCGGGTGTTGATGTCGAACAGGAAGTTCCAGTTCTCGTCCGAGGTCTCATGCACTGTCTCGCCCATGCGGAATCCGCCGGCGATGTTGCACAGCACGTCGATGCGCCCGAAGCGCGCGAGTGCGGCTTGCGCAACGCCGGTCGCCCCGGCCATCTCGAGTAGATTCGCGGGCGCGAACGAGCGGTGTTCGCCCTCCTCTCCAAAGGCCGCCTGCAGACTCTCGCGTTTGAGATCCACCAGCATCAGGTTTGCGCCCAGATCGGCAAACGCCTTGGCCGCAGCCTTGCCCAGATTGCCGGCCGCGCCGGTGACGATGACAGTTCGATTGCCGAAGCTCATGTTCCTTCTCCCAAATACGGTGTGGACAGTGTGTGCAGATTGCATTTTGCCACGCCGATCAGCGTTGGCAGGTAGAGCAATAGAATGTCGACCGCTGCCCTTGCAGCAAGCGCTTAATCAGTGTGCCACAGCGGTTACACGGTTGCTCCTCGCGGTCATATACCGCGAAATTACTCTGAAAATTTCCTGCCATGCCGTCGCCGCCGACATAATCGCGAATGCTGCTGCCGCCCGCAGTGATGGCTGCGCTTAAGGTTTCCCGAATCGAACTGGCCAAAGCGTCACAGCGCGCGCGCGTGAGCCGGCGCGCGGCGATGCGTGGGCCAATGCCAGCACGGAACAGCGCTTCGCTGGCGTAGATGTTGCCCACGCCCACCACCACGTGGCTGTCCATGATGACGAGTTTGATGGCGGCGCTGCGCTTGCGCGTGGCCTTGAACAGCGCGGTACCGTTGAAATCTGCGGATAGCGGTTCGGGACCCAGGCGCGCGAACAACTTGTGCCGCAACACGTCGCCGCTATGCCACAGTACCAGGCCGAAGCGCCGCGGGTCGCGCAGGCGGACGGCTTTGCCGTTCGACAGCACCAGATCGAAGTGATCGTGTTTTTCCGGCGGCGTGTCGCGATCCACCAGCCACAAGCGCCCCGACATGCCCAGATGCACAATCAAGGTACCGGTGCCGCAATCGATCAGCAAATATTTTGCACGGCGTGTCAGTGCGTGTATGGTCAGGCCTGCTACGCACCGGGGCAATGCGCGCGAAATCGGCTGTCGCATGCGCCGCTCGCGCACCAGGGCGTGTTCGATGCGCACGCCTACCATCGCCGCGAGCAGGCCGCGGCGCGTGGTTTCGACTTCAGGTAGTTCGGGCATTTGCTTGCTGTGAAGAGTGAAGGGTGGAGGGGAGGAAAGGGCAAGGGCGTGAACGGGTGTAGGAGTGAAGGAGTGAAGGAGTGAATGGGGTATCTCTTTCACCCCTTCACTCCTTCACTCCTTCACGGATTCACACCTCACCGCCCTACAGGCGGCGACATCATTTGCTTGCCGATGTCTGCGGTGAAAACGAACTGCAGGCCGAGATCCGCGCGGCGCACGATGAGTTCCGGTTCGGATCGCACTATGCCGAGCGTGACCCTGGCGCCGTGTTTGAGGGTGATATAAATTTCAGCGGCCACTTTGCGCGCATCACTCACTTCAGTACGCAGCGCACTGCCGTCGCGCCACTGCGCTACCCAGCGGTTGTAATCGTCTTGCGAGAGTTCGCCGGCAGGCGGCGTGGTGCTCCATTTTTTTTCGTCGGTGGCGACAGTGAATGCGCCAAACTCAAAGCGCAGCGGCACGTCATTGGGCGCCAGCACGCTGCGCCGCAACAGCGCCTGCGCATTTGCTGGCACGGCAGCGGCGAAGCGCAATTCCAGCGGGAAAATCTGATTTTGCGTGAGCATGTATTGTTCGCGTGTGACGGTGTTGATGGCGCCGAACGCAAAGCGTTGATCGTTGATGAGGAGTTCTGTTGCTGGATGGTCGAGCTCGAACTTCGCGGCTTCCGACGCCGGGTACTGCAACGCGCTTTTGGCTTCGAGCACCGCCAGCAGCCGCAGTACCTGAAAATCGTCCGCTGGCGCTTTGATCGGTTCGGTCATGAACCATTCCGCATTGCGCTTTTCCAGCGCCGCCAGCATCTTGCCATTGCGCTGCACACGCAGCGTGCGCGCGTCAGCGGGCTTGAGTGTCGAGACCGCATGCGCAGGGCCTTGCGGCTGGGGCGGCTTTAGCCACACCAACAAGCCCAGCGCGATGACGCAGGCGAACAGTGCGCCGAGGGTAATCCAGCGTTTGCGCACTAGAACGCCTTGCGCCGCCGCCACCACACTACGATGCCGGTAATGGCGAACACCAGCGGCAGCACCAGCAGAAATGTAAACGCGATCGTATACAGCAAGGTCTGATCGATGTTGATCTGCACATCGGCGGCTGGACGCGGCGGAATCGCGATCAGCTTGTCGTCGCCGCTGAGCCAGTTGAGCATCGCCACGCCCAATTGCAGATTGCCGCCATTGCCCAAAAACGAATTCGACAAAAACGCGCCGTTGCCTACCACCACCACGCGCTGCTGCCGGTCGCCCGCGGTGCGTTCGAACGCGGTGGCAATATTAATCGGGCCCTGAAAATCACGATCCTTGTCAAACACGGGCTTGTCGTCGAGCTTGCCGGTTTCGACCCATCCGCGTTGTGCGACCTCAATCAGCGGTGTCATGCGCCAGCCTTCGCGCTCGTCCGCGCCGATCTGGCGGCTGCCGGGAAACAGCGTGTTCAGGCGAAACGCGCCGGTGATGGCATGGCGCGCATAGTTCGAACCAACCGCGAGCGTGGGCGGGCCGCTGCGCGGTTTCAGCGACGGATCAACCACCGTGCCGGGTGTCAACACCAGGCCGAGAAATTCCGCCACCGGCTCCAGGCCGCGCAAAGGTTCAGGATCGATCAACCACAGCAGGTTGCCGCCGCTTTCGACATGTGCGCGCAGTTTCGCGACTTCACTCTCCTGCAAATTCGCTTGCGGGCTGGCGATGATCAAGGCGGCGGCATTGCGCGGCACATCCTGCGCGATCGACAGATTCAAACTGGACAGTTTGTAACCTTTCAATTGCAACTGGCGGCCGAATTCGCCGAGATCGTGATTGGCGACGCCATCGAGTTTGCGCTCACCGTGGCCATCGAGCCAGTACACCACCGTGTTGCCGGTGCGCGTGAGACGTATCAGCGCGTTGACGAAATTCTGCTCGTTGAATTCACCCAGCGGCAGATGTTCGGTGCGGCGCTTGTGCTCAATCACCAGTTCGTTGGGCGAACGCAGCCCCGCCGCATTGGCGCGCTTGGGGTCGTCGCGCGGATCGACCAAAGCCAGCGAGAGATCGGGTTTTATGCGTTGCCATGGGCGCAATTTTTCCTGCACCAGTTTGTGGACATCGTTGCCGCTGCCGTCTTTGGCCATCGCGTACGCGGTGACGCTCACCGGACCGTCGAATTGCTTGAGCGCATCCTGCGTGCCTTGTGACAGCGTGTTGCGCGCGTTGGCGGTGACATCCCGCTCGACGCGATACTCGCGCGCCACCCACGCCAGCAGCATCACCAGCGCGAGCAACAGCACCGTGTAGATCCAGCCTTGCGCGAGCAACTGCGCGCGGACTTTGCGGGTGATGTTCACGCCCGAACCATTAGCCGCGCAGCCGCCGCGCTTCAAGCTGGCGCACGGTGAGCGCGAGAAACAGCGCGGTCAGCAACAGCAGGCAAATGATGGCGTAACTGTCGATCAGGCCGCGTCCCAGCGGTTCGAAATTTTTTACCGGCGAAAACACCTGCGCGAACGCGGCCAGCACACCGAGGCCGCGCGCGTGCAGGTTGTCGGCCACGTGTTCACCCATGAACACCATCGCCAGCAGCGCGCCGAACGAGCCCAGCGCCGCCACGATGGGCTGCGCGGTGAGACTCGACACATACAAACTCACTGCCGAAAACGCCGCCGCGGTTAGTGCAAGGCCAAGCACGATGCTGCCGATCAGACGGTAGTCGAGTTTCGTAGCCACACTAAGCGATAGCGGCATTACTGCTATTAAACACAATATAATCAATAACATACCGAATAACGCAAAAAACTTTCCCAGCACGATATCGAGCATCGAAATGGGCGCCGAGGTGAGCAGCACCATGGTTTGGTTGCGGCGCTCTTCGGCGATCAAGCGCATCGCCAGCAGCGGCACGGCGAACAACAGGATCGCCGCGGTGATGGAAAACGTCGGTGCCGCGACCAATTCGGTGAAGCCGGGCGGGCTGGGCAATTGCAGCAACTGCGGTTGTATCTGCAAAAAATCATCGAAGCGTTTGAGAAAGCCGTAACCGACGATGACCTGCACAAACGTCAGCACCACCCACGCGGTGGGCGAAATAAACAGCGACTTCAGATCCTTGCCGGCGATGGTGAAGATCACGGCCGCGCATCCTGTCGTGCTTTAGTCATTTTCGTCACGCCGCGTGAGGTTGACAAACACATCTTCCAGATTGGTTTGCGCCGGGCCGATCTGGCGCAGCCCCCACTGACGCTCCGCGGCCAGCGCCACGATGCGCGCGGTGGGGTCCGCCGCCGCCGTGACGCGCACGCGAAACAGGTTTTCAGCGGCAGGTCCAGCCTGTTCGACGTGCTCGACGCCGGGGATCGCGAGCAATTCTTCCACTGCCGGTGGTTGGTTCAACCCTACCAGCAGCGTGCGCCCGCTATGCAACTGTTTGAGCGCGCTGATGGTATCGGCATACACCATTTTGCCGTGATGCATGATTTGCACGCGGTCGCAGATGGCTTCGACTTCGGACAGGATATGCGTGGACAGAATCACGCTGTGCGCGCTGCCGAGCTCGCGTATCAAAGCGCGGATATCGCGAATCTGATTGGGATCAAGGCCCACGGTCGGCTCATCGAGAATAATCACATCGGGTTCGTGCACAATGGCTTGCGCGATGCCCACACGCTGCTGGTAGCCTTTGGACAGCGTGCCGATCAGTTTGCGGCTGACGTCACCGAGACCGCAGCGTTCGCGCGCGCGATTGACCGCCGCGGTGCGCTGCGCTCTGGGCACGCGATGCAGGCGCGCCGCGAGTTCGAGATATTCGACGACGTTAAGGTCGCGGTAGAGCGGCGGTATTTCGGGCAGGTAACCGATGTGCGCCTTGGCGGCTACCGGGGCTTCGAGCATATCAACGCCGCAGATACTGACCGACCCCGTGGTGGGCGCCAGATTGCCGGTCAACATCTGCATGGTGGTGGTTTTGCCTGCGCCGTTGGGACCCAGAAAACCGAGCACTTCGCCCTGCCGCAGGTGCAGATCAATGCCATCCACGGCGGCATGTGCGCCGAAGCGGCGGGACAAATCGCTGGCGTGGATGGTCGCCGCCGCAGCGATCGGAGAGGGCGCTGAAGATGACATTGATAATGTGGCTTTATAAGCGTCGCTTGTGGAGTGTGCGAAATATACCTAAACTGTGAAACTTAATGAAGCGATGTTGCTCAAAACGCTCGAATAATCATTTGCTTATTTCATATTTATTGCTGTTGTCGCGAAACGCCTCGTCCTTATGACCTTACACAAAAACTGGCTTATTACAGCGCTGATAGTGGCATGGGCTGGCGCCGCGCCTGCCTTTGCGCAGGCGCCCGCCCCGTCGGCGCCCGCGGCGCCACGCGTGAAGCCCCAGTCACCCACAGCATCGGCGCTGCCGCTGCTGGATCTTTCGCCGGAACTGCTCTACAAAATAATGCTGGCGGAAATCGCCCTGCAACGCGGTTCGCCGCAGTTGGCGGCGCAAACCCTGCTTGAAGTCGCGCGCGCAACGCGCGATCCGCGGGTGGCGCAGCGTGCCACCGAAGTGGCGTGGAACGCGCGTTTAATGAAAGAGGCGCTCGAAGCCGCCAGTCTGTGGTTGAACCTTGTTCCGCAATCGCCCCAGGCGCGGCAAGTGGTGGCGTCATTGCTGGTGAATCAGGAAAATCTAGCCGAGGCGAAGGCGCCGCTGGAGCAATGGCTCGCCGGCGACAAGGCCAATGTGGCGCGCAACTTCGCGCAAGTGGCGCAGTTGCTCACGCGCCACAAAGATAAAAAAGCGGTGTTTGAGTTGCTGCGCGGGCTGGCGCGCCCGTATAACAGCAACGCCGAGGTGCGCCTGGCGGTGGCGCAGGCGGCGTGGAACGCCAATGATGTCGATGCCTCGCTGGCGGAATCGCGCGCGGCACTTAGCCTCCAGCCTGATCTCGAACTGGCGGCGTTGTTTCACGCGCAGGCGCTCGCGCGCCGTTCCCCGGCCGAGGCGTTGACCTATCTCGGCGATTACCTTAACCGTTTTCCGCAGGCAAAAGACGGGCGGCTTGCCTATGCGCGTTTGCTGGCGAGCGAAAAGCGTCAGGCGGATGCACGCCAGCAGTTTGAAATTCTGGTGAAGGAAGCCCCCAACAATCCGGATATCGCGATGGCGGTGGCTTTGCTGGCGCTGCAGACCGGCGACCCGGAATCCGCTGAAAAGCATTTCAAAGGCGCACTCGACGCGGGCCACAAAGAGCCCGACGCCATCTGGTTGTTTCTGGGCCAGATCAACGAAGATCGCAAAAATTATGAGGAAGCGCTTAAATGGTACGGCGGCGTCAGCAGTGGTGATCGCTATTTGAGCGCGCAGGCGCGTTACGCCAATGTGCTGGTCAAACAAGGCAAGCTGGACGCGGCGCGCAAGCACTTGCAATCGATAACACCGACCGACAACGCGCAGCGCATCCAGTTGGTGCAGGCCGAGGCCAATCTGCTGCGCGAGTCGCAGGCCTACAATGACGCCTATGATTTGCTGGGCAAGTCGCTCGAAGGCACGCCGGATTCGGTGGATCTGCTCTACGACCAGGCGATGATCGCGGAGAAGCTCGACAAGCTCGATGTGCTGGAGCGCAATCTGCGCAAAGTTATAGAGATCGACCCCAAACATGCGCACGCCTACAACGCGCTCGGCTACACCCTGGCTGATCGCAACCAGCGCTTGCCCGAAGCGCGCAAACTCATCGAAAAAGCGCTTGAGCTATCACCGCAGGACGGCTACATCATCGACAGCTTGGGCTGGGTGCTGTATCGCATGGGGCGCACGGGCGAGGCTGTGACACAGTTGCGCCGCGCCTTCGAGCTGCGGCCCGAGGCCGAAGTCGGCGCGCATCTGGGTGAAGTATTGTGGGCCGATGGCAAGCGTGAAGAAGCGCTAAAAATCTGGTCTAACCTGTTAAAGGATGGCCCCGCCAACGACACGTTGCAAAGCACGGTAAAGCGTCTGGCGCCTTCGCTGCTGCCTGCTGTTAAGTAACTTCGGTAAATGATCGTTTTTAATCGACGCCGCGCTGTACTGGCGGCCGCTGCCGGCTTACTCACCCTGGCGGGTTGCGCCAGTGTGCAGCCGGTGCCGGAAATGGCGGGGCGCGCAGCACCCTTTGATGTCTTGGGCCGGGTGTTGGTGCATTACGACGGCCGTGCATTTAGCGCCAATGTGCGCTGGCTGCACGGGGCAGATGCCGATGAGTTATTTCTGATGACGCCCACCGGACAAGTGCTGGCGCAATTGCGCGAAGATGCCGAGGGGGCGGTATTTACCAGCGCGGACAAAAGGGAGTATCGCGGCGCGCGCGCGGAGTCGCTGACCAAACAGGCGCTGGGTTGGGAGTTGCCGCTGGCGCGCATGCAGCACTGGGTGCGCGGCGTGCCCGTGCCCAACTATCCTGCCGTGATTGATGAGCGCGATGCCGCCGGCAAAATCCGACACCTGACGCAAGACGGCTGGAAAATCACCTACGAGTATTATGCTGCCGCCGAAAACGACGGTCTGCCGCGGCGCATGGAGATCGTGGGCGAAAAACAAACGATGCGGCTGGTGATTGATACCTGGCGCAAAGAAACACCTTAGGGCCTGTCAACAATTAATTCGCGAGCGCGCCAGGGAGGGAGTTAATTTCGCGCCATGATGGATTTTTCAGCACCCTACCCCGCCCCCGCCAAACTTAACCTGATGCTGCGCGTAGTGGGCCGTCGTGCCGACGGCTACCACCTGCTGCAAACGGTATTGCGCTTCATTGATTATGGCGACACGCTGCGTTTTCGTGTGCGCGGCGACGGCGTGATCGCGCGCGTGAACGAGGTGCCCGGCGTGCCTGCGGATGCGGACCTTTGCGTGCGCGCCGCGCGCTTGTTGCGCGAGGTGAGCGGCACTGCACTGGGCGCGGATATTGCGCTTGAAAAGCGCCTGCCGCTGGGCGGTGGCTTGGGCGGCGGCAGTTCCGACGCTGCGACCACGCTGCTGGCCTTAAACGGTCTTTGGAAAACGGCTATTCCTCGATTACAACTTATTGATTTAGCAGTAAAAATTGGCGCCGACGTGGCGGCATTCGTGTTTGGTAAAAACGCTCTGGCCGAAGGCATCGGCGAGCAACTGACGGCGCTGGAATTGCCGCCGGCATGGTATGTGGTTTTATGTCCGCCGGTGGTGGTATCCACGGCTGCCGTTTTCAGTCACCCGGAATTGAAAAGGGACTCCAAAAAGGCTATAATTCTAGGCTTTTCTGGGGCTGCTGGCCGGTTACTTGCGGTTAACGATTTACAGCCGCTGGTGGTAAAACACTATCCCGAAGTCGCACAGCATTTAGCCTGGTTAGAACAAAAGTTAGCACAAAAGTTAGCGCAAAATAGCGCGCAACACGGCGGCGCTTTGATGACAGGTTCGGGGGCGTGTGTGTTTGCGTCGTTTGAGACTGAGGACGCCGCGCGCGCAGTGTTCGCGCAACGGCCTCCGGGCATGCAGGGCTTCGTCGCGCAGGGGTTGCCGCATCATCCGCTGCACGATCTGGGAGTGTAGTTGTAAGTCATTGTTTTTATAATTGTAATTGGGGAGTCGCCAAGTGGTAAGGCACCGGATTTTGATTCCGGCATTCGTAGGTTCGATCCCTACCTCCCCAGCCAGAATTTGCGTATGCCGCTGGATCTATCAACCGTGAACCAATCGAGGTTGCGCCGCAATGCTTGATCGTCTGATGGTGTTTACCGGGAACTCGATTCCGAAGCTGGCGGTGGAGGTGGCGGAGCATTTGCACGTGACCATGGGCCGCGCCAAAGTCGGGCGTTTTTCCGACGGCGAGGTGATGGTTGAAATTCTCGAAAACGTGCGTGGACGCGACGTCTTCGTGTTGCAGTCGATTTGCCAGCCCACCAACGACACGTTGATGGAACTGCTGGTCATGGTCGATGGCTTAAAGCGCGCCTCGGCCGGGCGGGTTACGGCGGCGATACCCTACATGGGCTACGCGCGGCAGGACCGGCGGCCCAGTTCAGCGCGGGTGCCGATTACCGCCAAAGTGGTGGCAAATATGCTGACCACGGTGGGCGTGGATCGTGTGCTGACGATGGATTTGCATTCGGAACAGATACAGGGCTTCTTTGATATACCGGTGGACAATATTTATTCGGGCCCGATTTTGCTCGGCGATATCTGGAAAAAGAATTTCAGCGGTTTGGTAGTGGTGTCGCCCGACGTGGGCGGCGTGGTGCGCGCGCGCGCGCTGGCGAAGCGTCTTGAAGCAGATCTGGCGATTATCGACAAGCGCCGTCCACGCCCCAATGTGGCAACGGTGATGAATATCATCGGTGAAGTCGAGGGGCGCACCTGCGTCATCGTGGACGATCTGGTGGACACCGCGAACACCTTGTGCGAGGCGGCCGGCGCGCTGAAAAAACGCGGCGCCGCGCGGGTGCTGGCGTATTGCACGCACCCGGTGCTGTCGGGCAAGGCTATAGAGCGGATCATGAGTTCAGAGTTGGATGAACTGGTAGTCACCGACACCATCCCGCTGCGCGAAGACGCCCAGGCCTGCAGCCGCATACGGGTGCTCAGCATCGCCGGCTTGTTTGCCGAGACGGTGCGGCGTATTAGCGCGGAGGATTCGGTGAGTTCGTTGTTTGTAGAGTAATTTGTCGTAACGCGTAATTTTTTGCTTGGCGGGTGAACGCACCCGTTTTTAAACCCGGAACGATCTGGTCGCGGACGTTTCGAATTTCAGGAGAATGTAATGAAGATTGCTGTAACAGCCTACCCGCGTACGCTACAAGGCACGAGTGCGAGCCGCCGCCTGCGTACCAGCGGGCGCGTCCCCGGCATTATTTACGGGGCCGATCAACCGGTGCAAAAAGTGGAGCTCGATCAGGCCGCCGTATTGCGTCATCTCAAGCTGGAAGTGTTTCACGCATCGGTACTCGATTTGACCGTGGACGGTGTAACCACCCCTGCGTTGCTGCGCGATTTCCAGATGCATCCGTTCAAGCCGATAGCGCTGCACGTGGACTTCCAGCGCGTTGACAAGAACAAGAAAATCCACATGAAAGTGCCGCTGCATTTCGTCAACACCGACATTTGCGTAGGTGTGAAAGTGGGCGGCGGCGTGGTGCAACACATCATCAACGACCTTGAGATTTTGTGTCTGCCGGACGATCTGCCGGAATACATCGAAGTCGATGTCACGAACCTGCAGGTTGCGCATTCGATGCATGTCAACGACATAGCGTTTCCCGAAGGCGTGGAGCCGATTCCGCGCTGGAAAAAAGAGAACCCTGGCGTGGTGACCGTGCAGTTGCCGAAAGAAGCACCGGCCGAGGAAACCGAAGTCGTCGCCAAAGCCACCGAGATCACCGGTCAGAAACCGGAAGACCTTGCTGCGGCAGCGGGGGGCAGCACCAAAGATGGTGTCAAGAAAGAGGCGCCCAAAAAAGAACCAGCGGCGAAAAAAGAGGCTGGAAAGTAAGCAGCAAGTCACCGCTGCGCCTTTCCGGATAGTAACGATTGCCGCTTACCGGCAAGCCCGCTTTGTCTTATGGATAGGGCGGGCTTTTTCTTTCACGCTTTCTCATCACGCAGCACTTCATGAAACTCGTCGTCGGCCTCGGCAACCCCGGCAGCAAATACGAAAAAACGCGTCACAACGCGGGTTTCTGGTGGCTGGACAGAATCGCCCATCAGGAGCGCGCGCAGTTCCGGCGCGAATCGCGATATCAGGGCACGGTGGCCAAAATTTCCACGCGCGCGGGGGAGCTTTGGCTGCTTAAACCGGAAACCTTCATGAACAACTCCGGTCAAGCCGTGGCGGCACTGGCGGGTTATTACAAGATTGGCGCGCAGGAAATTCTCGTTGCGCACGATGAGCTTGATCTGCCGCCCGGCGGCGCGAAGCTCAAATTCGGCGGTGGCTTGTCGGGGCACAATGGACTGAAAAGCATCGCCGCGAACCTCGGCACGCAGGATTTCTGGCGGCTGCGCCTGGGCATAGGGCATCCGCGTGAAACGGTCGCATCGGAACAAGAAGTGGTTGACTACGTGTTGCATGCCCCGCGTGTGGAGGAGCAACAAGCCATTGAAGACGCCATGGCGCGCACGATGGATATCTGGCCGCACATCATCGCGGATGAGATGGAAGCGGCAATGCTTGCCTTACACACGGTGAAGCGTGAAGGGTGAAGGGTGAAACGTAACGGCGGTTAAGCTAACGCGCGCCTTCCCCTTCCCCTTCCCCTTCCCCTTCACCCTTCACCCTTCACTGTTCACCCTTCACCGACAACTCGCGAGAAACCCCATGTCCCTAAAATGCGGCATCGTCGGTCTGCCCAATGTCGGCAAATCCACGCTTTTTAACGCGCTGACCAAGGCCGGCATCGCGGCGGAAAACTATCCGTTCTGCACCATCGAGCCTAACGTCGGCATCGTCGAGGTGCCCGATCCGCGGTTGGCAAAACTCGCTGCACTCGCCAAGCCGCAGAAGGTGCTGCCGGCGATTGTAGAGTTTGTCGACATCGCCGGGCTGGTGGCGGGGGCGTCCAAGGGCGAGGGTCTTGGCAATCAGTTTCTGGCGAACATCCGCGAGACCGATGCCATAGCGCATGTGGTGCGCTGCTTCGACGATGAAAACGTGGTGCATGTGTCGGGCAGGATTGATCCGGTTTCCGATATTGAAACCATCAACACCGAACTGGCGCTCGCCGATTTGTCGGCGGTGGAGCGCCACATCACCAAATACGCCAAGCTGGCGAAGGCGGGGGGCGATAAGGAAGCGCAACGCATGATGGCGGTGCTGGAAAAATGCCAAAAGGTGTTGAACCAGGCCAAGCCGGTGCGCTCGCTCGATCTCTACGAAGAGGAAAAAGCCATCCTCAAGCCGCTGTGCCTGCTCACCGCCAAGGCCGCGATGTTCGTCGCCAACGTCAAGGAAGATGGCTTTGAAAACAACCCGCATCTCGATGCGGTGCGGCGCTACGCCGAAAGCGAACACGCGCCGGTGGTGGCGGTGTGCGCCGCGATCGAAGCCGAAATCGCCGACATGAGCGACGAAGACAAGAATGTATTTTTGTCCGATCTCGGCATGACCGAGCCGGGTCTCGAGCGCGTGATCAACGCGGGCTATGCGCTGCTTGGTTTGCAAACCTACTTTACCGCCGGTCCGAAAGAAGTGCGTGCCTGGACCATCCACAAAGGCGACACCGCGCCCAAAGCCGCCGGCGCGATACATACCGATTTTGAAAAAGGCTTCATCCGCGCCGAAGTGATCGCGTTTAACGACTACATCGCGTGCAAGGGCGAGCACGGCGCGAAAGAGGCCGGCAAGATGCGCTTGGAGGGCAAGGATTACATTGTGAAAGACGGCGATGTAATGCATTTCAGGTTCAACGTATAACGCAAAGCCCGCCGCCGGGCGCAAAGTTTGGCTATACTCAGCCGCCAGGTTCATTCAGAGAGACTTAAAATGCGCAATAAATTAAAAAGCCTGTATCGTCCTATCCCGCTGCTGGTGGTGCTGACCGCGGTGGTCGCGATCACCGGTTGTGCATCCAATCCCACCGGCTCGCTGGATACACAGGCGCTGGGTGGCGCGATTGCGATTGACGATGTGAGGCGAGTGCGCGCACTGGTAGAGTCGAACACGATCACGGTAAACGATGTGGCCCCGGGCATCGGTTATGCGGCGGCGCCGTTGATTACCGTGGCCGCGCGCAATGGTTCACTCAATGTGTTGCGTTACCTGATCGCTGCCAAGGCGGATTTGAACGCGCGCACGCCCGATCGCGACACGGCGTTGATGCTCGCTGCTTTTTTCAGCGAAGAAGATCGCGAACGCAACAGCGTTTTAACCCTGCGCTACGATCAAGCCGCGCGCCTGCTGGTGGAAGCCGGCGCGAGCCTTGAAAACATCGAAGCCAACGCCTATACGCCACTTGCCTACGCCGCCTATGCGGGCCGTGAAAATACCGTGACCTATCTACTGCAAAAAGGCGCGCAGCCGAACGCGGCGGCGCAGGGCCGCGCCGCCTACGTCAACACACCGCTGATGATGGCCGCCCTGCAAGGCCATCGCAGCGTCGTGCTGCAACTGTTGCGCGCGGGCGCGGACGCCTCGGTGCGCGTGCAAAGCGGCATGACCGCGCTGGAGTTCGCGCTGAAAAACAAGCACACCCACCTGGAGAAAGTGCTGCGCTGCGCGGAAGCGCTCAAACCAGGCGAGACTTTCCGGCAGCGCTGCGAATAGTCGATTACGGCAGTCGCGCCGCAACGCGCGGCCCCGCAAGCTATTTTATGCCCGAAAAATTCGTCGGGTCCATGAACACCGATTGCACTTTGGCGACCAGCGGTCCATTAGCCTCGGATGCGGCGCGTGCGCCGATCCAGTCTGCGTCCTTGCGGAAGGCATCCCAATTCCCGGTTGCGGCATCGCGGCTTGGGTGTGCGATCATATAGATAAGCGTATTCGGCTGCTCGCGCGGCACCCAGTAACCGATGTTGGTGAGGCCGTGCTTCTCGAATAACTTGATGGTGTGATTGCGAAAGCGCGCCACCACCTCGTCAAGTTTGCCTTCGTGCGAAGTGTAGGTGCGCAATTCAAAAACGCGCGTGCCGGCTTGCGCCGGTGCTTCCGGCACCATGCTGAGATTGCCGGTGAAAACGCCCGTAGTGAGCCGTGCGATGGAGGCGATGGATGGCGGCCAGTGCTTCATGGTGAATCTCCTTGTTGAAAGATGGAATTGGATTTCGTGTGTGCCGCCAGCATACTACGCCGCGCGCAGCCGTTGGCTCAATTCGCGAAGGGAGGCGCTGGTATCGAGTTGACCGACCGCGCGTGCAATGGCTGCGCTATCGACTTTCAGCGGCGACAATGCCGCCAGCCGCGCGAATTTAGCCGCCAGTTCGTCGTCGGAACACGGATCGGCGGGCGTGCCATGCGGGTCCAGCGTCAGCGCTTCTTTTACCTCGCCGCTGGCAAGATGCAGTTGCACGCGCGAGCCGAAGCGCTGCGGGTATACCGCTTCGCAGGCCTCATCGACACAGGTCTCCACGCGCGCGGCGAGGCTGAGCAATTCCGGGTTGTTGTAGCCGGCGGGTTCGAAAGCGCGCGGGTCGCCGGGGTCGCGCGTGAGCGCCAGTGCGGCGCAGTAGGGGATGCTGTACTGCGCATCCATGGTGTCGGCGGGCGTGGCGTTGCTGTTGCTGTTGACGGCAAAGCGGCTGGTGCCCACGATGACTCGCTTGATCTGATTCCCGGCCAGAGGCTGTGAGCCGCCGATGTCACCACGCATGGCGCCCAACAGCTGCACCACGCCCTGTATCCAGCCGCAAATCGGATAGACTTTGAACCACACGGCGTTAATGGCCCAGCTATCGCCCAACCCTTGCGTCAGTGATTCGGGATGAGCTGCTACACCGCCGAACACCTCGAGCAGCCCGTAACGTCCATCCACGGCGCCGCTGGGCCCGGTGAAACCGTCGCGCGCCAGCAAGGCTGCGCGCACGCCCGATGATGCAGCCCATCCCGCGTGCATGCGCTTCACCATGCCGCCGCCGCCACTGGCAACATAACTTTTAATGCCCGATGCCATGGATGCTGCGATGCCCGCCGCGCAAGTGAGTTGCGCATGGTTTAATCCCAGTACGCAACCGGCGGCAATGGCCGAGGCGACCGGCCCCACCACACTGGTTTTGTGAAAGCCGTGGTGTGAAGCCTGCGTGCCCATCGCCACGCTGATGCGCGCGGTGACTTCGTAACCGATGACGATGGCGCGCAACAGTTGTTCGCCGCTTGCATCAACGCTTTGCGCAGCGGCCAGCACCGCGGGAATAATCACCGTGCCAGGATGAACAATCGCCGCAGGCAACAAGTCGTCGAGTTCAAAGCCGTGTATCGCTGTGCCGTTGCACAATGCCGCTGCGCACGCCGCCAGCGGGGCGGCATGACCGAACACGCTGGATGTGCCCTGCGATTTTTCCGCGAACATTTGCGCGGCCATGATCGCCGACCACGGCTGGCTCGCGCCGAATAAGCCGCAGCCGATGGCATCGAGCAGGCAGCGTTTGGCGTTGACGAATGCCGAGTGCGGGATTGCCGCAGGCGTCAGCGTGCTCGCGAATTCAATCAATTGAGCCGTGTGACCCGCGTTGAGGGTGTCTTTAATTATCATAAAAACAGATAGTTACGACTATTCCCCGGTGAGCTCACACAAGCAAGCATAGACTTTCTCGTCAAGGTTGATCACGCCCTTCTCAAGATTCGCGCGGCGCTTTTGCTGGCTGCTGTCGCCCGGCACGCGCACCGTGCCGCCCCCTGCGACCGGTCGATTCGACGCGATGACCTGACGAAATGCCGATACACGCGCTGGAAATTGATCACTGGGCATGAACAATTTCGGATCAATCACCATGAAAAACAAACCGTAGTTGCTCACATCATCGATCACCAGTTCACTGCCGGCGAGGATGCCGAGCAACTGCACCGCCAGCGCGAGTCCGCTGCCGCGTGGCCCGCCCCACGGCAGAATCGCGCCTTCGAGCGCCGCATCGGGATCGGTGGTGGGATGCCCCGACGGATTCACGGCTACGCCTTCGGGCAATGGCTGGCCCCTGGTGCGTGCAAGCACCACGTCGCCCCAGGTCGTTTGCGAGGTGCCGATGTCGATGATGATCGGATCGTCTTCGCCCGGAAACGCAATCGCAAACGGGTTGGTGCCCATCAACCGGTCGACGCCGCCGTAAGGTGCGACACGTGCTGTGGCATTGGTGGTGTGCATCGCGATAAAACCCTGACGCGCAGCGCGCTCCACGTAATACGCCAGGCGCCCGCTGAACCAGGTGTTATTGGCGCACACCACCGCGACACCGTTGTTGCGCGCGATTTCCATGGCCTTGTCGATGGCATGCAGGGAGACCACATAGGCGACGTTGTCGCCGCCGTCGAGCAGGGCTGAACAGTGATTTTCGCGCACGATGCGCGTTGCGCCGGCGGGCGCTTTATCGCGCAGAGCTTCCGCCAGCGCGATTACCCGCGGCAAGCCCGCAAATTCATGGCCACACAGCGCGGCATCGACCAGGTGATCGGCGGTGATGCGCGCGTTTACGGCGCTCATGCCTGCACCGGTAAGTGCGCGAACAGCAAGATTGGTGGCGTTGGCAATCGTAAGCTGCATAACGCTCTTGCGCTGGGATCAAGTCCGCGTCTTGCTACCGCGCGCGATGCGCCGCAATATGATTCGCCGCCTGAAATCCGGTCACCGACGATTTGCTCAAGCCGCCGACGTAGCCCACGTGTTCGCCGCCTTCTAGACCACCGGTGGCACAACCCGCCGCATACAAGCCGGTGATGGGATTGTCATTGGCGTCAAGTACCCGGCTGTCGCCGTCGATGGCGATGCCGCCCATGGTGTAGGTGATGCCCGCGGCAAGGCGCACGGCGTAGAACGGCGCGCTGCGGATGGGCCACGCTTTGTGGGCATCGGTGCTGCGCGTGGGAGTGAGTTGCGCGGTGGCGCGCGCGTCGACCGCGGCATTGTATTGCGTGATCGTGTCTTCGAGCACACCGGTAGACAGCCCCAGCTTTTGCGCCAGCTCACTAATCGAGCCAGCCTTATGCACCGTACCGCCGTTGCTGACGATCAACGGGTTTGCCGGCGCGATGAACTCCTTGCCCGGTCCTTCCCAAATGGGATGATCGAAAATCACAGTGGCCGACAGCGGATCCTGCATGCCTGCCATGTAATTGGCGAGGTAGACGCCGCCCAAACCTTCATCCACGAAGCGGCGGCCAGCAGCATCCACCATCACGCCGCCACAGCACAAATCGTCCATCAGCGGGAACGGCCACAGGTCATCGTTGGTCATCGCGTCCTGGATCAGCACATGGCCGTAAAAGCGGTTCATGCCGACCAGTTTCGCGCCGACGGCGCGTGCCATTTTCAGACCATCGCCCATGGCGGTCTGCGCGTTGCGCTGGCGGATTTTGGCGGGTGCGGCCGTGATGTATTCCTTCAACAGCTCGTGATTGGCCTGAAAGCCGCCGTCGCTGATGACGACATTGCGGGCATCAAGATTCACCCGCGAGCCTTTTTGATCGGCTTCGACGCCCACGCATTGGCCGCCCGCCATGCGCAGACTCAGTGCGCGCGTGCCGAGCAGCAGTGTGGCGCCGGCTTTTTTCAGTTCCGCATGCAGCGTGCGCAGCATCACGTCGCCGCCACGCCCGTGCCAGTAGTCGCGGCCCTTGGTGGCGATGGGCGGAGCCAGTGTGGTGCGGCGGTGTGGCGCGTCGCCTACCTTGATAAAGCGCAGGCCCTTCGATCGCAGCCACTGCACGGTGCTGCCCGCCTGATGGGCCATCACGTCCAGAAAGCTCTGGCGAGAAAAGCCTTGCGTCTTGCCCTTCATCGCGTCCATCAGCACTTCGGGCGGCTCGGCGACATCGCGATACGACACGTGAAACGCACCGCCGCAGATGCGCGAGTTGCACAGGTATTTATCGGTCTCGCCTTTTTCGAGGATGGCAACTGTTACGCCCTGCTCGGCGAGCCGCAGGCCGCAGGTGAGGCCGGCGATTCCGCCGCCGATGATGAGGGTTTCGTAGGACGTGGCTGCGTTCATGAGGGCCTTAGGGTGAATCCAGCGGCTGCGCTATTGGAACATAGCGAGTTCGGGCATGTCCAGAAACCGCCCACATGCTACAAGTTCAGTCTGCTTTAAGTCCCGTTTCCTTGACCACGCGCGTCCATTTCGCGTAATCGCGTTTGACGGTCTCACCCAGTTCTGCCGGCGTGCTGCCGACGAAATCCATGCCGCCGGCGATCAGGCGTTCTTTCAATTCGCTATCGTTCACTGTTCTGGCGAGCTCGCTGTAGAGTCTGTCGATCAACGGCTTGGGCAGGCCCGCCGGCGCAAATACCGAGAACCATTCGCCGGCTTCATAACCCGGCGCCACGGTTTCGGCGAGCGTCGGCAGATCGGGCGCGTCGGCGCGCCGCTTCAGACTGGTGACCGCCAGCGCGCGTATGCGTCCCGATTTCACGTGGGGCGCGGCGGACAGCGTACCCGCAAACATCATCTGAATTTGCCCGGCGATCAAGTCGGTAATGGCCGGCCCGGTGCCTTTATACGGCACATGCACCATGCTGATGCCTGCCTGCATGCGAAAGAGCTCGGCGGCCAAATGGATGGCGGTGCCGGAACCGGCCGAGCCGTACGACATAGCGCCTGGCTTTGCCTTGGCCAGTGCCACCCACTCCTGCATGGTATTAGCCGGCAATCCAGGAAATATCACCACGCGGTATGGCGAGCGCGCGATCAGCATCAGCGGTGTGAAATCGCGCACGGGGTTATAAGTAGTATGCGGATTTACCGCGGGGTTGGTCACCAGTGCGCTGATAGCGACCATCAGCGTGTAGCCGTCCGGCGCCGCGCGCGCGGCAAGTTCATGCGCCACGCTGCCCGCGCCGCCCGCGCGATTGTCGACCACGATCTGCTGCCCGAGATGCGCCGCCAGCTTCACGCTGACGGTGCGCGCGATGATGTCCGCGCCGCCGCCGGGCGGATAGGGCACCAGCACGCGTATCGGGCGTGACGGATAACCCGCAGCGGGTTGCGCAAGCACAACGCCGCTCAGCGACCATAGCAACGATGGAAAAACAATAAACAAATGCCTGGAATTCATTTTTTGAAGTTCACGGCCTAACCGTTTTTGGGCGCATCAGGATAAACATCCGCACCATAAAACGCCCGTGTACGCTCAAGATAATCTCCGTTGGGTGGCGCGTAGGACAGGCGCTTGCTGGTAAAGCGGCCGGTGATTTTGCGCAGCTTCACCGCCATCTCGCCCATTTTTACCAGTTCCACGATGCCGTTGACGATGGGTGCGCGCTCGATTTCGTAGGTATGTGATTCGGCGAGAAACACAATGATGTCGCCGCCGGCGGGGATGATGATTTCCGCGCCTTTGTCGAGCAGCTTTTTTGCCGCCACGTTGAATTGCTCGATGATGCCCTTACGAAACGGCAGGTCGATCATTGCGCGTTTAAGTTCGATCGGCGAGGTGTTCATCGGCTCCATGCCGGCAAAGCGACGCTCAAGGCCGTAGCGTTGCACGTTTTCCAGGATGCGCAGATTCCATTTCGGGCTGATGGTCACCAGGCCGAAACTCGCGCCCATGATGCTGGACACATGCAAACTGGTTTCACACAGCCCCAGCACGGGAATGTTCACGCACTCGCGCGCCTCGCGGATGCCAGCGTCGCTGATATTGCCGATGAGAAAAGCGTCGTAGCCTTCGCGCTCGGCCTGCATGGCATTGAACATCACTTCGCGCATATCGTGATGTTCGAGAAAACGATAGTGCACCCCGATGCCCGCGGATTTGGATACACCGCGCATGTCTACGCTGGTGCCGGGGTCTACCGCCGCGGCAATGGTCGCGCGCAGGATTTCGCCGTAGGGCGTGGATTCGGTTTGGCGTGCGAGACTTTGGTACCAGAGTTTCATACGGGTTCCCGTAATGTTAGGACGAGCGGGTTTGTGTGACGCAGGCGCGTGTATCGCAACGCAGGAATGTTAGAGCATATCCGCTGCCGATAGTGTAGAACGCTGGTGGCGCGGATCATACAATTTCAGGATCAATCAGCGTGGCATCGTCATCCCGCGGGCGCTTGTCGCTGCGCACCCGGTGTGCGGTGATCATGTCAGCGGGCGGTGGCGTGAGCAGCGCTTCCAGTGCGTTTGTCGCCTCGATTTTGGTATCCAGCCAGAATGCCTCATCCTTGGGTTCGATAATCACCGGCATGCGGTCATGCACCTGGCGCATGGCGGTGTTGGCCTCGCCCACGATGATAGTGCATGACTCGATCACCTCGTCGCCGCGATGCCAGCGATCCCACAGCCCGGCAAAACTGACCATGCCGCGATCCGGGCGATGCAGCCACCATTTCATCTTGCCCTGCGCCGTGGCCTGCCACTCGAACCAACCCAATGCGGGAATCAAACAGCGGCGCTTGCGAAACGGCACGCGATAACTCGCAGCACTCGCCACGGTGTCGGTGCGCGCGTTGAAGGTGCTGAACTTGACGCGCGATTCTTTCGACCAATAGGGCAGCAGCCACCACTGCACTGTCGCAAGCTCCGTTTCGCCATCCGCGCGGTGACGGATCACCGGCACATAGGCGGCAGGATTGCCCTGCTGCGGCGTGACGTTA
Source organism: Bordetella parapertussis (assembly GCA_945861275.1). Taxonomy (GTDB): domain Bacteria; phylum Pseudomonadota; class Gammaproteobacteria; order Burkholderiales; family SG8-41; genus UBA5216. Next base: position 82,969 of record CAMATZ010000008.1, read on the forward strand.
TAGCGCGCTGTGAACGGATTATTCTGTCCGCGACCGAGGTGGTAGTAGCGCTCGATGGCGGCCTGATCAGGCGTTACGTAGCGGCCGCACATTTTGCGTCGGTGATTATTGGCGCAGGAAATCCGCCCCCGTGGCCGGCATCAAAAACGCCCGGGTCATTTCCTTGGTGGAGTTGATGCCCATCATCGCCATGTCGCGATCAATTTCGTCCATCAATAATTTGATGGCGTGTTCAACGCCGGGTTGTCCCGCAACGGCGGACGCACACAGGAACGGGCGCCCGATGAAGCAGAAATCGGCGCCCAGTGCGAGCGCTTTGAGCACGTCGGTGCCGCGGCGAAAGCCGCTGTCCATGATCACCGCCATGCTGCCCGCGGCTTCGCGGATGCCGGGCAGCACGCGCAGTGGCGAAACCGTGCCGTCGAGCTGACGCCCGCCGTGATTGGAAACCATCACGCCGTCGAGTCCGTGCTCGCGTGCCATGCGCACCACGTCCTTGTCCAGCACGCCTTTGATCAGCAGATTGCCCTTCCAGATCTTGCGCATGTGCGCGACGTGTTTCCACGTGAGCCGGTCACGACGGCCGTAGCCGCGCAAGGCGGTGCTGGAAATCAGCGGCACGCGCGGGCCCATGTTTTCGACATGCGGCATGCCATCCTTGATCAGGGTTTTGAGAAACATGCCGAACAGCCACTTGGGACGTATCATGCAGTCCCACGCCAGGCGCGGTGTCGGCCGCAGCGGGTTGTTATAGCCGGCGCGCACGTTGTTTTCCCGGTTGCCCGCGACCTGCACATCCACGGTGACGGCGATGGTTTCGAAGCCTGCTTTCGCGGCACGCTCGAAAGTTTCGCTGATGCGATCCTCGTCGCCCGGCAGATACGCCTGAAACATCGCGGTTCTGCCGGCGGCTTTGACATCTTCCATACGCATCAACGAAGCGCCGCTCATCATCATCGGAATGTTGGCGTCGGCGGCGGCGCGCGCGAGCGCCAGATCGCCCTGATACGATGCGATGGAGGTGCCGCCCATCGGCGCAAAACCGAAGGGCGCGTTGTAGGTATGGCCGAAGAGTTGTGTCTTCATGGTGCGCATGGTGGTGTCCACCAGCGGCTTGGGCACGAAAGCAATCTCTTCAAACACGTCGCGGTTGCCGCGCAGCGACATGTTGTTTTCCACGCCGCCGGTGACATAGCCGTAAATCGGACGCGGCAAGACTTTGCGCGCTTGGTCGATAAAATCCTGCAACGACAAATAAGTGCGCATGCCGCGCGGCAGCGTGCGTTTGTCGACTAAGGAGAGACCTCCGGCGGTGTCGGGTTTGGGCGCGAGGTCAGTGACGGTGGTGGTGGGAACTGTGGCGGCGGTGTCCATGATGTGTGGTGATGCCTCGGTTGTTGTGAATGGAATCTGGATGCGCCAATTATAATCACGCCATGAATTCGTAAGGCGCGCTTGCGCCCTACGCGCTGCTCGCGCGCGGACCGCTATAACTGCAAGCCTGCCCCAGTGAATCACGGCGCACGCTGACGCGTGCCAACCCGGGCAGCTTGGTGGCGAGACGCTGCCATATCCAGAGCGCCAGATTCTCCAGGCTAGGTGATGCTAACTGTTTGATTTCATTTAATAATTTATGATCGAGTTGCTTGCGCAGCGCAAGGCATATGCGTTCCACCTGCGCCAGATCGGCGACAAAGCCGTGCGGCGCGCGCGGCGTGCCGCGCAAGGTGACCTGACACTGAAACGAGTGCCCGTGCACGCCGCGATACTTGTGGCCGCGCGGCGAGGCAGTGAAGCGATGCGCGGCGTCAAAGCCGAAGGCATAGGAAATTTCCACTTCCTGTGCCGCGGGCACGCGCGTTATTTTTTGGGCAGGGCGCTTGCTCACGGAATGCCGATCAGCTTGTGGGTTTGCAGCGACAGGCGCCAGCGCGGCTGCGCTTTGCAGTAAGCCACCGCGAGCCGTGTGTTATGCACGCGGCGCGGGCCGTCCATCGGTTGCAGAAAAAAATTGTCAAAACGCAGTTTTTCAAAGCGTTCGGGTTCTGCGCCCTGCTGCGGGAACACCAGTTTCAGTTCGTCGCCGCGTTTGAGTGCGAGCGGCGCGCGCGCCTTGGGGCTGACGCAAATCCAGTCGATGCCCGGCGGCGGTTGCAACGTGCCATTGGTTTCGATGGCGATGCGAAAGCCCTTCGCGTGCAGTGCGGCAATCAGCGGCGGGTCGAGTTGCAGCAGCGGTTCGCCGCCGGTGCACACCACGAAGCGCATCGCCTGGATACGCTTTGGCCATAGCGCAAGCACCGCGTTCGCCAGTGCCGCCGGCGTGCGGAACTTGCCGCCGCCGGGGCCGTCCACACCGACAAACTCAGTATCGCAAAAGCGGCACACGGCACTGGCGCGATCCTTCTCCCGGCCCGACCACAGATTGCAGCCCGCAAAGCGCAGGAACACCGCAGGCGTGCCCGCGTTGGCGCCTTCGCCTTGCAAGGTGTGGAAGATTTCTTTTACCGAGTACATCTTGCGCAGAGTCAGCGCGTCGATGGCGTGCGCTGCCGTGCCTTTTTGCGGGTTGGCGCAGCCGCGGAAAGAGGATTGGCCGGAGCCTGCCTGACCATCTTTGTAAAAATACAAATTTCCTCCAGCCAGCGTAAGCGATCAATTAACGGAACTTGCTGGTAGCGCAGCACCTGCGCTTCGGTGGCGTGATACGCATAGTCGATTTTCGCCATGCTATTTCTCCTTTGCCGCCAGCCGCAGAACAATTTTCAGCGCCTTGATATCGGAGGCATCCTGTTGGCGACCGGTTCCCGTCTTGAGCGCGATCAGATCGTTAACAGACGCAAAGCACACTGCTACGCCGCTTAAGTTCTTTTCGATGCGATCACGATGCATCTTCTTGAACGATACCTTAGGCCGCACAATGATATCCACGGTGGGCAGCGTGCCGGAAGGCGAGTGCAACGAAAATGCGATGAGGTGCTTGGTTCGTATCCACTCATTAATCTGCTTTTCGTCACATAGCGCGGAGAGTGGCACGGGCAAAGTGGGCTTGAGTTTGAGCTTGGTTGCAGCTTTCAAGAACCGCTGCAGGTTAGTGTTATCCATCGCAAGCGTAAGGTCAACATCCATCGTAGCGCGTTCGACGCCATGAAAGTTGACGGCAAGCCCACCCACCAGCACGTATGCCACGCGTTCTTTGTGCAGCGCTTTGAATAGATCAAGGTAAAACATCGTCTATTTTTTCCACGAATCCCGCAGTGTCACCGCGCGATTGAACTTTGGCGCGCCAGGTGCCGTATCCACGCGGTCGGCGACAAAATAGCCGTGGCGCTCAAACTGGAAGCACGCTTCCGGCTGGGCGTTTTTGAGCGCGGCTTCGAGTTGTGCGGTAACTACGTGTTTGGAATCGGCGTTGAGATCGAGCAGAAAATCGCGATCACCCGCGCCCGGGTGAGCGGTCTTGAACAGCCGGTCATAGAGCCGTACTTGCGCCGCAAAGGCGTGCTTGACGCTGACCCAGTGGATGTTGCCTTTAACTTTGACTGTGTCCGCGCCCGGCGTGCCCGACTTGGTGTCCGGGAAATATTCGCAGCGGACAGCGATGACATTTCCTTGCGCGTCTTTGTCAAAGCCCGTGCATTTCACCACATAGCCATAACGCAGGCGCACGCTGTTGCCCGGAAATAAGCGGAAGAAACCCTTTGGCGGCGTCTCAGCGAAATCATCACGCTCGATCCACAATTCGCGCGTAAGCGGCACCACGCGTTTTCCCAGCTCCGGTTTCTGCGGATGGTTGGGCGCGAAACAATCTTCCTGCTGGTTTTCGGGATAGTTGTCGATGATGAGTTTGACTGGATTGAGCACGGCGATGCGGCGTTCGGCCACCGCGTTCAGGTGTTCGCGCATGCAGTCTTCGAGCACGCTGTAGTCGATCCACGAATCGGCTTTGGAGACACCGATGCGCTCGGCAAACAAACGCAAACCATCGGCGGTATAGCCTCGGCGGCGCGCACCGGCCAGCGTGGGCAGGCGTGGATCGTCCCAGCCTGCCACGTGTTTTTCGCTAACCAGTTGAATCAGCTTGCGTTTGGACAGCACCACGTAGGTCAGGTTGAGCCGCGCGAACTCGATTTGCTGCGGCAGTGGTTTATCGAGCAGACCGCCATCGGCGAGACGCAGCAACAACCAGTCATAGAACGGCCGCTGATCTTCAAACTCCAGCGTGCAGAGCGAGTGCGTGATACGTTCCAGCGCGTCCTCGATCGGATGCGCGTAAGCGTACATCGGATACACGCACCAGCGGTCGCCGGTGCGGTGATGTGTGGCTTTGCGAATTCGATAAATTGCCGGATCACGCAGATTGATGTTGGGCGAGGCCATGTCGATTTTCGCGCGCAGCACCATGCTGCCGTCGGCGTGGTTGCCGTCGCGCATTTCGCGAAAACGTTGCAGTGATTCGGCGGCCGGACGTTCGCGCCACGGGCTGCCTGTGCCCGGCTCGGTCAGCGTGCCGCGATTGCTGCGCATCTGTTCGGCCGACTGTTCATCGACGTAAGCGTGTCCCGATTCGATCAGATATTGCGCCGCCTGGTACATGAAATCAAAGTAGTCGCTGGCGAAAAAAATATTCTCGCGCCAGTCGAACCCCAGCCACTGCACGGCATGAATGATGGCATCGACGTATTCCTGTTCTTCCTTTTCCGGATTGGTGTCGTCGAAACGCATGTGGCACGCGCCGCTGTAATCGTGCGCCAAGCCAAAGTTCAGGCAGATCGATTTGGCGTGGCCGATATGCAGATAGCCGTTGGGCTCCGGCGGGAAGCGCGTGCGGATTTTCGCCAGATCAGGCGGCGTATGGGCGTGCACCTTGGCCGGGCCGGGTTTGCCGCCCCAGCCGCGTCCGGCGTACTTGCCGCTCGTCACATCCGCTTCGATGGCCGTGCGGATGAAATTACCGGCGGCCATGGTGGCTATGGCAATTGCGCCGGCGGGCTTGTTCTTTTCGCTCATAGGGGGCGTATTTTAACGTGCAAGGCGCGCCGCCCTAACGCGTGCCAAGATAATGCGTAGTCAACGCTGCTTCGATCGCGCGGCGGCCTGAATTCGTTACACGATACGCCTTCGCGCGCGGCCGGCTGGCCACTGCACGCAGCAATTTGCCGTCAACATAGTGCAACGCCGCGCCATCGTCGGCTGCGACACCTTCGATGATTTTTCCAGCGGCGACGAATTTCTGGTAGGTCGGACGGCGCAGCCGCTCGCTGTCGTAGTGCGGGCAGTTGCTGCCAGGTAAAAAACCCAGGCAGTCGAGCGTGGTCAGCGGTCCGGCGATGGAATCGGTAACACCCTGTTCGAACCAGCAGATCGATCCTGCGCTTGCGCCGCCAAGCACCACGCCGCGCGCCCACGCTTTGCGCAGATAGGTATCGAGGGACCATTCACGCCACACCGCCAGCAGACTGCGCGTGTTGCCGCCGCCGACGTAAATCGCATCGTGTTCCAGCACAAACGATTCGAGGTCGCGCGGCGTGCGCGCGAACAGTGGCAGATGCGTGGGGGTGCAATTAAATTGACTAAAGCCCGCGTAAAAGCGCAGCCGTCCCGCTTCCGCGTCGCCGTGTGCTGTGCCGATGAAACACACGCGTGGTTTTTTCTTTTTCGTGAGGGACAAAAAATATTTAATCAGCAGCAGGTTATCGAGATTTTCGGGCAGTGCTGCGCCGCCTATGGCAAGGATTTGGCTTTTCATTTTCTTAAATGTAAGTGTTTGTTTTTAAATACATTTTTATTTCCTCAGTGAAATGCAGAATTAATCCGACACGCGCACCGGTGATCGTGACAACCTTACCGCAGTTCGCGACTTCGGTGCGGATAGTATGGGGTTAATGGCTGCACATAAGACAAACATAAAACCATCCGCGCCCATCACGCTGCAGCGATCAGGTGTTGGTGTAGCATCGGCGCTGCCCACGATCCGCGCCCGACGCAAGGAGACGCCATGCACGCCCTGTTGCCCCGAACGCTCGCCAAATTTGTGATTGCCTTTGCGCTCGCCGTTTGCATCGGCAGTTGCGCTACTACGTCTTCGCAATTATTCACGCAAGCGAGCGGCGTGCAACGCATGTTTGTGTTCAATTGCGGCGAATCGACAGTCAGCGATGTGTCGCGCTGGACACCCGGCGTCAACGTGGGCAAGCCCGGTGAATTTAGCGCCAACTGCTATCTGATCCAGCATGCACGGGGCTGGATGATGTTCGACTCCGGCATTAATGACAACGTGGCCACCATGCCCAAGGGTTTCCAGCGCGGCAAAGATTCGCCGCGCTACATCCTGCGCAAACCGCTGCGCGTGCAGCTTGCGGAAGCGGGGGTTGATCCCAAACAAATCACGCATGTCGCGTTTTCGCACACCCACGGCGACCATGTGGGCAACGGCAATTTGTTCAGCAACGCGACGCTGTATATCCAGCAGGCCGAATACGATATCGCGTTCGGGTCCGAGGCCGTGTCGAAATGGAATTTTGAGGTTAGCAGCTACGACAAACTGCGTGCGAACCCGATGCTGCGGCTTAACGGCGACCATGATGTCTTCGGCGACGGCACGGTGGTGCTGATTGCCACACCGGGGCACACACCCGGCCATCAATCGCTGCTGGTGCGGCTACCCAGGCGCGGGCCGGTGATACTGTCCGGCGACATGGTGCATCTGCAGGATAACTGGGCGCAGCGTCGTGTGCCCGCGTTCAACTTCAACCGCGAACAAAGCCTGCAGTCGATGGAAAAAGTAGCCGCACTGATGAAAAAAACCGGCGCGCAACTGTGGATCAATCACGACAAGGCGCAGAGCGACCAGATTCCCAAGGCGCCAGCCTATATCGAGTAGTCAATGAATCCAGTCTTTGCAGAAACTTAACAGACACAATACGGGAGATCAACATGCGCTATCTCGATTTACTTGCCCGCTTGAGCGCCTGTGCCGTGCTCGCCGTCGCCGCGTCATCTGCCCAGGCACAACAGAAATTCCCGCTCGCCGCGCCCGCTGGTGTCGACAGCAATGCGCGGCAAGCAGCGCCCCCCGGTGCGGTGAATCAGGGGCCATTCGACATGTCCACCTGGAAATATGGCGGCGCATTTAACGCGCCGGCGGGCGCGAAAATCTGGAATCCCGCCAAGATCAAGCTGCTGCAGGGCGGCAAGGTGGTTGGCGGCACGGTGCGCGGCGTGCGCGATCCGAGCACCTATTGCACGATGGCGAATGCCGGCTATGATTTCATCTGGACTGAAATGCAGCACGAGCCTTCGAGCTGGCGCGACGTGGCGAACGCGTGGCGCACCTGCCCGCGCGCCAAGGCCGTACCTGGCGTGCGCATCGCCTACACCGATGAACGGGAAATCGCGCATGCGCTCGACAGCGGCGCGCTGGTGCTGGTGGTGCCGACGGTCGATACGGTAGAGGAAGCCAAAGAGGCGGTGAAATGGGCCTACTTCCCGCCACTGGGCAGCCGCAGTCAGGGCGGCGGCCCGGCGTTTGAACCCGACATGTGGGGCAGCGTCCCCGGCGGCTACCGCAACACCATCAACGACAATCTGGTGCTGATCGTTATGATCGAAACGCTTGAAGGCCTCAGGAACGCGGACGAGATCGCCAAAGTGCCCGGCATCCACGCCGTATTCGCGGCCAGCGGTGACCTCAGTAATTTCTCCGGCTACCGGCAGGGCGACCCGGATTATGAGCGCGCTATCAACATCGTTCACGATGCGGCGATCAAAGCGGGCAAAAAGCTCTGCGGGCCCTTCGCCTGGAAGGATCGCCCGGATTTCACCTGCTTTCAGGCGGGGCACGAAATGACGCAGATCACACGCGGCGCGCGGGCCGAATTGGGTGATCTCGCCAACACACAAGGCAAGCCTGAAGTGGGGCCGTTTGCGGCTCCCGCACCTGCTGCGCCCAAGTAGCCAGTCAATCATGCAACGCAGCGCCTTTACGGCTCTCGAAGGAGCATTCGCGAAGCGCTCATGGGCTGCGGGCCTGGTGTTGAGCGCCGCCTGCTGCGCGCAAACAACGCTGGCGCAAGGTTATCCGTCGAAGAGCATCCGGCTTATCGTGCCATTTCCGCCCGGTGGCGGCAGCGATTTCATCGCACGCGTGTGCGCGCAAAAACTGGCCGCATCCGCCGGGCAACAGGTGATCGTGGACAATCGTCCCGGCGCCGGCGGAACCCTGGGCGTGGAATTGGGCATGAGGGCGCCGGTGGACGGTTACACGTTGACTTTGATCGCCACCAGCTACAGTGTCAATCCGAGCGTGTACAAGCTCCCCTTCGATCCGGTAAACGACATCACACCCGTCATTCAGCTTTCGCAGGGACCCTTTCTGCTGGCGGTTCATCCCTCGCTGCCGGTGAAAACGGTGCAGGAGTTGATTACGCTGGCGCGCGCGCGGCCCGGCCAACTGAGCTACGCATCCAGCGGCACGGGCAGTGGTGTACATCTCGCGTCCGAGTTATTCCTCGAACGCGCCGGCATACGCGTGCTGGGTGTGCCCTACAAAGGCACCGGCCCGGCGCTCAACGACACCGTTGCCGGACATGTACAGATGCTGTGGGGCAGTGTCGCCACAACGCTGCCGCAGGTCAAGGGAGGGCGGCTGCGCGGCATCGCGGTGAGTACTGCGCGGCGCATCCGCACTGCGCCTGATATTCCTACGGTCATGGAATCGGGTTTCAAGGATTACGACGTGGTGTTGTGGCACGGGATCATCGCGCCCAAAGGCCTGCCACAACCGATCGTGAGCCGGCTCAACACCGACTTGAACAACGCGCTGCGCGAAAAGGACATGGAAGACCGGCTCGCCGCCGATGGCGTGTCACCCGCGGGTGGAACCCCGGCGCAGTTTCTGGAGGAAGTCAGAAAGGCCATCGACATGTGGGGCGGCGTGGTGAAGCGGCTGGGGATTAAGGCCGAGTGAAGGATCGACCGCCGCGGCTCCGTTGGTGACTCAGTTCGCAGTTATGCCCGCTTCGCGAATAATGCGGCCCCATTTTTCAACCTCGGATTTGATGTAGCCGGCAAAAAATTCCGGCGTACTCGTCAACGTTTCAAGGCCGACCTTGAGCAGCGTTTCACCGGCATCGGTGCGCCCGAGTATCTGCACGATTTCCTTGTTGAGCCGGGCCACAATGTTGTGCGGCGTTTTCGCCGCCACCACAAAGCCGTACCAGCTATGCGCCTCGTAGCCCGGCACACCTGCTTGCGCGATCGTCGGCAATTCCGGCAATAGTTTCGAGCGTTGCGCGGTGCTCACCGCCAGTGCGCGCAATCGGCCGGAGCCGATGTTGGGCACTGCCGTCGGCGTCGAAGCAAACGAAAGTTGCACTTGCCCCGCCAGCAGATCAATCATCGCGGGCGCGCCGCCTTTGTAGGGCACATGCAGCAGATTAACTTTCGCCATCGACTGAAACAGCGCGCCCGCCAAATGTCCCGCGCCGCCGACGCCTGATGAACCGTGCGCCAGCGCACCCGGGCGCGCCCGCGCCAGTGCGAGCAATTCTTTCACCGATTTCACCGGCACCGACGGATGCACTACCAGCACGCTGCTGCTCGATACCGCCAGCGTCACCGGCGCGAGCTCGGTGAATGGGTCGTAATTCATTTGCTTGATGAAAAATTTGTTGACGCCAAGATTGCCCACCGCGCCGAGCATCAGGGTGTAACCATCCGGCGGCGATTTGGCGGTGAGTTCGGCTGCCAGCGAGCCGTTGGCGCCGGCGCGGTTGTCGACGATTACAGTCTGTCCGACCGCTTCGCTCAACCTCGACGCCACCAGGCGCGCGACGGTATCGACGCCGCCACCGGCTGATTGCGACGCGATCAGGCGCAGGGTTTTCACCGGGTAGGCCTGTCCTGAGCCCGTCGCAGCGGGCGGTTGTTGCGCCTCTGCGAATTGCGCAGCGACCAACAACGCGCACGTGAGCGCCCATTTCAATCCACTTCCTGCAACCATTTGGTATCCTCCGCTCCTGAGCGATAATACAACGCAACGCCACCCAACAAATACGGAGAGAACATCGTGGACATGGAACTTCGCGGCAAAAAAGTATTGATCACCGGTGGCTCAAAAGGCATAGGCCTCGCCTGCGCGCAGGGCTTTGCGGCTGAAGGCGCAATCCCCAGCGGCACCATTGTCACCATCGACTGCGGTGCGTCGCTGCGGGCGCGGGCGTGATGCGTTTGATCGCCGGCGTGTGGGTGTGTCTGGCCGCGGCAGCCGTCGCCACCCCGGCGTACGCGCAATCCGCCTGGCGTCCGGAGAAGCAGGTTGAGATTGTTCTGCCCACCGCGCCCGGCGGCGGCAATGACACGGTGGCGCGTCTGATGCAAAAAGCGCTGCAGGACCAGAAACTGGTGACTACACCGATCCTCGTTCTTAACAAGGCCGGCGGCAATCAGACAGTATCGGTGGCGTACCACGCACAGCATGGCGCAGACCCGCATTACCTGCTGTTTGCAACATCGACGTTGTTCACCAACCAGATACAGGGACTGATGCAGCACAGCTACCGCGATTTTCCGCCGCTCGCGCTGGCCTTTGTCGATTACAGCGCCTTCATGGTGCCCGCAAATTCTCCGTTCAAGAACTTCGGCGATCTGGTGGAGCGGCTGAAAGTCGATCCCGAATCGGTCGCGTTCAGTGTGGTCGCGCGCGGGGGCACCTCCCACGCGGTGGGGGCGATGGCGGCCAAGGCCGCGGGAGTGGATATCAAGCGCCTGAAAATAGTGGTTTTCAAAACCAGTGCCGAAGCAACGACCGCGATGATGGGCGGGCACATACAGGCTGCCATATCCTCGGCCGCGGGCTCCACGCCGCCGGTGGTCGCGGGCCAGTTGCGCATGCTGGCGCTCGGCGCGCCGCAACGCCGCCCCGGTGCGCTCGCCGCGGTGCCGACGCTGGGCGAACTGGGGCTGGACGCTCCCGTATTGGCTACCTGGCGCTGCATTTTTGGCGCCAAAGACATCACACCCGCGCAAATCACGTTCTGGCAAGACGCCCTGGCGCGCGCTTTTCAGGGCGAAGAATGGAAGGCATGGATGAGCAAGAACGACGTGACAGCACCATCACTGCGCGGCGCGGCACTCGCCAAGTATCTCGAAGGCCAGTTCAACCACACGCGCGGCGTGCTGGTCGAATTGGGGTTGGCGAAGTAAACGCTATGGCGCTCAATGAACCCATAAAAAGCAATTCGCCACGGTCAATGTCACAATTTCAAGCAGGCGAATGCTACGCCGTCATAACGGCCCATAGAAGTTGTAGGTTGGGCTGAGCTTGCGAAGCCCAACGTAACCACTCGCGGCCATGCGGCACAATAATGGGTCGCGACGCTTATGTTGTTGGGCTTCGCAAGCTCAGCCCAACCTACGAAAAATTATCATTTAAAAACAAATTGTTATGATAGTTCTTCAGACTGGCGTCTCGCACCCAGCGTGGTCTGTAGAAAGCCGGGATCGAAAACTTTGTTCGCCAGAACCTGACAGCGCTTCATCAACCGCAGTTCATCGGGCTGGTAGTCGGCTACTGCACAGTGCCACGTGCCGAGGTGATCCCACATCAGCACATCACCCACCGTCCAGTGGTGGGTGTAGCGATACTTCGGTTGCAGCACATGCGCGAACAAGGTGTCGAGCATCTTCTGACTTTCATCAGGTCCCAGTTCGTTGATGCGCACGGCAAAACCGGGGTTCACATAAATCACCTTGCACCCGCTGATGGGATGGGTGAGAAATACCGGGTGCGACACCGGCGGGCGTTTGCGGCGCTCCTCTTCGCTTAACGGCGGACGTTTGCTGCCCTTGCGCCGCATGAGCTCGTGAAAGTTGTTCCAATCGTGCAACGCGGTTGCGTTCGCGAGCTGTGCTTTTAGCGCGGCGGGCAGGTCTTCGTAAGCGGCCTGGGTATTGGTGAAGTCGGTGGCGCCCAGCGGCTTGCCGTCTCTCACCGGCACTTTGTGCGCCACCAGTACATTGACGAAGCCCGGTGTCTGGTTGTAGGTCATGTCGGTGTGCCAATCCTGCCCCGCGTCCGGGGTGCCGATATAACGGCCATTCTCCACGACATTGGAAAGGATGGAGACTTCGGGCATGCCCGGCTCCGAATTTCGCGACAGCACCTGCAGTTCGCCGAAGCGCGCCGAGAACGCTCGCAATGCGTTGGCGTCAATCGGTTGCCTGGGAAAACACAGCACACCATATTGCCCGAGCGCGCGCATAACGCACGCATGATCGGCATCCGCGAGCGGATGAGCGAGATCAACGCCGGTGACCGTGGCGCCCAGTATGGCGTTGCCGGGTTCGATTTTGAGCATAGGGCTGTCCTTCCGCTTTGTCGGTCCACATGCGCATCGGCAAACTGACGCAGCCGAATGACGTAATATTAGCAGACACACCGGCACCCGGTCCGGTGAAGGAAATGATTCATGGCTATACACTCTCGCATTGCGGCGCTCGCATTGCTGACAGCAACGGCATTCCCGATCGCGCTGCATGCGCAGACCGCTTCGCCCTTCGACAAGAGCTCAGGAGGCGCAGGACAGGCCTTTCCCGCGAAGCCGATACGCGTGCTCATTGGCTTCACGCCAGGTGCGGGTGTGGATATCGCCGTGCGCCTGATCGGGCCTAAAATGAGCGATGCGCTGGGCCAGTCCATCCTCGTCGATAACCGGCCCGGCGCCGGCGGCAACATCGCCGCGGAATTAGCCGCACGCGCGCCGGCCGATGGTTATACGCTGCTGGCCAACGGCGCCCCCGCCGCAATCGCGCAGACGCTGTATGCGAAGTTGTCCTACGACCTGCTCAAGGATTTCGAGGCCGTCGCGCTGGTCGCGAGCGTGTCGCAACTGCTGGTCGTGCATCCGTCACTACCGGCGAAGAGCGTGAAGGATTTTGTGGCGGTAGCCCATGCCCGCCGCGGCGAACTGAGCTATGCCACCACCGGCAGTGGCAGCACGCCGCACCTGACCGCGGAAATGCTCAGGATGCAAACCGGCATCCAGATTCTGCATGTGCCGTACCGCGGCACGCCGCCCGCGCTCACCGATCTCATCGCGGGTAATGTGACCTTCATGTTTGCAAACATTCTTTCGGTGCTGCCACAGGTGCAGAACGGCCGCCTGCGCGCGCTGGCCATCACCAGCGCAAAACGCAACGCCATCACGCCCAACCTGCCCACCATCGCGGAGACCTATCCGGGTTTTGAATCAGGAAGCTGGTATGCGCTGTTTGCGCCCAGCGGCACACCCAAAGAAGCCGTGGCGCGACTGCACGACGCGGTGACCCGCGCCATGCAGTCGCCCGAGGTGCGCGACAAATTCATCGCGCAAGGCGCGGAACCGCTGTCCGGCACGCCGCAGGACGCCGCCGCCTACACCCGCGCCGAAGTCGCGAAGTGGGGCAGGGTGGTGAAGGCTTCGGGCGCGCGGGTGGATTGAATGGTGGAATTCGTGGCTTGATCTGACGGGCTATGCGAGCGCCTTGGCGGCTTTCACACGTAAGCCCTTCCCGCTTGGCGACCGGTAGTTACGCTACCAGGTTGGCGCTTTGGGGTTGTCGCGTGCGGCCTCCAGGGTCTCGTGGCGCGGCCCGGGAGTCATGGGGCGCGAGCGTTGATCCGGCCCGAGCTGGTCCATGTCGCAGAACAACTCCACGTGATAGCCGTCCGGATCGAGAAACTCCACGCTGGTGTGACCGCCGAGCCGCCGGCGTCCCTGGAAGGTGATCGGCACCCCGCGCTCTTGCAGGTAGGCCCGGACGTCGAACAGCTCCTCTAGCTCGCCCACCTGCATCGCGAAGTGATTGAGACGCACCGCGTCTTCGGCAGGCTTTTCGGCATGCGGGCCAGCCGACGGGAAAAGCCCGATGGTATGGTGGTCGCCCACTGCGGTGAGAAAAGCCCCGCCGGTTTCCTGCCGGTCTGACACCCGGAAATTCAAGACTTCGGTGTAGAACTTGATGGAGCGCTCCACGTCGCCGACCTGGAGGACGATGTGGCCCAGTTTCCGGATGCGGACCGGACTCGGCCGTATGGCTGGCCTGGCTTTGACTTGTTCCATAAGACTCTTCTCCTTAGCGCGTAGGGCGCAATGCTTCGCTTCAAGTGTTCCCTTGTCCCATTGCGCCGCATGATTACTTTGCAAACCGCATTCGGCGCAATAGGGATTGCGCCCTACGCACTGTTAAGTTATCTAAGTGACACTACACTAGCCGTACTTCTCCAGCAGATCGCGGTTGATCTCGATGCCGAGCCCCGGACCCTGGGGCACGCTCACTATCCCGTCGGTATGGGAAATCGGTTCCTTCGCCAGCCCGGTGCGCAACGCGTTTTCGCTCATGTCGTACTCGAGCAACGCCGGGAAAGGTTCAAGTGCGCGCGGGGCATCGGGCAACACCGCGAGCAAATGCAGCGTTGCGGCGAGCCGGATCGCGGTGCCGAACATATGGGGGATCACTCTGACGTGGTTGGCGCTCGCCATCGCGGCGATTTTCCTGAACTCGGTGAAACCGCCGCACACGCACACGTCAGGCTGGATGATGTCCAGTGCGCCTTGCTGAATCATGCGGCGAAAAGCCCAGCGGCCGCGCAGTTGCTCTGCGCCGGAAATCCGCATGTTCAGGGCGCGGCGAATCTCCACGTAGCCTTCCACGTCATCGGCGGCAATCGGCTCTTCGAACCACAGCAGGTTATTTTCCGCGAGCCGCTGGCCGACCGCTATGGCAGCGCCGCGGTCATAGCCGCAATTGGCATCCACCGCGAACAGTATGTCGTCACCGATGGCGCGGCGCACTGCTGCCACATTTTTGATGTCGTAGTCCGCGCCAAAGCCAACCTTCATTTTCATCGCCTTGAAGCCCTGGTCGGCATAGCCGCGTGCTTCCGCAACCAGGGCGCCGGTTTCATCCGCGCTTTTGCGGCGGAAGAGGCCGGTGGCGTAGGCCTGCACGCGATCGCGAAAAGCACCCCCCAGCAAGTGGTGGATCGGCTGATCAAGTGCCTTGCCCATGATGTCCCACAGAGCGATGTCGATGGCGCTGATCGCCGCGGTGTCAGTGCCCTGCTTGTGCAGTCCTTCCCAGATCACTTCGTTGTGAAACGGATTGCGGCCGATGACATGCGCCTCGATCGCGCGGCGCGCCGGCACGATGGCGCCTTCGCCCCATCCGGTAATCCCGTTGTCGGTGATGACTTCGACCACGCCGAACGCGCGCTCGCGGGTGGTGCGCATCGCGTTGGAGAAAGGTTGTTGCACCGGATAGACCAGCGAGTAGGTCTTGACGTCAACGATCTTCATGTCTGACTCCGATTACAGCACCACCTTCTGCCGCTGCCCGGTTTCCGACGCGCGCACGATGGCATCCAGCATGCGGTGACGGCGCACTGCGTGATCGAAGTCGGCTTCAATGGGCGCACCGCTGCGTATCGCCTCGGCGAACTTCACCCACATCTGTCCCACATCGTATGAAGGGCCCAGGCCACGCACTTCTTCGGGCACGGTTTTCAAGCGATCCGGCACCGGCAATTCCTGCAGCGCCTTGTCGTCCTTTTTCCCGCCCATGATTTTGCGTCTCACTTCCTGCCCGGCCTCGCCGCCGCCGATCATCGCCAGCGTGCCTTCGGTGCCGTAAATTTCAAAACGGTAGCCGGTGCCGTGATACGGATGAACACCGAGATTGGCGCTGACTACGGCGCCGCCTTCGAGCCTGCCCGTGAGCATGATGTTGTCGGGTGAAGTGACATCCACGTATTTTTTGGTGTCGGTCTCGAACCACCGCGGCACCTGGGTGCTGACCACGGCGGCCACTTCGGTCAGTTCGCCCGCCACCATGCATAGCGCATCCATCGAATGGCCGAAGGTGATGGTCAGCGTGTTCGCTCCCAGGGTGACATCCTTTTGCCAGGTGCGGTCCGAGGTGCGGGTCAGCACGCCGCTGCCCATGTGCGTCATGTTCACCGACAGCACCTGTCCGACGTAACCGTCCTTGATCAGCTCGCGCATGTACAGATAGGCGGGCGACGCGCGCCGTTGCAAGCCCACCATGGTGCGCACGTTTTTCTTGCGCGCCAGTGCCGCCATCTCTTCGGCTTCCCTGGTGTTGGCGCCGAGCGGCCATTCGCAGTAGACATGCTTGCCGGCTTCCACCGCCGCATTCGAGATTTTGTAGTGCGCCGGCACGCGCACCGCGACCAGCGCGGCTTCGATCTGCGGATCAGCACCCATGGCGGTCAGATCGCTGTAGGCTTTCTTCACGCCATACTTGTCGGCCGCCGCCTGCGCGGTGTCGGCGTGCGCGGTACAGACCGCATGGAGATTAATTTCCGGCAGCTTTTGCAACGCGGGGGCGTGGGCACTAGGCCCCCAGCGGCCGCCCGCACCGATAAACGCAACTCGCAGAGGATCAGATATAGCCATAGGTATCTCCAAAAAATCTTGTTTAAAAACGATGGTTTACGTTCAATTTGGGCGCTGGAATTTCCAGCCCCATTACTTTATTTCGAGAAACTCAAGCTGCACGCCATCCGGCCCCTCGAAAAAACACACGCGGCGGTTGCCGGTAACCACGGTCTCTTCAAGAATGCCGATGCCCTGCGCCTTGAGCCTGGCGACCACCGCATCGAGTTCGTCGGTGTCGATGGCAATATGTTCCATGCCGTACTTTTGCTCGCGTTTTTGCGTCGGGTGCAGGTCGGTGATATTCAGCGACAGGCCGTCGAGATCTACGCGATAGCCGCTCGCCGACTGGCTGGTGATTTTTGCGCCGAAGGTGTCAACGTAAAACTTCGCGGTCTTTTCCGGGTTCTTGGTCTTTAGATGCAGGTGGTTGAGTTTTATGGTCATGGGTGTCTCCGTCAGTAAGGAAATTCTGGAATTCGGATGTTCACTTCCTGTGGCACTTTACCACTTCAAAGCGTTTACATTTGCCCGTATGAAACACACGGACGCCGCGCATCTTGCGTGCCGTGGGGCGTAGAAGTACCGCGCTAATTTTTTGATTCTAAATGAATAATCAGGATTGTCCGCTCACTCCGGCTTAAACCCGCCGACCCGGATGATCGACTGAAAGCGCAGATACTCCTCCTGCATATGCCGCATAAATCCATCCGGCGTGCTGTCGGGCGTTGACTCCGCCCCCTGACGCACAAAGCGCGCACGCAGCGCCGCTTTGCGCAGCGCGCGCGCGATATCGCTGTGCAACTGCTCGACGATGCGCCGTGGCGTGCCGATGGGCGCGACGATCCCGCACCAACTGTCGAACTGCGCTTCGGGCAGCCCCACTTCGGCGATCGCAGGCACGTCTGGCAGCGTGGGGCTGCGCTGCGGCGTCATCACCGCCAGCGCGCGCAGACGCCCCTCGCGCACCGGTCCCAGCGCCGCCGGCAGCGTATAGATGGCGTAGTGCACGCGCCCCAACGCCATCTCGACAAAAGAATCCGACGCCATCCTGAACGGCACATGCACGGCTTCGATGCCGAGCGCGCGCGAAAAAACTTCCGCCGCGAGATGCGACGCCGAGCCTATGCCCAGCGATGCATAGTTCAACTCGCCGGGACGCACCCGCGCGTAGGTGACGAAATCGCGCGCCGTGCTCACTGGCAGCGTGCGCGTGATCGCCAGCACATTGGTGATCGACGCCACATGCGCCACGCCGACGATATCGGCCAGGGCGCGGTACGGCGCTTGTTCGCGCATCAGCTCGGTGATCAGCCGTGTGACGCCGATCATACCCAGCGTGTAGCCATCGGGGCGCGCTTGCGACACGCGCTTGTTGCCGATCAGCCCGCCCGCACCCGGACGATTTTCGATCAGCACTCTGCGCTGATAAGTGGTCTCAAGCTCGTCGGCCAGCAAGCGCGCAAAGAAGTCGTCTGCCGCACCCACCGACGACGCCACGATGACGCGAATGGGCTTGACGGGATAGTCGTTCTGCGTCGCCCAGGTTACGGCGATACTCTGCACTGCGGCAAGCCATACGCCGAGCGTGCAAATTGCTCGGCGCAATACGCTGTTCGATAAGAAACGCGGAATAGAGGCTGCAAACATGGTCTGGGGAAACTACCGGGTCGCCTGCGTGGCTGCGGGCATTAAGCACCAAATACCAAGGCGCCGCAACCGCAAAACTTAAACCTGGAAAGACGCACCGCAGAGGCGCAGAGGAAACCCAGAGAAAATTTTTGCCTGCGTTTCCTCTGCGTTTCCTCTGCGTGTCGTTCTCTGCGCCTCTGCGGTGAGGTTTTTTGCCGGGTTATCGCAGATGCTCGGCAAAGCCCGGCAGTTTCACCAGCTTCTCCCAGCTTTTGATCTCCTTTTCCAGTAAGGCCGCGAACGCTGCGGGCGAGGGGGAGGGCATGGCCTCCGCGCCATCTTTGGCGAACGCCGTCTGCACTTCGGGCGTGGTCAGGCTTTGCGCGATTTCGCGATGCAGCGCGGTGACTATCGGGCGCGGCACTGCCTTCGGCCCGAACAAGCCGTACCAGTTGATCAGCTCAAAGCCCGGCACGCCCGCTTCGTCGAGAGTGGGCACATCGGGAAAAGCCTGCACCCGCCGCAGACTCGTCACGCCGAGCGCTTTTAACCTGCCGGCGCGCACGTGCGGCATGCCGGAAATCGTCGCGGTAAATCCCATGTGAATCTGGCCTCCGATCATGTCAGCCAGTACCGGTCCGCCACCCTTATACGGCACATGCACCATGCTGACGCCCGCCAGTTCGCACAGCAGCGCACCCGCCAGATGGCCGGCGCCGCCCACGCCGGAAGAGCCATAGACGAGCTTGTTCGGCCGCGCCTTCGCATAGGCGATGAGTTCCTTGAGCGTGCCCGGCGGCAAGCCCGCGTTGAGCATCAGCACGTAGGCTACCGTGGTTAGTTGTGTGACCGGCGTGTACGCCGCGCGCACATCGAAGCCGACTTTCTTTTGCACGCTCGCGCTGGCGAAAAGACTGCCCGGAATCACCAGCAGCGTGTAACCATCGGGCGCGGCCTGCGCGGTGACCTCCATCGCGATGATGCCGCTGGCGCCGGGGCGGTTATCCACCACCACCGGGCGTCCCCAGCGTTCGGTTAGCTTCTGTCCCACCGAACGCGCGGTAATGTCGATGCCCCCGCCCGGCGCGTTGCCCACCACAAAGCGAATCGGCTTGACGGGGTAACCCCCGGGCCGCTCGGCAGCAGGCTGCGTGTAAGCCGTAACCGGCGCACACGCCGCCATAACCAGTAGCGCTCGCACCCGGTGTGCCTGCTCGCCGTCACGCGAGCGTCTGACCGGCGGCAATTTTGCGCTCACGAAAAACCTCAGGCCGCCGAGCACTCGAACCCGGCAACGGCTTCGGGATGATCGAGCGCCCACGCCGCCTTCATCTGCCACATGCGCTGCTTATCCGTCAGGAAAACCGGAACGGCGCCATCCATGAGTGTGTGTCCTTGGGGTGATCAGTAGTGTGTCCGCACTTTGCCATGAAATGCGCGTGTGTGCCGGGCCTGAAAATCGCAAAACCTGCGCGCTTACTCTCCGCGAATTCCGGCGGCCTTAACCACCCTGGCGTACTTGCTGATCTCGCTGCGGATAAAGCCGGCGAAATCTTCAGGCGAGCCGCCGCCCGGCTCCTGCCCTTCGCTCACCAAGCGCTTGTGCACCTCGGGCAGGGCGATGACGCGTGCCACATCGGCGTTGATGCGCGCAACAATGTCCACTGGCGTCGCCGCCGGCGCGAGTAGCCCGAACCACACACTGGTGGTCATCTCCGGGTAGCCTGCTTCGATGAACGTCGGCACGTTAGGAATCATGGGTAGACGCTTTTCGCTGCCGGTGGCAAGCGGGCGCAGCCTGCCCGCCTCGATCAATTGCAAAATCGACGAGACGCCGACGAAGATCATCTCCACGTGGCCGCCGACGCCATCGGTGATCGCCGGTGCGCTGCCCTTGTAAGGCACATGCACGATGTTGATGCCCGCCGTCAGCTTGAGCAGCTCGCCGGCCATGTGATTCGCAGAGCCTTGCCCGCCCGAGCCGAAGTTGAGCTGCCCCGGCCGTGCCTTGGCGAGCGCGATCAACTCGCGCAGATTGCGCGCAGGCACCGAGGGGTGCACGCTCATCACATTGGGCACGCGCGTGCACAGGATGATCGGTGCGAAATCCGTGAGTACGTCGAACGGTAACTTGCGGAACAGCGACTTGTTGACCGCGATCGGCGGCGCCACCAGCAGCAAGGTGTAACCATCCGCAGGCGCACGTGCTGCCAGCTCTGTGCCGATATTGGTCGAGCCACCAGGCCGATTGTCCAGCAAAACCGGTTGCCCCCACATCGGCGACACGCGTTGCGCGACGATGCGGCCGATCAAATCCGCGTTCGCGCCCGGCGCGAAGGGGACGATGATGCGCACCGGCCTGGCTGGATACGACGGTGCCAGGCCTGTCGACGCGGGCTGCGCCCCTGCCGCAGTCGCCAGCGCGCAAAGGACGACCGGCCATACGCTGGCGGATGGCCGCACGACACATAGCGTTGAGACGGTGCGTGGCATCACGTAGCTATTTATCTTTACACGCGCATGCGCGCAATGATCGCGGGATCGGGGTCTTTGCCCAGGCCGGGCTCCTGTGGTATCGCGAAGTCGCCGTTCCTGGGGATGATCTGTTCGCCAAAAGGGGTCTCGGCGAAGTCGCAGTAATAGCGTTCAATCCACACCTCGCGTGCGGCTGCGGCGCATACGTGTATCGAGGCCAGCAGCCCCGGACCAAAGTACGGTGAATGCGGCACCACCGTCACACCAAACGCTTCACCCAGCGCGAAGATCTTGCGCATTTCGGTAACGCCGCCGATTTTGGTCACGCTGGGTTGCGCAAAACTCACTGCGCCCGCTTCCAACAGCCGCTTGAATTCAAAAAAATTGGAGATGTTTTCGCCAGCGGCAATCGGCGCCGGGCTGGCAGCGCGCAGGCGCGCGAGGCCGTTGTGGTCGTCAGGCGGATAGACCGGCTCTTCGATCCACGCGAGTTTCATATCCGCCCATTCGCGCGACACGGCAATCGCTTCATCCACCGTCCACGGGCATGAGCAATCCACCATCAGCGGCACAGTGGGACCGCAGGCTTTGCTGGCAGCGCGCACGATATCGCTATTGTTTTCATGCAGCTTGATCAGCCGGTAGCCGCGCCCTAGCGCCTCGGCAATTTTATCCACCACCATTTTTTTGTTGCCATAACGCAGCAGGCTGGCGTACGCGGGCAGCGTGGCACGCGCGCTGCCGCCGAGCAGTTTGTAGAGCGGCAGCCCCGCGCGTTTGGCGGCGATATCCCACAGCGCGATATCCAGCCCCGAAATCGCGAACACCACCGCGCCGCTGCGGCCGGTGTTGTAGAGACCGCGGTGCAGGTCAGCCTGGATCTGCGAAATCTGCGCGGGGTCTTTGCCGATGACGCGCGGCGCGACGATTTGTTCGACGGCGGTGCGCGTTGCCAGCCAGCCTGCGTTGGAAAAAGCCTCGCCCCAGCCGGTGACGCCCTCGTCGGTTTCCACCTTGACCAGCAAGGTATGAACATCATTCTTCGGTGCGCCGCTGGCGTGCGGTACGGCAGCGTCGAGCACCAGCGGCGTGCGGATGAGTATGGGTTCGATGCGGGTAATTTTCATAGTCCTGCTCCTGAAGGTTACTTATCCATCAACGCGCCGCGCCATCAATCCAGTGTTACACCGGCGGCCTTGATGATCTTGCCCCAGGTGGCGGTTTCCTGGCGGATGAAAGCGGCGAATTGGTCCGGCGTGGTTACCGTGGTTTCAGCGCCTTGCGACAGCAGTCGTTCCTTGGTCTCTGGCGCGTCCAATGCTTTGGCCAGCGCGGCATGCAGCCTGGCGGAAATGTCCTTCGGTGTTGCGGACGCGATGACCACACCATACCAATTGTCGGCACGAACGCCTGGATAACCTGCCTCCGTCATCGTCGGCACATTGGGTAGTGTGGCCTGGCGTTTGGCGGTGGCCACCGCGAGCGGGCGCAGCTTGCCCGACTTCACATGCGGCAGCAGCACCGGCACATCGAGAATGGTCAGCGACACATGCCCGCCCAACAGATCAATCACCGCGGGCGCGGCGCCCTTGTACGGCACATGCACGAGTTTGATGCCGGCGGCGGCGCGCAGCGATTCCACCGCGAGATGCGGCATGCCGCCGTTGCCGGTCGAACCATAAACGATCTGATCCGGCTTTGATTTTGCCAGCGCGACGAGTTCTTTGGTCGTTTTCACCGGCAGCGACGGATGCACCACCAGCATTTCAGGTACTGTGACCGCAAGTGTCAACGGCGCCAGTTCGCGGCCTATATCAATCGGCAACCTGGCGTACAGGTTCGGCGCAAACACCAGCACGCCGGTGCCGGCGAAATACACCACATAACCGTCGGCGGGCATGGTCCTGGCGACATATTCGGCGGCAATCATGCCGCTGACGCCGGCGCGATTTTCAACAATCACCTGCTGGCCTATGACTTCTGTCATTTTTTGTGCAATGCTGCGGGCGAAGAAATCCGCCGGGCCACCCGCCGGAAATCCCACCACCATGCGTATCGGCTTGGTGGGAAAATTCGTGGCGCTGCCCGGTGCTTGCGCGAACGCAGGCGTGGCGCAGGACAAGGCCGCGGCCAACACGACAAGGCGCAACGGGGTATGCATGAACGTCTCCGGTTCTGTTTTTGAACAAGGGTAAGGGATAGCGCGGAACGGCAAAACATATCATACCTGCCGCCCGCGATCAGCGGGCGTATGCAAACACTGGAGAAAAATCAGCCCTCACGCGTCTGGCTGCTCAAACATTGGGTAGACTTGTTGTACCGGCGGGCACAGGCAGGGCCTGAACTAATCCACACCCGCGCGAACGTTGGAGGCGGCAAACATGAAACCACCAGCACCTCGGCGCCAGGTCGCTGCCTGCGTCGGCATCGATACGGGTTGCGCGCACTGTTTAAACGAGCGCAACAAGACTTTCCCGGCACCTATCGCCGGCATAGCCGCGCTGCTCGCAAGCGGCGCGGTTGGCGTGGTATTTACCTGCGCCGTCCACGCGCAACGCGCCGACGACTACCCCGCGCGCGCGGTGCGCGTGGTGATTCCGTTCGCGCCCGGCGGGCCACCGGATGTCATCGGCAGGCCATTGTTGCAAAAATTGTCGGAGGCTTTCAACCAGCCGTTCGTGTTTGACAACCGCCCCGGCGCGAGTGGCTCGCTGGGCACGGACACGGTGGCGAAAAGCGCGCGTGACGGCTACACCCTGCTCTACACCACGGGCTCGCACAACACCAACACGCTGCTGATCCGCAAGCTGCCGTATGATGCGCGCCGCGATTTTGCGCCGATCTCGCAGATCACCCTGTCCTACGGCCAGGTGCTGGTGGTGCATCCTTCAGTGCCGGCGAAAACACTGCCGGAATTTATCGCTCTGGCGCGCGCCCGTCCGGGCACCCTGCATTTCGGCTCCGCCGGTGTTGGCAACATTACGCACTTGTCGGGTGAGATGCTGATGGCGGCGGCCAGGATAAAACTTACGCATGTGCCCTATAAGGGCGCCGGCCCCGCGCAGAACGATCTGCTCGGCGGCCACATCGAATTGATGTTTCCCAGCATTTCTCAGGTGGGGCCGTATATACAGGCACGGCGTGTGCGTGCGCTGGCGCTCGGCGGCCCCGTGCGTGCGCCGGTGCTGCCGGACGTGCCGACCTTTGCCGAGCACGGCTACCCGGCGGTGGACACGCCGGGCTGGCAGGGGATGTGGGCGCCCGCCGGCACGCCGCAGGAACGCATCGCGCGCCTGCACACCGAAATCGCACGCATACTTAGAGCGCCGGACATGCGCACACGCATCGAAGATTCCGGTCTGCGGCCCATCGGCAACACGCCGGAGGAGTTCTCCGCTTTTATCGAACGCGATTACGCGTTTTTCGAGAAGGCTATTCGGGCGGCCAAAATTGAACCACAGTGAGTTGAACCACAGTGAGATTGGCGTTCATGAACGGAGTACGTTTTGACACCACGTTTCGCGGCCACAACGCGCTGTTCACCAGTGGGTTCAACGGTTGAACCCATTTTTATGATTGACTTGAATCCGGTGCGCGGGACAGTCGCGGTTGCCGTCTTGTTGCTGGCGTGCGGCACGCCACCCGCGCTCGCACAGACCTACCCTGCACGTCCGATCCGCCTGATCATCCCGTTGCCGCCGGGCGGCGGTGCTGACTTTATTGGCCGCGTGGTCGGCCAGAAGCTCTCTGATCAGCTCGGACAGGCCGTGATCGCCGATAACCGTGGCGGCGCAAGTGGTGCAATCGCGGGCGAGATCGCCGCGCGCGCAGCGCCTGATGGCTACACGCTTTTTCTCGCGTACGCCGCGTCGCACGGCATCAATCCGTCGCTGAGCAAGTTGCCGTACGACGCGCTCAACGATTTCACCGCCATCACGTTGATGGCGGCCACGCAGAACATTGTCACGGCACACCCTTCGTTCGCAGCGGGCTCGATAAAAGAGCTCATCGCCGCGGCCCGCGCCAAGCCCGGCCAGATCGCTTACGCGTCGGCTGGATTCGGCAGCGCGACCCACCTCTCGGCGGTATTGCTGTCGCAGATGGCCGGCGTCACTTTCAACCACGTGCCGTACAAGGGCGCAGGCCCCGCGCTGGCTGATCTGCTGGGCGGCCACACGCAGTTCATGTTCTCAAGCCTGCCAGCCGCGCTGCCTCACGTGCGCGCAGGCAAGCTGCGGGCACTCGCGGTGAGCGGCCTGAAACGTTCATCGATAGTGCCCGACATCCCTACAGTCGCCGAAGGCGGGCTCGCCGGCTTTGACACCAATCAATGGTACGCGCTGCTCGGTCCGGCACGGCTCCCCGCCGCTATCGTGCGCCGTCTCAACCACGAAACGCTGCGCGCGTTGAACATCACCGAGGTGCGGGCGAGGCTCGAACAACAGGGTTTCGATATCGAGGGGTCAACCCCCGAAGCCTGCCGTGAATACATCCGCGGCGAGCTCGCAAAATGGGCCAAGCTTGTCGCTGCGGCGGGAATCAAGGCTGAGTCGTTGCGCTGACCCGGGCGTAATCCCTGCCGCCCATGCGGCTGTCAGTTCGCCGCGAAGCAATAAAACAAGCCATCACCACCGGTAGCGACCAACGCCTTGTGGCTGCAGCCGCCGCGCGACTGGTGCGATGAGTTCCACGACGTCGCCCACGGGTCAGTCGTGGGGCCATTGCGATCATGATGGCCCATCACGACCGCGCCTTCGGCGCCGCTGCGCGTCCAGTTGCCGCAGGTCATGTCCGGGTCTCCCGGACCGAACGCGGAACCATCGGTGCGCGAGCCGGTGAGTATGTCGTGGCGGTTCGGCTTGTCGCCGCGCCCCGAGACCACTTCGCCCTTCTCGTTGAGCGCGGTTGCCTTGGTTACGTTGTTGGACGGGCCGTGCAAATCATCGACGTTGCTCGCGATAAACGCACCTTTGACGTTTCGCCACGGTCCGTTGCCGATGCGGTCGCGCGCGTTCACGGTCTGCGCGCCATCCTTGCCCTGCGTGCTGAGATAGGCACGCCAGGTCTTGCCGCTGCCGCCCACCGCTGAAGCGAGCTTTTGGCAATGCTGGTC
Source organism: Bordetella parapertussis (assembly GCA_945861275.1). Classification (GTDB taxonomy): domain Bacteria; phylum Pseudomonadota; class Gammaproteobacteria; order Burkholderiales; family SG8-41; genus UBA5216. The sequence continues at coordinate 108,625 of CAMATZ010000008.1, forward strand.
CGCGCCCGCCAGTCCGCCAAGATTCGCCCCGTTACCCATGCTGGTGCTGGTAACGAAGAAAGACATGTGATTGCCGCCGCCGACCATGCCCGCACACGCGGTAATGACGACCGCAACGCCAGCCATCGTGGCCGACAACAGCCATTTTTTTGAACTACGCATAATTACGCTCCTTGCAGGTTGTGAAATGGCGCTCATTCTTTATGGGTTTGCCCTTGGTGCGCCGTGGAAAGCCGCCAGACCCGCGACGCGACCCTGGCGGCGGAAAAAAACACCGGCATCAATATCACATGAAAAACTGCTTTGGTAAAGCATAGCAAAAATGCCAGCGGCTCATTTTGACTTACGCGTGGACGAAGCCCGCAAATCGAGGCGGCGTCCTTGCGCCGACCGGCACGGCAGGGCTTATTCGGGTTGAATCTTTGCCGCGGCGGCAACCTGCGCCCACTTCTGCTTTTCCGCCATGACATAGGTTCTGAATTGTTCCGGCGGCTCGCCTCCGGCAGTGCCGCCCAGTTCGGCAAAACGCGCTTTGATCTCCGGTGCTGCAAGAACATTCTTCGCAGCGCGATAAATCCGGTCGATCGCGGGACGCGGTGTTCTGGCCGGGGCAAACAGGCCAAACCAGCCGGTGACCTCAAAATCGGTATAGCCCGCCTCCGTCATCGTCGGCACATCGGGCAACTCGGGGCTGCGTTGCCGCGCCGTTACTGCAAGTGCGCGCAGCCTGCTGCTACGGATGTAACCCATGGCGCTCGGCAGGCTGCTGAATATCATGTTGACCTGCCCGGCCAGCAGGTCGATGAGGGCCGGGCCCGCGCCTTTGTAGGGAACGTGCACGATGTCGATACCTGCTTTGATCCGGAACAGTTCTCCCGACATATGAACAGACTGGCCGCGCCCCGATGAGGCAAAGGACAGCTTGCCCGGACTGGCTTTCGCAAGCGCTACCAGTTCGCCAACGGTTTTCGCGGGCACAGCGGGATTGACCACCAGCACATTGGGATTGGAGATCACCCTGGTGATGGGAATCATGTCCTCCGGCTTGTAACCCGGGTTCTTGTAGAGCGCGTAGTTGATCGCATTGGGGCCGATGTTGCCCATCATGATGGTGTAGCCGTCGGGCGCTGCGGCGAGCAGAGCCTGCACGCCGATGATGCCGCCAGCACCCCCCCGGTTCTCCACCACAATATGCTGGCCTAATTCGGCGCCCATTTTGTCGGCGAGCAGCCGCGTCGCGATGTCAGCGGTGCCGCCGGGCGCGGCGGGAACGATGATGCGTATCGGCCGGCTCGGAAAAACATCCGCCGCCCGCGCGAAGGTTCCATGCAATACCGCGATCGCGAGGAGCGCCTGTGCGAGGTTGAGCCGCTGATTTGTCATGAAACCCGCCTTCTATGGCCAAGCCGTTTATGACGTGCCCTGGCGCATCTGTTGCAATCGATAGGCGCAATCCTCTGCATGGTTTTCCAGGCGCCCGTTGATTTCCGTGGTGATTTTTTTGCAGAATTTACAGCGGTACTTGTACATCTCACCTTCCAGATTTTCCTGGGGATACTCAATATCAAACGCATCCCGATAAGGTGAGCTCTCGTAGTAGTTTTCGCCGTTCGGCAATTTCGTCGACATCTTCAGCATGCTCCTCAAGTTTTCCGCAGGCAAAACAGGGTTGCTTTCCCTTTGCGCTCCCTCACTTGCCACGCGGCCGCCACTGCCCCGATTCGACAAGCGCAAAAAAGTCTTCGCACAGCAGGTGCATCAGGTCCGGTTCCTCCAGATTCACCAAATGGCCGGTCGCGGGCGCTATCGAAAGCCGCACTGCCGGGCTGACCTGTTTCATGAACAGTCCCGAATCGATCGCGCCGGGATCCTCATCACCGACGATCACATGCGAGGGCACCTTCAGCGCCCGTAACGGCTTTTCCATGCTGAAGAGCGAAACCCGGCGTCCCTGCACCCGGCGCGTGATATTGGCGCAGCCCTGTGCCGAGTGCTGCATGAAGCGCCGGCAAAAGTCCTCGAACGCCCGCGGATTCTTGCGTTTCAACTGAATGCGATTGTCAGCCTTGCGCAGGCCCTTCAACACCTCAGCCAGGCCATCTTCCTCGTACCGGCGCGCCCTCACTTCGGTGTGCCGCAGGAAAGCGGCCTTGTTGCGCGGATCGCCGCCGCTGCCGATGCCGATCATGGTGAGCGACATCGCCATGCGCGGATAGGTGAGTCCGAAATCCAGCGTCGTTCGCGAGCCCATCGAACAGCCGATGATGTGCGCTTTGCTCACACCCAGGTGGCGCATCACCACCGCCACGTCGTCGACGGCATGCTTGTGCGAATATCGCGACAGTAACGTGGGTACTTCCGACGGCGGATAGCCCCGGGCGTTGAAGGCGATGCAACGATGGTGGCGGCTGAAATGCTGTATCTGTTTCTCCCAGCTCCACAGATCGCCGGAGAACTCGTGGGCAAATACGATCGGTGTTCCGGTGCCGGCTTCTTCGTAGTACAGCCGCGCGCCGTCAGACTGGACATAGGGCATGTTGTGTTCCTCGCTTGATGGAAGTTATTACTATAGCAGTTTGGTGCCTGCATACCGGGAATGCAGACGCTGGCGCAGTTTGTTCATATAGTGTTCCACCTTTTTCGCATGCAAATTTGGCGGAGGTTTAGAATGTGCCGCATGACTTTCCCGAGTCGTTGCCGGGAGACCCGCTGCTGGACTTTGAAAATAAACACGGGCGCCATGACGTTCTTTTTCACGCTTAATCAACCGCGCCACCGCTGCCCGTCATGTCCGTAACTCCGCCATCCGGCGCGACCGACAAACGCGCGCCACTGACGATAGCCATTCTCGTGGCCGTCTGCGCCGGACTGATCGCCATGCCCGCACCGGCGGGGCTGCCCGAGGCCGGCAAGCGCGTCATTGCGGTGGCAGTGCTGGCGATTGGCCTGTGGTGCAGCGAGGCGCTGCCGGCGGGCGTGACCGCCATCGTGCTGATTGTTGCGCTGGTGTTGACCGGTTCAGTGTCCGGTTTGCCCGAGGCGTTGTCGGGCTTTGCCGAACCGGTCGCCTACTTTCTCATCGGCGTGCTCACCATCGGGCTGGCCGTGCAAAAGAGCGGGCTGGCGGAACGGGTGGCGCGCTTTTTCCTGCACCGTTCGCGCGGCAGCGCGCGCTCGCTTTACCTGCAACTGCTGCTCTCGTTTCCGCTGCTCACCTGCATCCTGCCCTCGGCCACCACACGCACCGGCATTCTCGTTCATGTCTACGAGCAGGCGCTCGACATGGCCGGCGTGCCGCGCCAGGCGCCGCTCGCCAGCGCCGTGATGATGGCGCTCAATTCGATCAACCGTCTTGCCTCCACCGTGCTGATGACCGGCGGCATCACGCCGATGGTCGCTGCGGCGCTGATCGGCGGCATCGGCTGGAGCCAATGGCTGCTGCTGATGAGCGTGCCTTTCCTCGTGCTGCTGGTGATCGGATCTGCACTCATCTATCACCGCTACCGCAGCGGGTTCGCGCAGCGGCTGCCGGCGCTGCCGGATGAACCCGCGAAAAAATTCGCACCGGTGGAAATCCGCACGCTCGCCATCACGGTGGGCGCTTCCGTGCTGTGGCTCACCGATGGCTGGCACCACTGGCATCCGGCGATACCAGCGCTGCTGGCGTGGATACTGATACTGATGCCGCGATTCGGCGTGCTGACCTGGAAAGAGTTTGAACGCGACATCGGCTGGAGCAGTTTCTTTGTGCTGGCGTCTTCGCTCTCGCTCGCGCGTGCGCTCAAGTCCAGCGGCGCCAGCGACTGGATCGCCGGCGTTATCACCGCAGCCGTGCCCGCGTTTCAGGGTGAGCCCTACTACGTCGTCGCGACGCTGCTTGTCGCCTCGGTGCCGGTGCGGCTGATCATCCCCAACATCACCGGATATCTCGCCACCACCATTCCGATTGCGATGGCTATCGGCACCGCCACCGGTGTCAATCCGATGATCTGCGGCCTCGCGGTGATGATCGGCGGCGATGCGGTGCTCTACTATCCGGCGCAGAGCGTATCGTCGCTCGCGGTCTACGAGCGCGGCTACCTGAGCGCGCCGGAAATTTTTAAATTCGGGGTATGGATGACGCTGATCGCGTTTGTGGTGGTGCTGGCCGTGGCATTGCCGTATTGGTCGGCGGTGGGTGTATCGCTGCAGGTGCGGTAGGCTGAACTGACGATGCGTATGGCGGCTGTTCGAACATGAAATCATTCGCCCTCATGATGGTTTTTTTTCTGAGCACGTCGGTATTCGGCGCCCTTCCTGGCGTCACTGAATTCAGCGCCAGTCCTGAACAAGTCACGGAGGCTGAACTTTCAGCTTTGCTGCGTGCGCAGGTCGTCGCGGCCGACGTTATTGCCATCGGAGAAAGCGTGCATGGTTCTTCGGGGTTTTTGAGAATTCAGACACGGCTCATTCGTTACCTGGTGGTAAACCATGGCTTAAGGTTAATCGTCTGGGAAAATCCGGCGCTGCGCAGCCTTGAATTTGCACGATGGGTTTCATCGTGCACGACAGCCGCGACGCCGCCACCGATAGCCGTGCTGTATATGCCCACCTCAGCGGATTTGCCCTTGTGGGACTGGGTGTGTAAATTCAATCTTGCGCATCCCGGTGACCCCATCGTCTTTCGCGGCATGGATGTTTGGGATCGCCCGTGGGAACACTACGCGAGGATCCGCGCCCTGGGCCTGCGTGCGGGCATTGATCCGCGACTGATCAATAGCATGGCAACTTCCTGCCCGGCGTATGAAACCTCGTCGTGGCCTGAGGTTGAGTTGGTTTTTGCAACATCACAACACGACGGGAAGTTCCTGCCCCAGGCCGATTACGAAAAATGTCGCGCCCATTTGACCACGCTCCTCAATACCGCAACACTATCGGGCATCGAAAAGCAGAAGAAAAAAGAGCCGCATTCCGATGAGGCTTTTGAACTTGCGATCTCGGCTTCAACCCTGCTGGGATGGCTGGGGTTTTACAACCACGAACGCTCAGACGATATTCTGAGCTGGAACGAGCGCGACAAAGCTCAAGGCAGAAATTTAATGTTGCTGATGGCTAAACATGACGCCCCACGCGCCATCTTGTCCGCCCACACCAGCCACGTGTCACACAATCGATCACGCGCTGACTGGTGGGGCTATGGCGATCTTAAATCCGGCGTTTTCTTTTTTACCGAGATGACCCGGAAGAAGGTCTTCAATATCGCACTCACCGCCTATAGCGCGACGGGAACGCAGGGAGACTGGTCGCTTCCCGCCGCCAGCAACTCGCTGGATAAGAAACTGCATGATGTTGGGCACAGGTTTTCATACTTTGCATCCCATGCCGCTTTTTTGTCAGAACATTCAAAATGGTGGATGCAGAATCAGAATTTCCCCGGGCCTTTTGAAAGCGGCGTTGAAATCACGCCAGGGGATCACTTCGATGCCTTTATCTTTATTGATCGCTCGGCCCTGGACAAGGCGTTACCCCAAAGACCCATGTGGCAACCTTGAGAAAATAAAAGACCGCGTCCTCGCGGCGCACCGCGAAACTAAAGATCGTCAACAACGGCGAATGCCGCCCGCTTGACACAGCCGCGCGCGGCACTGCACGATACTTCGCTCACCGCAACGTTTCATCCGCAACCCGCATGCTTGCTCAAATCGCCATATTTCTGCTTGCCGCCATCATCGCCGTGCCCTTGTCACGTAAGCTGGGGCTGGGCGCGGTATTGGGTTACCTCGGCGCAGGCATGATCATCGGGCCTTGGGGCCTGAAGCTGATCGACAACGTTGATGCGATGCTGCATATCTCGGAGTTCGGCGTCATCCTGCTGCTGTTTATCATCGGGCTGGAGTTGCAGCCGTCGCGCCTGTGGGTGTTGCGCAAGCAGGTGTTCGGTCTCGGTTCCGCACAGGTGGTGATCACGGGTCTGGTGCTGGGCGGGATTGCCCTCATCATCGGCTTTACCTGGCAGGCGGCGCTGGTGGCCGGCGTGGGGCTGGCCATGTCCTCCACCGCGTTTGTGTTGCAAACGCTGGCGGAGAAAAAACAGCTCACTGCCCGCCACGGCCGCGAGAGTTTTGCCATTCTGCTGTTTCAGGATGTGGCGGTGATTCCGCTGCTGGCCGCGCTGCCGTTTCTCGCGTATTCCCTGGGCGCAACCGGTGCGGCGACGCAAGGCCACGGCGGCTGGCTCGACGCCGCCAAGGCGATTGGCATCATCGGTGCGCTGATCGTATCCAGCCGTGTTCTGCTGCGCCCGCTGTTCCGGCTGGTGGCCACACTCGGGGGCCGCGAGATATTTACCGCCACGGCGCTGTTCATCGTGGTTGGCGTGACGTTGCTGATGGATGTTGCGAGCCTCACGGCGTCGCTCGGCGCATTCCTTGCGGGCATGCTGCTCGCCGATTCGGAATACCGCCACGAACTTGAAGCCGATATCGAACCCTTCAAGGGCTTGCTGATGGGCTTGTTTTTCATCTCCGTCGGCATGTCGGCCAACCTCGGTCTGCTGGCAAAGCAGCCGCTGATCATCGCCGCTATTGTTGCCGGTTTGATCGCCATCAAGTTCGCGGTGCTCTACGCCATCGGGCGCATGGCCGGCAGCGGGGCGCCAAGCGCGCGCAAACTGGGGCTGGCGCTGGCACAAGGAGGCGAATTCGCCTTCGTGCTGTTCGGTTCCGCCGCCGGTGCCGGCATATTCACCGCGCCGATTGCGCAAACGCTGGTGGTCGCGGTGACGGTATCCATGCTGATCGCGCCGTTCTTGTTCATGCTGGAAGAGAAAGTGCTCGCGCCCGCGCTGGATCCCGAGGCGATCCGTGAATTCGACACCATCGAAGCGCCGCAGGGCCATGTGGTGATTGCCGGTTACGGCCGTGTGGGGCAGATCGTCACGCGCGTGCTATCGCTCAAAGGCATTCCTTTTGTGGCACTTGAAAAAGACGCGGATCAGGTTGACAGCGTGCGCCGGTTCGGCGGCAAACTGTATTTCGGTGATGCCACACGCCTTGAACTGCTGCGCGCGGCCAATGTCGGCGGCGCGCGCTTGTTCGTGCTCGCCATTGACGACCCGGAAGACTCGGTTAAATGTGCGCAATTGGTGCGCCATCATTTCCCCAACCTGCCGATCATTGCGCGTGCGCGCAACCGCACGCACGCGCATCGGCTGGCTGAAATGGGCGTGACACGCTACTACCGCGAAACCTGGCACACCAGTATGGAAATGGCATTGCAAAGCCTGCTGCAATTGCGGATTGCGCCTTCGGAAGCGGCTATCGCGATTTCAAAATTCCGCGACCACGACCTCGCATTGCTCAAACGCCAGCAAGCCATTTACCTGGACGAAAACAAACTGATGCAGACCACGCGCGAAGCCAGCGAGGAGTTATTGACCTTGTTCGAGGCGGATCGCGAGGAAAGCTGAGCCGGCACGTTAACAAAATTATCGTAACTATTCAGCGTGAACGAAAAGGCAAAAACCCCTCTCACGCGGCGCTTTGCGCCACCCTTGCCTGTCACCGCAGGCGCCCGGACCAGCGGCGCGTGAATCGCCCTACCCATTCCCCGTTGCCGGGCCTGCTGATCATTGGTCTGGGCGCATCTATTGCGCCGATGGATTTCGCGGTTAACGTAGCCTTTCCCGCGATCACCGCGGCCTTCGCTCTCGATGTAGAGTCGATACGCTGGGTGGTGATCTGCTACGTCATTACCTACGCCAGCCTGATGCTGGCCTTCGGCAAACTCGGCGACATCGTGGGGCACCGCCGCGTATTTCACGCCGGCCTGCTGACCGGCACGCTTGCGTTTGCCGCGTGCGGGTTGGCGCCAACTTATCCGTGGCTGCTGGCGGCACGTGTGTTGCAGGGCGTCGCGACCGCTCTGGTGCTCAGTTGCGCGCCGGCGCTGGTGGTGGCAGTTTGCGGCGAACAGCGGCGCACCTGGGCGCTCAGCCGCTATGCCATGATCGCCGCGCTGGCCGGCATCCTGGGGCCCATCATCGGTGGCGCCGCAATACAGTGGCTGGGCTGGGCGGGTGTGTTCTGGTTTCGCCTGCCGGTTGCGTTGCTGGCGTTGGTGCTGCTGGCGCGCTTGCGCGCAGTGCCGGTTCCGGCGGATGCGCCGCGACGCTTCGATACCGTTTCCTCAGGGTTGCTTGCAGGCGGACTGGCGCTGTTGCTGTTAAGCCCCAGCCTCTGGTCCGGCGTCACGCACGTCGAGTTGCCGCTCGCGGCGGGTTTCGCCGGCATAGCACTGCTCGTCATTTTTGCGCTGCGCGAGCGCCGTGATGCGGAGCCAGTGCTGCCGCCCTCAGCCGTGCGCGATCCCGTCATGCTGGCAGCCAATGCCGCCAGTGTCATGGTCAATTTCGTCGCCTTTGCGATTCCCCTGCTGGTGCCCTACTACCTGGCGCGCATCGGCGGCTTCAGTGCGATCACGATGGGCCTGCTGCTGGCGATGTCTGCGGTCGGTGTGTTTGCGGCCTCTACCGTCACACCGCGCGTGGTGCGTGCGCTCGGACAGCGCCGTGCCGCCCTGCTGGGCGCTGCGCTGGTTGCACTGGCGCAAGCGCTCATCGCGCTCTGGCCGCTGACGCCGCTGGTGGCCGCACTGATGGTCGGGCTACTGCTGCATGGTCTTGGTGTGGGACTGTTTCAGGTCAGTTATACCGATCTCATCGTCGCCACGCTGCCGCAGAAAAATCGCGGCATCGCCGGCAGCCTCACCATGCTAACCCGCACCATCGGCGTCATTCTCGCCGCAGTGATTTTGAGCAGCGCAGTGCAGGCACTCGAAGCCCGCCACCTGGCGGCAGGGCACGCAGCGGCCGAGGCGTTTCATGCAGCCTTCAGTAGCGTGTTTCTGTATACCGGACTGTTGCTGTCCGCATCGCTGCTGCTGGCTGCCGTGGTGCCAGTCCTCTGGCGCAAAGCTAAAACCCGTTCTTCGCGGAAGTAGTATCAGTTCGATCAACTATTGAATAAAACAAATAAAACAAACGCCTATGAACATCGTCGAACGGCGAAGATGAATGGTATAGGATCACGGCATGTCCCCAACTACTACAGCCCAGTCCCGCGCTCCGGCTCTTGCCGGGTTGCGCATCATCGACCTTGCGCGGGTGCTCGCCGGCCCGACCTGCGCGCAGACGCTGGGCGATCTTGGCGCTGATGTGGTCAAGATTGAGCGCCCCGGCGTCGGTGACGACACGCGCCCGTGGGGCCCGCCGTGGCTGCCGGACGAGCACGGCGAACCCACCCGCGATTCGACCTACTTCAGCAGCGCCAATCGCAACAAGCGCTCCATCGCGATCGACCTCGCCAACGATGCGGGCGCAGCGCTGGTGCGCCGGCTCGCGTGTGAGGCCGACGTAGTGATCGAGAACTACAAGGTCGGCGACCTCGCGCGGCGCGGGCTCGATTATGCGACGTTGTCCGCGCTTAACCCGCGGCTGATCTATTGCTCGATCACCGGCTTCGGCCAGACCGGGCCGTTGCGCGAGCGGCCGGGCTACGACTATATTTTTCAGGGTGTCGGCGGGCTGATGAGTGTGACCGGGCTTCCTGACGGTGTGCCCGGCGGCGGGCCGATGAAGATCGGCGCGTCCATCGTCGATCTTTCGACCGGGCTCTACGCAGGCATCGCCATTCTGGCGGCACTACGCGAGCGCGATGCGAGCGGGCTCGGCCAGCATATCGACATGGCGCTGTTTGACACTGTCGCAGCACTCAGCACGCACCAGGCGGCGGGTTATTTCCAGACCGGCAAAGTGCCGGGTCGCATGGGCACCTCCTCCGGCGGCATCATGATGCCGTACGAGACCTTCAAGTGCGCGGACGGACACCTCATCGTCGCTTGCGGCAACAATTCGCAATGGCAATCCCTGTGCAAGGCACTCGCGCGCGACGATCTCGGGCGTGACCTGCGGCTCGCCACGCCGTCGACGCGCCAGATCAATCGCGATTTCGCACTCGGCGAACTGCGCCGCACATTCGCGGAGAATAAGGTCGATGATCTCGCGGCGAAGCTCGATGCGCACGGCGTGCCGAACGGACCGATCAACGATCTGAAACAGGTGTTCGAGATGGAGCAGGCGCGCGAGCGCGGCCTCAAAATCGATCTCCAACGCAGCGACGGCACCAAGGTCGCCGGTGTCGGCAATCCGATCCGCCTGAGCGCAACACCCGTGCAGTATCGCAGCGCAGCGCCGAGACTCGGTGAGCATGCCGTTGCCGTGCTCACGGACTGGCTCGGCGCCGGAACAGAAGAGATCGAACAGTTGCGCGCGGCGGGAGCGCTGGGTTAGTTACATGGTTTCATCAGACGTTTGTACAGGCGGAACCTTCTAGAAAGAAAAATTTTCCGTGTCGTTCCCGCCCCCGATTAAAGCATTCGAGGGCAGGCTGCGGCGGGAACCCATAACACAGTGCCCTATGGAACAATGTATAGATTCCCGCCTGCGCGGGAATGACAGGGGAAAGATTGTCGCTCTCATCAAACAATGCGAGCGATTTGGCCCACACAAAAATCTGATAAACGATAATGCGAGACTTGGCCTCGTTAATCGCCACGAACAGAGGATTGAATACGATGAATAAACTTTTCGCCTGGATACCCGCCTTAATCGCGCTGGCTTGCAGCTATGCCGCCAACGCCCAGACCAGCTATCCGAACCGCCCGCTGCGCGTGGTGGTTTTTATTCCGCCGGGCGGCGGTGCGGACCTGCTCGCGCGCGTCATGGGACAGAAGCTCGGTGACGTGCTCGGGCAGACCGTCGTGATCGACAACCGCGCCGGCATGGGCGGGGTGATCGGCACCAACCTTGTCGCCAAAGCGGCGCCCGATGGCTATACGCTGCTGCAGGGTGGCATCACCACGCACGGCATCGGCCCGCACATTTATGCTAATTTGCCATACGATCCGCTCAAGGATTTCGCGCCGGTCATCCTCTCTGCGACCTTGCCGATATTCCTCATCGCCAACGCGCAGGTGCCGGTGAAATCGGTGAGCGAGCTGATCGCGCTCGCCAAGGCGAAACCTGCCAGCGTCAGCTTTGCCTCGCCCGGAACGGGCAGTGCGCCGCACCTTGTCGGTGAGTTGTTCAAAATCGTCACCGGCATTCCGAGCCAGCACATCCCGTACAAAGGCAGCGGCACCGGCGCGCCCGCGCTCGCGGGCGGGGAAGTGCAATTCATGTTCGACGCCATCGCCGGCCATCAGCCGCACATCCAGTCGGGCCGCAGCAAGGCCCTCGCTGTCACCAGCCCCGCACGCCTCAAGGCATTCGCCGACATCCCGACGATGAAGGAAGTTGGGCTGGCGCGCGTCGATGGCGAAGTCTGGTACGGGCTGCTGGCGCCGGCCGGCACGCCGAAGACTATCATCGCGAAACTCAATGCCGATTCGCAGCGTGTGCTTGCCATGCAGGAAGTGAAGGACCGGCTAACGGGCGCGGGGATCAATGCCGCCGGCAGCACGCCGGAGGAGTTCGGCAAGTTTATCCGCGCCGAGCTCGACAAATGGGGACCGGTGGTGAAGGCCGCGGGGATTAAGGCGAACTAATGTACTGCGTGAAGGGTGAAGGGTGAAGAGTGAAAAGGTACCCCACTAATCAGGGCTGCCCCTTCACCCTTCACTCTTCACCCGTCACGTTTTTAAATCGGAGAAACAAACCATGGCTACAAACGGAACCGTTCAGTCACTTAACATCAATGACCTGACGCGGTATGCGCCCGAAGCGCGGGTCAATCAGCCTTTGCTGGATTCGAAAGACCTCGTCACGCGCATGAATTGCTACGAGCCGGGACAGGTCACGCCCTTCCACGTGCACCCCAACGACGATGAAGTCATTTTTTGTGTCGAGGGACGCGGCGCGATTACGTTCGAGAAGTTGGACGCTGTGCCGATCGGGCCAGGCAGCCTGGTGAGTCTGCCGGCCGGACTCCCGCACGGGATAAAGGCTGCCGACGATAGTCGCATGATCGTCATCTACACCACCAACGCCGGTTACACCAGCGAGCGCCCGCAGTCGATTGCCGCCGAGGCGGGCATACCGTTGCCCGGAGAGCATCCGCGCGAATAATAGTCAGAAGTCCCTGTAGGATGGGTACTGGCCAATGGCCGTAACCCATCACAACCAATCTCACCTATCCCCCAAGACTATGAGCCAACGCCCAAGGTTTCAGCCTGCACGCAGGCGTGCGCTGCGATGCCAATGACCGCCAAGGCATCGAACAACTGTGCCGTTATCTCACGCGCCCGGCCATCTCAAACGAACGCCTGAGCATCAACTACGAAGGCAACGCCGTGCGCAAACTCAAAACCCCGTGGCCTTGGTACCAATAGGGCGCCACCCACTTCGTGCTTACACCGATGGAATTCATGTAGCGGCTGGCGGCTCTGGCGCCGTGCCCACGGCTGCACCTGATCCGCTTTCATGGGGTGGTCGCGCCGAATGCCAAACTCAGATCAACGGTAGTGCCCGTATCGCCGCAACCAACAGTGACGAAGCGGCTGATTTTACGTGAGCTGAGGGCACGGCGCGGCTGGTGCTTGCGTAAACAGGGAAATCAGCGGATTTTGTGCGCAGATCGAGCCGGGATGTGCGGGGAAGCAGCGTGGTTCGGAGAAAATTACGCGAAAAGTCGAAGTTGACTGCCTGCGGCACGGCGGATACATTGGGCGTCATGCAGAAACAGCGTTTAAAATTCCTATACCCCGAGCCGTCAGGGCACCAAGTCATAGGGGGACGGGCATGAATCGCAGGTCGTTCGTGAAGACGGCTGCGAGCGCATTGGCCGCTGCTCCGTTCGTGAGCCGGATTCCCCGGTCCGCCGCGGCCACGTCGAAATTCGACCCGGGTTTTGCGACGGCCAGCAATGCGGTGCGCGCGCTTCGCAGCGGCGTCATCTCCGCGCGCGAGCTGACCGAGCACACCTACCGCCGCATCAGTCAGCACAACCCCAAAGTGAACGCGTTCGTCACGCTGATCGAAGAGCAGGCGATGGCGCGTGCGCGGGAAGCCGACGAGGCCCTTGCCGCCGGAAAAGTGTGGGGGCCGCTGCACGGGCTGCCGATCGTCATCAAGGATAATTTCTCGACTGCGGGCGTGCGGACGACCTCGGGCTCGAAGAAATTCGAGAACCGCATTCCTCGGGAAGACTCGGTGGCGGTGGCCCGGTTGAAGCGGGCGGGCGCCATCATCATCGGAAAAACGAACCTGCCGGAGTTCGCGCGCGACAACCAGACCCATAACGAAGTAGCCGGCACGACGAACAATCCGTGGGATCCGCGCAGGACATCGGGCGGGTCCACCGGCGGCGGCGCGGCCGCACTGGCGGCAGGGCTCGGGTTCCTCGAGCTCGGCAGCGATATCGCGGGGTCCATCCGGAATCCGAGTCACTTCTGCGGCGTCTACGGCCACAAGTCGACACTGGACGTCGTCCCGGGTCCCGGCGCCATCGGGACCGGACTCGGGGCGAGCACGCCCAGCTTTCTGAGCGTCGCCGGCCCGATGGCGCGCGGCGCGGAAGACTTGAGAATGATGCTGGAAATCATCGGCGGTCCCGTGCCGGCCGAGGCGGTGGCGCTGCAGTGGAAGTTGCCTCCCCCCCGCCGTGCGCGCTTCAGGGACTATCGCATCGGCTACGTGCAGGACGATCCGTTCTGTGCCGTGACCGCGGACGTGCGGGATGTTCTCACGAATGCCATCGATGCGCTGCGCAAAGCGGGCGTGAATTTGAGCGAGGGGTGGCCCACAGGCGTCGACCCCGAAGCCCAGTTCGACGCTTACTACTTCCTGCTCGCGGCGCGTCTTGCTGGAACGGTGAGCCCGGGCGGCAAGCCGGAAAGCGCTGACGGACCCTGGGAGTACTACGTGAAAAGGAACCGTGGGGCGCTCGCCGCGTCCCACGGGGACTGGATCACGCGAACGGCGGCCCGGTTGCGCGCACGCGCCGTATGGCAGGAGTACTTCAAGACGTACGATGCCTTTCTGCTGCCCTGCAATTTCGTCGCGGCTTTTCCCCACGTCCACGAGATGCCCGCGTCCAGGCGCGTGCTCGATACACCCGAGGGTAGGCGCCTGTACAACGACGTCATGAAATGGACTTCGCTTGCAACGCTCAGCGGCTGCCCTGCGACCGTCGCGCCCGTCGGCCGCACGCGCGGCGGTCTGCCGGTGGGGCTGCAGATCATGGGGCCCTATCTCGAGGACGCGACGCCCATCGATATCGCGCGCCTCATGGCAGACATCGTGGGCGGTTTCGAGGCGCCGCCCGGATATGCATGATGACGCGACCCCAAGATCACGCACGGGGACAGGTCTTGCAATATAGCATCGCAACCGTGACGCCCGTCTTTTAGCAAGCCCGGAAGGAGCGCAGCGTATCCCCTTGGGCGGGAAGCTGTTCCCCGGATTACGGCCTTCGGCCTTCATCCGGGCTACTCATGCCGCTCAATCGCGTACGAGTACGGGCTTTCAGGTGAGGTGGTTGTCGTTCCCTACACCCGCATTTCTCTACAAGTTGCGTTCGCGGGCGAATCGGGTGGAGAATCAGGCTCGGGATCGAACACTGAGGAGAGCTGGCCATGTCAGTACAAGCGGTGCGGGAAGTGGTAGCGCAGCAAGCTGGGGCGGTCGAAGTCGTTCCGATGGCCATACACATCGGCGCCGAGATCCGCGGTGTCGATCTGTCGCGTCCGCTGCCGCCGGCGCAGGTGAGTGCAGTCCGTGCTGCGCTGCTGCGCTGGAAGGTGGTGTTCTTTCACGATCAGACGCTCGATCACCGCAAGCATATCGCCGCCGCGCGCCAGTTCGGCGAAACCACCGCCGGCCATGTCGTCTACGGCAGCGACGGCGAGTACCCGCAGATTTATTCCGTGGCCAAGAACCGCAAGGCCAACCGCTTCCAGGGTCAAACCCTGTTCCGCGCGTGGTCAGGTTGGCACACCGACATCACGGCGGCAATCAATCCGCCTGCGGCGTCTATCCTGCGCGGCGATATCGTGCCGCCCTACGGCGGCGACACCCTGTTCACCAGTCTGGTCGCGGCCTACAACGCGCTATCGCCGGTGATGCAGAAATTCGTCGATGGCTTGCGCGGCGTGCATCGATTCGCACCGCCGTCTGGCGTGGACGAAACGCCGGAGTATCGGGAATTGATGCGCAAGCGCATCCTGGTGAGCGAGCACCCCATTGTGAGAGTACATCCGGAAACCGGCGAGCGGGCGCTGTTCGTGAGCCCGTCGTTCCTGAAGTCGATTGTCGGCTTGTCGCCGCGCGAGAGCCAGGTGCTGCTCGAATTCCTGTGGGAGCATATCGTGCGCCCCGAATTCACTGTGCGCTTTCGCTGGGCGCCGGGCAGCGTTGCGTTCTGGGATAACCGCGCCACCGCGCACCTGGCACCCAGGGATATCTTCGATTCGGACTTCGACCGCCAGTTCTATCGCGTCACGCTGGTCGGTGATGTGCCGGTCGGTGTGGACGGCAA
The DNA here is from genome assembly GCA_945861275.1 of Bordetella parapertussis. Lineage (GTDB taxonomy): Bacteria > Pseudomonadota > Gammaproteobacteria > Burkholderiales > SG8-41 > UBA5216. Next base: position 124,137 of record CAMATZ010000008.1, read on the forward strand.
GCCCTCGAAGGCGGTTGAGGGCGAGCCCATCGGCGCGTTATAGCGCGGTCATCACGGGGCGACGTCGCCTTCGTTTGAACACAAAGGGAGATAAAGAATGAGCACGAAATGGTGCAGGTTTCAGGCAGGTGACAAGGTGTCCTACGGCAGGATCGACGGTGACAGCGTCATCGCGGTGGACGGCGCGCCCTGGGGCGCTCACACGGATACGTCGACGCGGCATGCGCTGTCGTCGGTGAAGCTCTTGATTCCGACGGTGCCGTCGACGTTCTACTGCGTGGGCATCAATTATCGCGAGCACATCATCCAGGCGGCCAAGCGCCGAGGCGTCGAGCCGGTATTCCCGCAAAGACCGGACATCGGTTACCGCGCCAACAACGCGCTGTGCGCGCACGACGACCCCATCGTCAAGCCGAAAGACGCCGGCGACATCTTTCAGTACGAAGGCGAACTCGTCGCTGTGATCGGCAAGCAGGGCAAAAAGATCCCCGCGGACAAAGCGCTGGACCACGTGTTCGGCTGGACCATCGGCAACGATGTCAGCGAGCGCACCTGGCAGCGCGGCGATCGCACCCTGTGGCGCGGGAAAAACGCAGACAGCTTCAAGCCGATGGGGCCGTGGATCGTCACCGGCGTTGACTACCGCAAGATGACCACCGTGGTGCGCCTGAACGGCGAGGAAGTCGATCGCTTCGGCACCGCTGACATGATCCACGACGTCGAGACCTACATCGCCGAGGTGAGCAAGTACTGCACACTCTACCCGGGCGACGTGATGTGGATGGGCACCGACGGCTCGCCGCGCAACATGAAACCCGGCGACGTGTGCGAAGTCGACATCTCCGGCATCGGCACGCTGCGTAACAAGGTGGTCGCAGAAGTCTGAGACAAGCGGGTAATTGAACAGTACATGGAAATCGGCATAGCAATCACGCCGTAGGTTGGCGGTGAGCATAGCGAACCCCAACGTTCGCATGTCGTACACCGCTGATGTTGGGCTTACCAGCCCAACCTACCGAACTGGACCTTAAGGTTCTCGTCTGGGCGGTATCGAAATCAGGCGGGCGCCGCGCCGCGCACACAGGTACGCTGCAGCACCCGTGGGAAACGCGCCGCGTCGAAATTGGTGTTGGCGCGGTGCAGAAGGCAGCGGTTATCCCACATCAGCAGGTCGCCCGCCATCCATTTGTGGCGGTAGACGAAACGTTCCTCCACCGCGTGCGCGTTCAGTTTTTCCAGGCGTGCGCGACCCACTTCCTCCGGCTGGCCTTCGAAGTAAGCGGCGTGCTCGCCCATGAACAGCGCCTTGCTACCGGTTTCCGGGATCACGCGCACCAGTGGATGCGGCATAGGCGGGGCATCGGCGATTTCTTCCGGCGTGGCCTTGCTCCCCATGCGTGCCCGGGAAATTTCCCAGCTATGCACCACGCGCACACCTTCGAGTTCCGCCTTTTCGTCCGCCGGCAGCGCCTCGTACGCAGCGATCATGTTGGCGAAACACGTTTCTCCCCCATCCGGCGGCATCACCAAAGCGTGGAGAATGGTTGCGAGCGAGGGCTGGGGACGGAACGATTTGTCGGAATGCCAGCGGGTGGATGCGACCTTGCCGCTGGGTTTCCCGTCAGCGCCGAGATTGCTGACAATATGCACCAGCGGGTTTACCGTGCCGCGGTTGACGGCCATGTGGCGCTCCAGCGTGCCGAATTGTTGCGTGAAGGCAATCTGCTGGTCGTGATCCAGATGCTGATCGCGAAAGCACAGCACGTGGTATTGAACGAAGGCATCGTAAACCGCGCGTTTCGTGGCCTCTGCCAGCGGCTGGCGCAGATCCAGGCCCACAATCGCAGCGCCGAGGACGGGAGACAGCGGTTCGGTGGTAAAAGTCTGACGTTCGAGGGTAAGGACCATGGTATGCGCTCCCTGACTTTGAGTTGACGGAATTCTACTCCCATCCACTGAACTCGGAATGCTGTCCGTTCGCGAATCTCGGCGCGTGTGGAGATCAGGGTATGATTTCCTGGAGTGCGTTTATGCTTGGAGTACCTAACATAATGAAACCCATGCTGCTCCGCAGTAGCTCCTTGCCCTTCAGGGCATACATATCTACACATCTCCACTTCACGGTCCCCTCGCCCCGCTCGCGGGGACAAGGGCACACTTGAAGCGGAGCAGAGGGTTAGGGTGAGGGGCTGCAGCGTGCCCCTACCCTCACCCCCACCCTCTCCCGCCCCAAGGCGGGCGAGGGAGTTATTTCGCTGGTAGTGTCGCATTTTTTACATTGTAAAGATGTGTAGATACCCTTGCCCTTGAAGGGGAGGGACTTAATTTGTAACGCAATACCGTTAGACGCATCGCAGACAAAAACATCGCAGCGGAGAAACCCTGACCATGACTTCATGTTCCAGTACAACGGCGCGCGTTCTGTGCGTGGGCATTTCACTGTGTCCGGCATGGGGATGGGCGCAGGCTGCCGACACACAAGCCTATCCCAGCCGCCCGCTGCGTTTTGTGGTGCCGTTTCCGCCCAGCGGCTCCAACGACATTATCGCGCGCGCCCTGGTAGCGAGGCTAAGCGATGATTTGCGCCAGCCAGTCGTCGTCGATAACCGCGGCGGCGCTAACGGCATCATAGGCACAGACCTCACCGCGAAATCACCGCCGGATGGCCACACCTTTTTAATCATCGGCAACGGCTTTACCATCAATCCCAGCCTCTACCGCAAACTGCCGTATAACCCCATACGTGATTTCGCGCCGGTGTCGCTGGTCGGCTATGGTAATTTTGTGCTGGTCGTGCATCCCTCGCTGGCGGCGCGCAATGTAAATGAATTGATTGCGCTGGCCAAGGCATCGCCGGGAAAACTGACCATGGCATCGGCGGGCGTAGGCAATATGGCACATCTGACCGGCGAGTTATTCATGTCGCTGACCGGCACGCGTTTCGTGCATGTGCCGTACAAGGGCGGCGGCCCGGCCATCACCGAATTGCTGGGCGGTCAGGTAGCGCTGTACTTCAGCACCGTCACGGTGGCGCTGCCGCATATCAGAGCCGGCAAGCTGCGTGCGCTGGGGGTGACTGGCGCACAACGCGCGTCCGTGGCGCCGGAGTTGCCGACCATTGCTGAAGCTGGCGTCTCCGGTTACGCCGTCGACGGCTGGTATGCGATGCTCATGCCCGGACAAACGCCGCCGCCCATCATCACACGTTTTGCCAACAGCCTGCATCGCGTGCTGCAGGCGAGCGATGTAAAGCAACGGCTGGCATCGCAGGGTATCGACACCGCTGTCAGTACGCCGGAAGAATTGCGCAAAAGACTGGCAGCAGATATCGCGATGTGGGCAAAAGTGGTACGTGATGCGGGCATCCAGCCCGAATGATTTGCAAGGCGCAGGTGACCGAGGAACCATACGCCGGTTCTCTACGCTCCCCGTTCGCACAAAGCAAACCTGCTGTTTGAACAGTCTTCGCACAGCGGCCTTGCACGTTACAAGCTGGCATCAACCAGCCTGCCTGCCTTCATCGTGGCCAGTGCATCGAGCGCGGCGCCATTGACACGCACGATGCGCCATTCGGGCAAAATGCTTGCGCCCAGCCCCTTGTAGAAAGAGATCGCGGGTTCGTTCCAATCCAGCACCGACCATTCAAAGCGTCCGCAGCCACGCGCGACGGCGATACGCGCAAGGTAAATCAACAAGGCGCGGCCGATGCCTTGCCGGCGATAGACAGGCTTCACGTAAATGTCTTCGAGGTAAAGCCCCTTGCGTCCGAGAAACGTCGAGTAGTTGTGGAAATACAAGGCAAACGCGGCGGGCACTTCTCCGACCAACGCAGTTACGGCTTCGATCACGGGCCGCTCGCCGAATAACTCGCCTTCAAGATTCTCGACTGTGCCGCTCAGCAGGTGTTCCAGCTTTTCGTACTGCGCCAGTTCGCAAATCATGGCGTAGATCGCCGGCACATGTTTACGTTCCGCGGGAACAATGCTGAATCGGTGCGGGCTGTTCATTGAGACTCACTCGCAAGAATGAAGAGAGTATTTTTTGTGTCGCCCGTATTGTAGGGCAACATGCCCTTCGTTCTTCTACAAGTTCAGGACAGGGTTACGGGTGATCGCTATCGGGCATTTGGGTGCGGCGGTGTCCTGAAATTTTGGTGGCGCTAACAGAGTAACGAAAGCAATGTGAGTACTGGCGCAGCAGGCGCCGGGCAAGACATAGCCTCAATTCCTCAATAAAAATCAATAAAAAGAAATGTTTATATGCAATTCGCCCAGTAGCCCGGAAGGAGCGCAGCGTATCCCCTTGGGGGGGAATCGTAATCCCGGATTTCGGCCTTTGGCCTTCATCCGGGCTCGCTTTGATAACGGCCCCGCGATGATGGCGCACCTGATCAACGGCAAGGGACGCGAGATCGCGTTCGGCGCCATCATCGAAATCCTGATGTTTCGCGATCAAGGGCTCAAGCTCGCCGGCCCGCTGCCGCCCGAGGTGCAGCACTGGACGGCTTACGTCGCGGCACCGATGGTTGCGGCACCGAATGCGGCGGGCGCACAATCCTTTCTACAGTACCTCGCGACAGCGCCGGCTAAAGCGCTGTTCGCCGCGCATGGCATAGAGTAATTAATTGTTAAAAAATAGCATATAAACAATTACTTATGATGATTTACTAAATAGTATTTATTCTGAAGTAGATGCTCACATTTAATGCAATTCAGGCCATATTTAAGCACATTCATGCTAATATTTGGCAATGTCTATTGCCTCTGCCCTCTTTTCCGACAGCCAGTCACGCGTCTACCGCTGGCTGTTTGGCCAACCTGAGCGTGACTTTCATTTGAGCGAGTTGCGGCGGCTGACTGGGCTGGGCAGTGCTTCACTGCAGCGTGAACTGAACCGTCTTGCCACGGCAGGGCTCGTGCGCTCGGAGCGTGTCGGCAATTTGCGCCGCTTTCGCGCAAACCCGCAAAGCCCGGTTTACAGCGAGTTGATTACCCTGACGCGCAAGACATTGGGGGCAGAGCCGTTGCTACGCGAGGCGTTACGGCCACTCGCCCCTAATCTGCAAGCGGCATGGATTTACGGCTCCGTTGCGAAACAGACCGATACCGCACAAAGCGACATCGACGTCATGCTGATCGGCGACAACCTGCTGCTCGGCAAAATACTCGAACTGCTGCTGCCGGTGGAAGCGCAACTTGGACGCAAGATCAACCCCATCTACTACACACCCGAAGAATTCCAGCGCCGCCGTGCTGAAGCGGATTCGTTCGTTAATCGCGTACTGGCGCAACCCGTGATCCCGCTAATCGGAGAATCCCCTGAGCCTGCCCGCACTGGATAATTTGGTGCGCATCGGCCAACTCAAGGCGGAGCCGCGCAACGACAACGAGGCGAAACGCTTGCTGGCGATGGCGCGCACGCGCATGCGCGACGCGCAATTGCCCAGCCTTTCCGTCGAAGGCCGCTTCACCAGCGCCTACAACGCAGCGCACGCGGCGGCTTTATCTGCGCTACGATGGCACGGTTATCGCAGCGAAAACCGCTACATCGTATTTCAGTGCCTTACCCACACCGTAAATTGGACGGCGCCGCAATGGCGCGTGCTGGACGCCGCCCACAAGAAACGTAATCTTGCCGAGTACGAAGGCTTTCTCGAAGTAGAAGAATCGACCATCGCGGAGTTGTGCGCGCTGACGGAGCAGCTGATTGACGATGCGGCCTCGTTGGTTGAAACGTAGCCAGAAAAAAATTCGTGCTTGACCCCTTTGATCCAAATTCGGAGACCCTCATGCCCTTCCTGAAATCGCACAACGAAAAGTCCGGACCTGGCGACGTGTTTCACGCGTACCCGGAGATTTACCGCCACTGGGCCGAGATGGGGCAGGCGCTGATCAATGGGCCGTCGCCGCTGTCGCCGGGCGAGCGCGAGATGATCCAGGCATTCGTGGCCGGGCTCATCAATTGCCAGTTCGCCTACGTGGCGCATACCGCGGCCGCGGTATCACGCGGCATCGAGCCGGGCGTGGTCGAGAAGCTGGTGGCGGATGTGGCCAGCGCACCGGTCAGCGCGAAGTTAAAACCGTTGCTGGCATTGGTGAAAAAGCTGGCGCTCACGCCCACCGAAGTGTCGCAGAGCGACGCCGATGCCGTGTTCGCTGCCGGATGGGACGAGCAGGCCTACCACAGCGCGGTCGCGGTCACGGCGCGAATGACCTTCATGTCCAAAATCATTCACGGTCACGGCTTCGTGCCGATGAGCCCCGAGCGCGCCAAGGCCAACGCTGAGCACCGCGCTAAGGCGGGCTATGTGGGGCTTTATCCGCAACTTGCGAAAAAGTGAACTGCTGGATCAGGCACTGCGGGATACTCGAGCCAGGACCCTGGCACAAGCGATTTGATGTTGAGTAACACCGTGCGCGTACTTATTTGTTTGCGCCGCGTAGCGCCTGCCGCCAGCAGCAGGAATTAAGCAGCCTGCGAAGATTAAATCCAGTAGCATTGTCCACCTTGTTCAACATGATCGCTGGAGGCCTCTTGCATAGGCAAATGAAGTTACTGTTTGGCGCGTTCGCGGTGAGCTCAGTGGCCGCATTCGCACAGCCCGCTTCGACGGGCTCAGGACAGGCGTATCCGGTCAAACCGATCCGTTTGCTGATCGGCTTCGCGCCGGGCGGCGGCACGGATGTCGCCTCAAGGGTGCTCACGCATCATCTCACAGAAAAATTCGGCCAGCCCATCGTCATCGATTATCGTCCGGGCGCGGCCGGCACCGTGGGCAACGCGCTCGCAGCAAAGGCGACGCCCGATGGGTATACGTGGATCATGACCGCGGCGGGGCCGCATGTGATCGCGCCGAGTTACTACCGCTCATTGCCTTACGACCCGTTTCGGGACTTTGCGGCGATAGCCATGGTGTCGATCAGTCCGTATTTGCTGGTGGTGCATCCGTCGGTAGACGCCAAAACGGTGCCGGAGCTTGTGACCTGGCTGCGCAAGCGTGCGACCCCCAGCGCTTATGCCACGGCCGGCGCCGGCACGCCGAGTCATCTGGCGAGCGAGCTTTTCAAGATGATGTCCAAGGTGGAATTGACCCATGTGCCGTACAAGGGCGCCGCGCCTGCGCTGATGGATATTATCGGCGGACAGGTGCAACTGGGATTCAGCGACATCACCATTTCAGGCCCGCACCTCACCAGCGGACGCCTGCGCGCGCTGGCGACCAGTGGCAGCACGCGCACACCGTTGGCGCCTCATCTGCCGACAGTCGCCGAATCGGGGCTGCCGGGTTTTGAGGCGCTGGTGTGGTACGGCCTGGTCGGTCCCAGAGGCATGCCGGATGCCGTGGTGCGCCAGGTCAACACCGAGGTAAGCCGGCTGCTCAACCTCGCGGAAGTACGGGAGCGTTATGCCACACTGGGCGCCACGCCGACGCCGGGAACACCCGCCGATTTCTCGGCGCAGATCAAGCGCGACTTCGACAAGTGGGCAAAGGTGATGAAATCGGCGGGGATCCGCCAGGAGTGAGCATCGCGAGCGTCCGGCATCAGGGGTTCATAGTACCGGAGTCGATTTCTTTTGCCGCGCGTGCAAGAATGACCTAGAGATAAGCACTCTCACTTCAGGAGAAGAACCATGTTACGAGTTCTGGTCTTGCTTGCCTGCGTTATCACCGCCAACAGTTACATCGCTATCGTTACGCCAGCCTGGGCGCAAACCGCGCCCGAGGTGACGCTCACGCGTTTTGATTGCGGCACCGGCGGGCCGCCGTTCGAAGCCGCCCCGCGCTTTTCCGACACCTATGATGCGTTTGGCGGCAGGAAATTCACGCTGGTTTACAGTTGCTACCTGATCAAACACGGCGACGAATACATGATCTGGGATTCCGGCCATTCCATGGCCGCCGGTGATCGCGCGCCGAAGGTAAGCATGGTGGATCAGTTGGCGCAACTGAATCTGAAGCCGGAACAAATGAAATACATCGGCATCAGCCATTATCACGGCGACCACATTGGTCAGGTGAGTTCGTTTCCCGGTTCGACGCTGCTGATCGGCAAGGGTGACTGGGATCTCATTGCGGGCGGCAAGCCCTATCCCATGCTGAATCCCAAGCCGTTTGCGCACTGGACCAGCGGTGGCGGCAAGCTTGTACCCATATTGCTCGACCATGATGTGTTCGGCGATGGCAGGGTATTGATAATCGGAACGCCGGGCCATACGCCGGGCCATACTGTTTTACTGGTGAAGCTGGCGCAAACAGGCAATGTGATATTGAGCGGCGATCTTGCGCACTTCCGTGAAAACTATGAGACCGGCGGTATGCCCATCTTCAACGTCAATCGCGCCGAAACGCTGGCCTCAATTGATCGCGTGAAGAAAATCGCGGCGAATCTCAAGGCCACGATGATTATCCAGCATGACCCGCGCGACCTTGGCAAACTGCCCGCATTTCCGGCTGCGGCGAGGTAGAGCAGCAAAGGGAACAGGTCGCAACACTGTTCGCTTTACCCCCGTTCGCCCAGAGCTTGTCGAAGGGTCTTGCTATGAGACAGGGCTTCGACAAGCTCTCAGCCCGAACGGGCTACTTGGCCTAAGCGAACGATATTGGGTCAGGTCGTTCAGTATCGTACGATAACGAAAGACCTGTTCTCATCCTGCTCGCCGTACCATGCAACACCGATAGGCCGCGAAGACTCTGTTAGACAATGCTCTCCTGCATTATGCGTATTTGCAGCCTGTCTCAACACCAGCGTATCAACGGTGCATAAGTGGGAAATCGGCGACAAGAAGCCGAGCGGGCCGGCGCTGAAGCTGCTTAATATCATCGAACGTAAAGGGTTGAAGGCGCTGGCGTAGGCTGTAATCGCAAATGTGATTTTGAAAGACCTGACCATGTCGTTCCCGCGTTCCCGTGGAACTGAAGCACGGGATTTGTGCCTGATGCGCGGCTGCGTTACGCTCCACCGCGGCGCCAAACTAACTTGGGGAACCGGGGCGCAACGCCATATTCACACTCACCGGAGCAGCAATGCCTCGAAAAAAGCTCGTCGCCTATGGCTTTACGTTTCTGGCCGCGTTGGGGCTGGGCATGTACCTGCTGCTGCCACCGGAATCCGAACTGCGTCTATTGGGCCTGATAGTTCTGATTTTCTGGCTGCCCATGGCGCTACGATACTTGAGCAGGCTGGCCAAAGAACGCGCTACCGCACTGCTGCTGCCGCCCAAGGCAAGCCCGCCCGCGTTCCACCCGCGCGAAGTGAATGCGACGCTTGAAGCGACGTTTTCCGTTACGGTCGGAACGGACTTGATGCGCGTGGATAACGGCATTCTGGATTTGCGCTGCCTGCCGGCACTGGGCACCGACGGCTTCAGCGCAAGACTATGGCGCGCGGACAAAATCACGGGCCCCTGGCCCAGCGAGGAAAAGCTGATTCTTAACGCAGAATTCCTGATTCCAGAACGCGCGTTGCCGCGTTTTCCCGCCGATACGATTGCACGGGTACTGTTGCGCGACACCTATATCGGCACCGTCAGAGTATTGAGCGCAAACGCGCCGGCGAGTACGGCGTAAACTATCCCCGGCCAGTGAATCTGCTTTAAGACCACATGAAGGCCTTGCGTTATCGCACGATAAAAGACGTGCCTCTTCGTGTCTCATGCGGGGAAAGGGGGGTACATTCGGGGAACGGGGAAAGCGGGGAAAGTGGACAGGGGCGTAAGCGGGAATTTCTTCTTGACATGCGATTACGAAAGACCTGGCCCCTCGTGGTTGTGTGCAGTCGAGAAATCGAGCTTACATGACAAATGAAACCCTTACTTTTACGGTATTGCCGGTAGGCGTGGGCCCGCCTAGGTCAGTGCAGTACGCCGCTTTCTTGACAACTGACAACTGGGACGACTGGTTCAAGTACTCGACACTTTACTCATTGATAGTAGTAGATGAGGCGGGAGAACCCCACGATATTGGAGGTGTGAAGATTGGACAGTTCCAGATGCGTCAAGGGCAGCGCCGACCCTTAATTCCCGATCAGTTTGAAAAACTCAGTGATGCATTTTTTTCTGTCGGTCAAGATGACAGTTATTACCAAAGCTTGAATGACTTAGGCCCTACTATTCGCGATCAGGTTTTAGGCGCATTGCGAGACATTGCGAATGATGAAAATATTTTTAACCTAGCTATTGCAGAAGATGTGACCACAGTTTCTCTGCTTAGGTCTGTATCAGCAACGACAGTCGTCAGTCAATTTCGGCGCATGGCGTCTGGGGGTGCCCGGCTATCGCAGTACCAATTTTCATACACTGCACCTCGACAAGTTGCAAGCAAGCAGCCACCGGTTGAACTTACGTTTGAAGTGAATCCCGAGTCGTATCCTCCGACCAATATCCACGTCTTAATTGGACGGAATGGCGTTGGAAAGACTTACGTACTGAATTTAATGACGCGCGCGTTAATTGAGAAAGAAGGGACACTGAGAAGGGTTGGTTCTTTCTCTTTTTCCTCGCCAGAGCAGTCAAAGAATCCATTCATAAGTTCAGTCGGCGACGAATCGCAGTTTTCGAGATTGGTATCTGTCACTTTCAGCGCGTTCGATCCATTCGAGCCACTCTCTCAGGAAGCACAGCATCAAAGCGGCATCACATATTCCTATATTGGCCTAAAACGCGCGGGGGCGTCGAAGGTTATTGGCACTCCCAAAAGTCCTGAAATGTTAGCAAATGAGTTTGTAAAGAGTGTCAGTGTTTGCGTAAAAGGCGCTCGTTTTCATAGGTGGCGCCGTGCGCTCGAGGTCCTTGAAGCCGATCCAATATTTAAAGAAGCGGGCGTTACCGCGCTCGCAGATAATGACGATCAAACCGAAGAAGCTGGGGAGTTTGAAAAACGAGGGTTAGCGCTCTTTCGTAAGTTGAGTTCGGGTCACAAGATCGTGCTATTAACAATGTCCCGACTCGTAGAAAATGTCGAAGAGCGCACGCTGGTACTGTTGGACGAACCCGAAGCACATCTTCACCCCCCACTCTTATCGGCATTCATCCGCTCGCTATCTGAACTTTTGGTCGATCGTAATGGAGTTGCAATCATAGCCACTCATTCACCCGTTGTGCTTCAAGAAGTTCCCCAAACATGTGTTTGGAAGCTGCGCCGTACGGGACAGGAGGCAAACGTGGAGCGCCCTCAAGCAGAGACCTTCGGTGAAAATGTTGGAGTGCTCACACGTGAAGTGTTTGGACTCGAGGTAACGCAAGCTGGATTTCATAAGCTGCTGCAGCAAGCGATTGAAGATTATGGAACCTTTGATGCAGTAGTAGCCCGCTTTAGCGGCCAACTTGGCGCGGAAGCCCTTGCGATACTGCGCGGACTCGTAGCAGCACGTGGCTCTGGCAAGGGAAGCTAAGTTGGTACGCCCGCTACCGAAACCGAGGGATGACCCACTAGATGTATTCCTTACTTGCATAAGCAAAGTAAGGGATGCCGATTTAAAAGCGCGTCTTTCATCGATTGAGTTAGCTATTGTCCGCGCTGCTAAAAGTTTCGAGGCAGCCGTGTTGCACACCACATTACACAAACTGGTGAAGCAAGCTAGCATAGGTGGACTGGTTACGGTCAAAGAGATGTCTGACATGTACGATCTAAGAATGGCAAAGAAAGGAGCGCCTGGACGCCAAGTCTAGGAGGTATCCGGAATTCTGTGTGAAAGGCTCGGTGCAGACTTGTCCACGGCGGAGGGCGTCGCTTGCGACGAGCGACCGACGCGGTGGGCAAGCCGTGTGCATGTTACACCCGCTCGGTGAAGCGTTGGCCGAACATGATGGCGAACTGA
>CAMATZ010000009.1 GCA_945861275.1 Bordetella parapertussis
TGCCGCACCCGCACACGCTCGCCGGTGCGGTAGGTGCCCGCGTGCGCGGCATAGTGGCGGCGGCAAGCTTCCTCCAAGGGCTCGGGCATGTTCAGGTTCTGTTCCAGCAGCGTATCGATGGCGCTTGATGCGGTCTCGCTGATTACACCATCGGTGGAAGGTACGTCGTTCGCTTCCAGCAGACCGGAAGCTTGCGCGGCCTGGCGCAGCAATTCGGTGCAGGCGCGCTGCCGCAGTTCGTCGGGCGAAAGCTTGTCGTCCGCAGTGTGCAAGGCCACGCCGTTGATGCGTGCCAGCGCCGATGGTTGCAAAGTGTCGATTGTCATGCGCTCTCCTTAAACACCGGCGCCGGGCTGGTGCGGCGGCGGCTGGTTGTGGCCCGGCGGCAGATTCAGCCGGCGGCTGCGCACGATCTGGTACGGGCGAAAAAGGTAACTCACCGATGCAAAACCGCTCCACACGTGCACCAGCCGGCTGAACGGAAACAGCAGGAAGATCGTCATGCCGAACACCACGTGGAAAAGGTAGGGCCACGGCAGGCCGGCCAGCGCAGTGGCGTCCACCGCCTGCAGCGTGACGATGCGCTGCGCCCAATCCGCCAGTATCAGCATCACGCTGCCGTCGGCATGCTGCCATGAAAATGGCAGCGTGATCAGTCCTACCACGAGCTGGACCCACAGGACGACGAGAACCGCAATGTCGGTGGGGTGGCTGGTGAAGCGGATGCGTGCATCGAACACGCGCCGATACAGCAACAGCGACAAGCCGACGAAACACACCAGGCCGGCGGCACCGCCTGCCACGACGGCAAGCATCTGCTTGGTCGCCGCGCTCATGAAGACCCCATACACTGCGTGCGGCGTGAACAGCCCGACGAGATGACCGAAGAACAGGAACAGTATGCCCGCGTGAAACAGATTACTGCCCCAGCGCAGAGTGCCGGCGCGCAGCATCTGCGACGAGTCGCTCTTCCAACTGTACTGATTCTGGTCGAAGCGGATCAGGCTGCCCACCAGGAACACTGTGAAGCAGACGTACGGATAGACTTGGAAGAGAAAACCATGCAGCGTGGTCATAACGACGCTCCTTGTGCTGATTTGTCCTTGCGAATGATGTGGATCGGTTGCGGCTGGCCGGGCGCGGCCTGGCCTTTTGAGGAACAACCGCCGAAAACCGGTGGCTCGACCCAACTCTCGTCCAGCGGCTCCTCGGGCGCGAGCTTCACGGCTTGCGCCTTCTCACCCGCCAGTTCCATCAAGGCGCCGATCACGCTGGCGTACGCGCTCTGGCGTTGCTGCAGTGCGCCGAAGATGGCGTTGAAGATGTGCGCCATCTCGCTCAGAAAGGCGCGGGCTTCGCGCGGCGGCTGGGTAGATACGAATTCCAGCACTGCTGGAAGGTAATCGGGAAGCTCGCCGGGCGCGAGATAAAGTCCGGCTTTGTCATAGGTCTGCGCCAGATCAATCATCGCCGGACCGCGATCACGCGAATCGCCATGCACATGCTCAAACAAGTGCAAGGAAGTGGCGCGGCCACGGTCGAACAGGTTCACGTAGGCGGCCTCAGCGTCGAGCGGATCACCGATGGAGAGTGTATCCATCAGCACATCCAGTTCCGACAGTCGCGCGAAGGTGATGGCGTGCTCGCCGTGCAGCGCCTCGCGCATCTCCGATAGATGGCTGCGCAATTCGGCGCCGGGATAGCTCAACAGACGCGCGAGCACCCGCAAGGTGAGGGACGCGTTGGGAACTTTCGAGGCAATGGACGAAGTGAGGGACGAGGTGAGGGTCATGGCTTAAACCTTTGCCTTTATGGGAATGGTGCGCTTTTTGGTGCCACCGAACAGACTGACCTTGCTCGCGCCATCGGAACAGCCGTTGCCAAACGAGAAGCCGCAGCCGCCACGGATGTCGAAGGTGTTTTCGGCGTACTCACGGTGCGTGCTCGGAATTACAAAGCGGTCTTCGTAATTGGCGATGGCCATCACGTGGTACATGTCTTCCACTTCAAGCTGGGTCATGCCCACCTGCTTTAATACGGCCGTATTGACGCGCCCATCCACATGCTTCTCACGCTGGTAGGCACGCATCGCCAGCATGCGTTCGAGCGCGCGCACCACCGGCGCCGTGTCACCGGCGGTGAGCAGGTTGGCGAGGTACTTAACCGGAATGCGCAGTTGGTTCACGTCCGGTATTTCACCGTTGGCGCCCACATGCCCGGCATTGGCTGCGGCGCTGATCGGTGACAGCGGCGGCACATACCACACCATCGGCAGCGTGCGGTATTCGGGGTGCAGCGGCAGCGCCACTTTCCATTCCACTGCCATTTTGTAAACGGGGCTTCTGCGCGCGGATTCCATCCACGCGTCAGGAATGCCATCAGCGCGCGCCTGCTCGATCACCCCGGAGTCGTTCGGGTCGAGAAAGATGTCAAGCTGCGCCTGGTACAAGTCGCGGTCGTGTTCGACGCTGGCGGCTGCCTGGATGCGATCGGCGTCGTACAGCAACACACCGAGATAGCGAATACGGCCGACGCAGGTTTCCGAGCACACCGTGGGCTGGCCTGCCTCGATGCGTGGATAGCAGAACGTGCATTTCTCGGCCTTGCCCGATTGCCAGTTGTAATAGATTTTTTTATACGGACAGCCGCTGACGCACATGCGCCAGCCCCGGCACTTATCCTGATCGATCAGCACGATACCGTCTTCCTCGCGCTTGTAGATCGAGCCCGAGGGGCAGCTCGCGACGCAGGCTGGGTTCAGGCAATGCTCGCACAGTCGCGGCAGGTACATCATGAAGGTGTTTTCAAACTGGCCGTAGATATCCTTCTGGATGTCGTCGAAATTCCTGTCCTTGCTGCGTTTGCTGAATTCACCCCCGAGAATCTCTTCCCAGTTCGGACCCCAGACGATCTTCTCCATAGTCTTGCCGGTGATCAGGCTGCGCGGGCGCGCGGTGGGCGCCGCAGTCATTTCGGGGGCCGACTGCAGATGATCGTAGTCGAAGGTGAAAGGTTCGTAGTAGTCGTCGATCTCCGGCAAATTGGGATTGGCGAAGATGCGCATCAGCAGCTTCCACCTCGCACCCTGGCGCGGCTCGATGCTGCCGTTGGCTTTGCGCACCCAGCCGCCGTTCCACTTGCTCTGATTCTCCCATTCCTTCGGGTAGCCGATGCCGGGTTTGGTCTCGACGTTGTTGAACCAGGCGTATTCCACGCCCGGCCTGCTGGTCCACACATTTTTGCAGGTCACTGAACAGGTGTGGCATCCGATGCACTTGTCGAGATTCAGCACCATGCCGATTTGAGCGCGTACCTTCATCTGATTTCCCTCGGTTACCCTCGGTTTACTTATGCCTGTTGGGCGTCCAAAGCAGGTTCGGTTGTGGCGGGTGTGTCGAGCCAGTCGATCTTGACCATCTTGCGCACCACCACAAATTCGTCGCGATTGGTGCCGATGGTGCCGTAGTAGTTAAAGCCGTAGCTGAGTTGCGCATAGCCGCCGATCATGTGCGTGGGCTTTAACACGATGCGTGTCACCGAGTTGTGGATGCCGCCGCGCGCACCGGTAATCTCCGAGCCCGGCGTGTTCACGATCTTCTCCTGCGCGTGATACATCATCACCATGCCGGGATTGACGCGCTGACTCACTACTGCGCGCGCCGCAATGGCGCCGTTGATGTTGAACAGTTCAATCCAGTCGTTGTCCACGATACCGGCTCGCTTCGCATCATCTTCCGAGAGCCATACGCACGGCCCGCCGCGGCTTAACGTGAGCATCAGCAGGTTATCGGTATAGGTCGAGTGGATGCCCCACTTCTGGTGCGGCGTGATGAAGTTGAGCAGTATCTCCGGATTGCCGTTCGGCTTGATGCCGTGGATGCCGGCGGTGGTCTTCAGGTCCACCGGCGGGCGGTAGCTGACACAGCCTTCGCCAAACGCCCGCATCCACGGATGATCCTGATAAAACTGCTGGCGGCCGGTCAGGGTGCGCCACGGTATCAGTTCATGCACGTTGGTATAACCTGCGTTGTAGGAAACTGTCTCGCTCTCGATGCCACTCCAGGTCGGCGACGAGATAATCTTGCGCGGCTGTGCCTGAATATCGCGGAAGCGGATTTTTTCGTCTTCGCGATGAATCGCCAGATGCGTATGGTCGCGCCCCGTCTGTTTGCCCAGCGCCTGCCACGCTTTTACCGCCACATGTCCATTGGTCTCGGGGGCGAGCTGCAGGATCACCTCGCAGGCGTCGATGTCGGTCTCGATCCTGGGCATGCCCTGCGTCACGCCCCCGGCCGCGTTAAGCCCATTGAGTTCGCCCAGCTGCCTGACCTCTTCCTGCGTGTTCCAGGTGATGCCTTTGCCGCCATTCCCCACCTTGTCCATGAGAGGGCCCAGCGCGGTGAAACGCTTGTACACGTTCGGGTAATCGCGTTCCACAACCGTCATCTGCGGCGCGGTTTTGCCGGGGATCAGATCGACCTCGCCCTTTTTCCATTCCTTCACATCCAGAGCCTGCGCGAGCTCCGCGGGCGTGTCGTGCATCAAGGGCGTCAACACCAGCTCCTTCTCCACACCGAGATGTCCGGCACAGACTTCGCTGAATTTTTTCGCAAAGCCTTTATAAATGTCCCAGTCGCTTCTGGATTGCCATGCCGGATCCACCGCAGTAGACAGCGGATGAATGAACGGATGCATGTCGCTGGTGTTGAGGTCGTTCTTCTCGTACCAGGTGGCGGTGGGCAGCACGATATCCGAGTACAGGCACGTGGTGCTCATGCGAAAGTCGAGTGTCACCAGCAGGTCGAGCTTGCCTTCCGGTGCCTTGTCATGCCACACAACCTCTTCAGGTTTTGCCTCTTCGGCGCCTAAATCCTTGCCCTGCACGCCGTTACTGGTGCCGAGTAAATGCTTGAGAAAGTACTCGTGCCCCTTGCCGCTGGAACCCAGCAGATTGGAGCGCCACACAAACAGATTGCGCGGCCAGTTAGCGGGATGATCGGGGTCCTCACAACTCATGGTGAGCGAGCCTTCCTTCAGCGCCTTCACCGCGTAGTCTTTTGGATCCATGCCCACCGCCTGCGCATCGCGCACCACTTGCAGCGGATTGGTCTTTAGTTGCGGCGCGGAGGGCAACCAGCCCATGCGCTCGGCACGCACGTTGTAGTCGATCATGCTGCCGCCGAACAGCTTCTTGTCCGCCAAGGGCGACAGCACTTCCTCGACGCCCAGTTTTTCGTAGCGCCACTGGTCGGTATGGGCATAAAAGAAACTGGTGCTGTTTTGCTGGCGCGGCGGGCGTATCCAGTCCAGAGCGAAGGCCAGTGCAGTCCAGCCCGTTTGCGGACGCAATTTTTCCTGTCCCACATAATGCGCCCAGCCACCGCCGCTTTTGCCGATGCAGCCGCACAGCATCAGCATGTTGATAATGCCGCGATAGTTCATGTCGCTGTGGTACCAGTGGTTCATGGCCGCGCCGATAATCACCATCGACTTGCCCTGCGTCTTATCCGCGTTGTCGGCGAACTGGCGTGCTACGGCAATCACCTGCTCGCGCGGCGCGCCGGTGATGCGCTCCTGCCACGCGGGCGTGTACGGCGTGTCGTCATCGTAGCTGGCCGCCGCAAGTTCACCCGGCAACCCGCGCGCCACGCCGTAGTTGGCCACTTGCAGATCAAACACGGTCGCAACCAACGCTTCGCGCTGTTCGCTGCCGGCGCCCAGGGTAATGCGTTGCACCGGCACCGTGCGTACCAGCACATCGCTCTGGGGGCTATGGGTAAAGTGCTGGGTTTCGATGCCGCCGAAATACGGAAAGCCGACCTGAGCAGTTTCCTTGCTTGAATTGCCGTCTTCGAGCAGCGAGAGTTTGAGCTTCACGTCGGTGCCATGATGCGCTTCCCGGGCTTCGAGGTTCCACTGACCCTGATCGGCGCGGCCATCGGGGCCCCAGCGAAAGCCGATGGCGCCGTGGGGCAGCACCACCTTGCCCGAGGTATCGATGGCTACCGTTTTCCATTCCGGGTTGTTGGTCTGGCCAAGCTTGTCGCCAAAGTCGGAGGCGCGCACGTAACGGTCCGGCACCATGATTTTCCCGCCGCCTGCCGTTTGGTGTTCCTTCAGCAGAACCAGCATCGGCATATCGGTATAGCGGCGCGTATAGTCGTCGAAATACGCACTGCGTTTGTCAAAGTAAAACTCCTTGAGGATCACATGACCCATGGCCATGGCCACGGCCGCGTCGGTGCCCTGCTTGGGGTGCATCCAGATATCGGCGAGCTTGGCGACTTCGGAATAATCCGGCGTAACCGCCACGGTCTTGGTGCCTTTGTAGCGAACTTCGGTGAAGAAGTGGGCATCGGGTGTGCGTGTCTGCGGCACGTTGGAACCCCAGGCAATGATGAAACCCGAGTTGAACCAATCTGCCGATTCAGGCACGTCGGTCTGTTCGCCCCAGGTTTGCGGGCTCGACGGCGGCAGGTCGCAGTACCAGTCATAGAAGCTCATGCATACGCCGCCAATCAGGCTCAAATAGCGGCTGCCGGCGGCATAACTCACCATCGACATCGCCGGAATCGGTGAGAAACCGATAACCCGGTCAGGCCCGTGCTTCTTGATGGTGTAAACATTGGCGGCTGCAACGATTTCATTGACTTCGTCCCAGCTGGCGCGCACGAAGCCGCCTAGCCCGCGCACGCTTTGGTAATCGCGGCGCTTGTCAGCAGATTCGACGATGGAGGCCCAGGCCTCCACCGGGTTCTTATCCAGCCGCGCCTCGCGCCAGCTTTTCAGCAACCTGCTGCGCACCAGCGGGTATTTCACCCGGTTGGCGCTGTAGAGATACCAACTGTAGCTCGCGCCACGCGCGCAACCCCGTGGTTCATGGTTGGGCATATCCCAGCGCGTGCGCGGGTAATCGGTCTGCTGGGTTTCCCAGGTGACGATGCCGCCCTTGACGTAAATTTTCCACGAGCACGATCCCGTGCAGTTCACGCCGTGGGTGGAGCGCACAATCTTGTCGTGCGCCCAGCGATTGCGATAAGCATCTTCCCAAGTGCGGTCTTCACCGGTGACCACGCCGTGCCCATCGGCGAAGGATTCCCGCGGCTGGGAGAAATAATTCAAGCGGTCAAGAAAGTGGCTCATACCCTCACTCCTGAAGATTGTTTTGCATTTTTTACTTGCGCGGCGCGCCGCCACCCTTGGCACCTATTGTGCGGTCGCGGGCGCGAGCGAAATTGATCTGGATCAAGCTTTCGGAATTTTACTGTTGATGCGTAAGTATATGTTTTTATTATGTTTTCTATTACCGCCAAACGATCAACAATCACGGGTTCTTCACGTACGCGCCGGCACGTAAATAGAACCACCAGTTAAGCACCAGACACAGGCCGTAGAAAATTGCGAATGCATACATCGCGATCTCCGGTGTGCCGGCTTTGATTTGCCCCCCGATCACCACCGGCGCGATGAACGCGCCGTAAGCCGCCACCGCCGATGTCCAGCCCAGCACCGGGCCTGCTTGCGTGCGATCAAAAATCACACCGATGGTGCGAAAAGTGGAGCCGTTGCCGATGCCGGTTGCAGCGAACAGCACGACGAACAGCACCATGAACAGCAGGAAATACTGCTCCGGCGCGGGCGACTTGTAAGCCAACAACATCACATAACCCACTGCGACCGAGGCGATCACCATCACCGCTGAAATGATTTGCGTGACTATCGAACCGCCCACTTTGTCCGAAATCCAGCCGCCCAGCGGCCGGATCAGTGCGCCGACGAACGGGCCGATCCAGGCGTACGTCAATGCCGAAGGTGCATTGGGATTTTTGAGGGTGTGTTGCATGACGCCCGCCGCATCGGGCACGTGACTGACGCCAAAGATCACCGTGATCGACAGCGGCAACGCCATCGAGAAGCCGATAAACGAGCCGAAGGTAACAATGTAGAGCGCCGTCATCGACCAGGTGTGCTTGTTCTTGAATATCTCGAATTGCTTGGCCACGCCTTCCTTCATTGGGCCGAAGGCGGCGAGCTTCATCACCAGCAGCGCAAGGATAATATCGAACGGGATCGCGACCCACATGTTGAGCAGACCCAGCCCAGTCGGCGCCGGCAGGTACAGGTACAACATCAAGATCGACGGCACGAAGGCTAGCGTGTACAGGTAGGTTACTTTCGAGAACGCGACGATCGGGTTGCCGGTGTTGGGCGAGATTGTCTTCAGGTTGTTCATGCCGAACCAGCACAACATCGCCAACGGCACCAGTGACAGCACCCAGGCGAAACCGGCGTTCTGGATCCAGGTGGGCGTGCCGGCGGCGATCTTGCCGAAGATCCAGCCTGAGTCCTTGAGCAGTATTTCCGGCGGTCCGCCGATGGAACCGAGCAACCCTACCGTCATCACCAGCGGGATGACGACTTGCATCGTCGTCACGCCGAAGTTGCCCAGGCCGGCGTTCAATCCCAGCGCCGTGCCCTGCAGCCGCTTCGGAAAGAAGGTGCTGATGTTGGACATCGAACTGGCGAAGTTGCCGCCACCGACACCCGACCACAGCGCCATCAACTGGAAGGCCCACAGCGGCCAGTCCTTGTGCTGCAGCACGATCCCGGTGCCCAGCGCAGGCGCCAGCAGCATCGCGGTAGTCAGGAAGATCGTGTTGCGCCCGCCGGCCAGTCGGATCAAGAATGACGCCGGGATGCGCATGGTGGCGCCGGCGATGCCCGCGATGGCAGTCAGCGTGAACAACTCGGCCTGGCTGAATGGGAACCCCAGATTCAGCATTTGCACGGTAATAATGCCCCACATACCCCACACCGCGAAACCACACAGCAGCGCCGGCACTGAGATGGCCAAATTGCGGTAAGCGATGCGTTTGCCCGTGGTTTCCCAGAATTTATTGTCTTCGATATCCCACTTCTCGATGTCCGCAGCGCCGCCAGCGTAACTGGTTTGCTTTGAGGTTTGCATGGTTATACCTGTGTCAAAATGTTGCGCGCGGGTTCAGGATACTTTTTGGCTTCTGCCATGCTCATCGGACGCACCTCGCTGAAGTACATCCACATCAATGACACCCACACGATGCCGAACATCAGCATGAACGCAGAGGAGCGCACGCCTGTCAGGTCCACCAGCGCGCCGAACAGGATGGGCAGAATGAAACCGCCCATGCCGCCCGCAAGCCCTACGACACCCGACACCACACCAATGTTTTGGGGATAGTCGTCGGAGATGTACTTGAACACCGAGGCTTTGCCGATGGCAAAGGCGATACCCATGGTGAACATGAGGATGGTGAACATCGTCGGGTTGAGACCGATATGAAATGTCTTCGGCCCGGACACGGTATGTATGGTGAAGTCCGTCTGCGGATAGGACAAAAAGAACAGGCACACCAGCCCCACCCACAACACCCACCAGGTGACCACGTGCGCGCCGTACTTGTCGGAAATCCATCCACCCACTGCGCGCAACACACCGCCGGGAATACTAAATCCGGCGGCAAGCAACGCCGCTATCCTGATGTCAAAACCGTATTCGGTGATGTAGTACTTGGTCATCCACAGCGACAACGCGACGTAGCCGCCGAAGACGATAGAGTAATACTGGCTGTAACGCCACACCACCGGGTCCTTCAGCGCCATCAACTGCTCTTTAACCGTTACCTCGGCAGAAGCAGCCGTGTGTGTCTCGTCAGTGAAGGTAAAAATCCAGAACAGCACAGCGGTAATCAGCATCACCACGGCGTAAACCTTGGGCACCATTGCCCAGCCGTAAGCCACGACGATGGAGGGGGCAACGAGCTTGGTCACTGCTGCCCCCGTATTGCCCATGCCGAAAATGCCCATAGCGAAGCCCTGCTGGTTGCGCGGGAACCAGCGTGCGCAATAAGCTATACCTACGGTAAAAGAGCCGCCTGCCACACCCACGAACAGGCCGGTAACCAGAAAATGCCAGAACTGGGTTGCCCAGGAAATCATCCAGATCGGAATTACCGTGCACAGCATCAGGATGAAAAACACGAGACGCCCACCGAAGCGGTCGGTCCACATGCCCAGTGGCAGACGTATCAATGAGCCGGTGAGCACGGGTGTTGCCACCAGAATGCCGAACTCGGTTTCATTGAGGCCAAGAGACTGCTTGATCGGGATGCCAATCACGGCGAACATCATCCACACCATGAAGCAAACCGTGAATGCGCTCGTGCTCGCCGTTACCACCGACCACTGCTTGTACGTCTGTGTAGCCATCACTTGTCCTTCCCGATTACGGCACGGGGACAAGTTTAGGGAACCGGCTTCCAACCCCGTTTGATCTAAATCAAGCGAAGAGGGTTTTCCAATCTATCTTTAGCAGATCAACATTGGTGAAGTGGTGCGAAATTCCGAAGAAGACCTGGCCGTGGTCGAGTGCTTCGAAAAAAGCAATCTGAACTGCACCATTATCCCGGCCTGCACCTTGGTCAGCGTCCTGGAGCAGGCCTTGCGCGCATTTTTCGAGGTGCTCGACCGCCACACGCTGGCGGATTTGCTCGTGCATCAAGCGCAGTTGGCCAGACTATTGCACGACGCCAGCGCGCCGCCCTGAAATTGCCCTGGCCGTCCTGCCGGTTGCCGTTGCGCGAACCAAACACTCCGGCCCAGGCCATCAGCAACGCCACAAGATTTACCATGAATGCGGCAAGCGGCGCTCGTGCGGGCAGGACGAGACGCGCTGCCAGCGGCGTGCCGAATGCGCCCGGCTTACGCTGCCTTGCGCATCGCTCCCAGCTGCCGCGCGATGAAAGCCTTGAGGATTTCGTGAGCACGGTCGGTTTGCGGACCCGGATCTGCGATCCATTGGTGTTCGCAATCCTTGAAGATCTCGAGCTCGCACTCGCCGCCGGCTGCGCGATAGGCCTTGGCGAATTTCTCCTGGATCTGCCACGGCACGTTGGAATCAAGCTCGCCCTGCATGATCAGCAGCGGCGGCAGCGTGACCTTTTCGCCGCGCTCGAGTATCAGCGCCGGATTGCCCTCGATTATCGATTCCCACGGATCGAAGTACATCTTGCTCTTCTTCACCATCTCGGCACGGTTGGTGTTGACCATGTGCTCGTAGCGGGCATGGCAGTCGCTGATCGGCGAGCGCGTGGCAACATAGGCCACGGTGGCGTCGGCGTTCGACCCCTCGACGGCAATCGCGTTGTAGCGCGGATCGCGCGGGCGCATCGCCAGCAGTTCCGCGACATGGCCGCCGCTCGAGCTGCCGAGTATGCCGAGGTTCGTGGGGTCGCCTTTCCATTCACGCGCTTTCGACTTGAGCCAGCGCACGCCATAGCTCGCATCCTGCACTGACCCCGGGTACGGCGCTTCGGGGGAGTTCCTCATGTCGATGGCGACAACCAGTACGCCGCTTCTGGCCACTGCCTCGTCCATCGGCACATTCGCGAACCGGTCCTTGTCGTGCCAGGCGCCACCGTGCACGTCCAGCAACACCGGGAACGGGCCGGCGCCCTGGGGTTGATAGACGCGCGCCATCAGCGTGCGCGTCGGGACTTTGCGGAACTCAACGTCCCAGACTTTGATCTCGTAGTTGGCGGCGGGGTTGTAGCTCATTGCTGTGCTCCTCTCGGGGGTATGGAAATTTAAAACACCAGTTTTCACCAAACGGCAATCTATCCCGCGACCGGCGTACAGTCAATCGCGGAAACTTTTGCTACCGTAACCTGCCCGTATGACAATAAGTCCGGTTCTGAAAAATTCGAGACCTATGATCCATTCACCACGGGCTGTGCCGCAGCGCGCCGCTTCAGGCGCCGAAGGTAAAGCGGCTGCCGACGTTGGAGTACACCAGTTTTTCAGGCATGCGCTCGCGCATCATCGCGATAAACGGTGCGCCGGTACAGTGCATCGGAACAATCACATCAGGATTCAGTGCTTCGAGTTCGCGCAGGCTGTGCTGCAAATAATCCGGCGACGCGAGGCCCAGATGAAAGCCGCCAACGACGGCATGAACCTTGTCCACATTGGCGGCGTTCATTGCGCTCCTGACGGTGTTGATGATGCCGGTGTGTCCGCATGACGAAATGACGACCAGGCCGCGGCCCTTGACGATATAGCAGGTGGCGTGCTCGTCCTCATGCTGATCGCGCACGAGTTTGCCGCTGCGCTCGGCCTCACTGTAATGGTCGTCCTGAACCAGCGAGCCGCCAGTCACCACCTCAAATGACTTGCGCTCGATATAGCCTGAGGTAAAGGCGCCATCGAGTGAGTGCGGGGTTTGGCAGCAGACGGTGGCAACGTTCTGCGCCCGCAGCGAAGCCATGTTAATTGCGCCCCACGACATCACCTCGCCGTCTTTTTCCTTGATCCATTTCTCGCGAAATACCGTCTCGCCGCCGACATACAGCGCCAGATCATTGCGCATCCGGCTGCGATGCTGCAATACAAAGCCGTCGAGGCCGCCGAAGTGATCGCGATGACCGTGGCTGAGAATCAAACCATTGATCGCCGCCGGATTGATGTCGAGCAGATCGAAATTCCGGTTGAGAATCTCCGGCGTGTAGCCGAAGTCGAGCAGGTACTGCGACCTGGCGCCCGCCTGAACCGCGCTCAGGTGCAGCGACAATCCCCACTCGGCAGCCAGCGTCGACATGTGACGCCCCGGAACCCGGCCCATATGCTCGATGCCAACGCGAGGATGGGTGGCCTTGGGCAGGAAACGCTCGTATTGCGAATCGACCACCACACGCACAGATAATTCATCCACTACCGGCGCTTTGAAGGGCATCATGGTTTCCATACAGCTATCCTTTTCTGAGTGTGGCGGTGCATCCAAACCCAGAATACAGGATTTTTAAACACCCTATTTGCCGTGGGTGCAGTGGCGAAGTTTATGGTGATCGTCTCTACCGGTCTGTCTTCGTCGCTGGCGTGACTGAATACACTGGCGCTTGCGGATCAGCGGCCACATTGAGATGCACGCCGTGGATGACACCATAGAGTCCTGCCGCTGCGACGAAAGCGGCGGCCACCCACCGCGCGCCACGTAATTTTAATAACGGTTGCAAACGCCGGACCATACCGCTCATCAACAGCATGTTCGGCAAGGTACCCAAGCCAAAGGCGAGCATCACGACAGCGCCCTGCAGTGGCCGGCCGGTACTCAGAGCCAACAACAAAGCGGCATACACCATGCCACAAGGCAGCCATCCCCACAGCACCCCAAGGCCAAACGCTTTCGATGCACTATCGACGGGCAGCATGCGGCGCGTAAACGGTTCCACCTGGCGCCACAGCACGATACCCGCAGCTTCCAGACCACGCATCAGTGGCGACAGGCCTGCCAGGTACAAGGCCATCACGCACAGGGTAATACCGGCCACCAGCATGAACACCTGCTGCACGGGAATCGATCCGCGCAACAGCAAACCCGCGTGCCCCACGGCACCCGCCAGCGCGCCTGCAAAAGCGTAGCTTAAAATTCGCCCCGCGTTATACGCCAGCGTAAACTTCCAGCGGCTACCGCCCCTTGCCTTGCCGTCATGGGTGAGCATGCACACAATACCGCCGCACATCGCCGCGCAATGTACGCCGCCCGTCAAACCTGCAACAAAGGCGGCCAGCGCCAGCGATTCGAGCCAGCCCATCAGATGACGCGCGAGAACTTGCGCAGTTCCTGATCCTTGCGCAAATAGGTGTCGAACACCATGCACAGGTTGCGCACCAGCATGCGCCCCTTGGGGGTGACCGTTATCCAGTGCTCATCCAGTTCCACCAGCCCGGCCCGCGCCAGCGCCTCCAGTTCCTGTAACTCGCTCTTGAAATATTCATTAAAAACAAGTAGATACGATATTTCTATATTCTGCTTGGAGAGTGCAAAATCGCACATCAGGTGCTGGATCACGGCACGGCGCGCCAGATCATCGGCGCTCAGTTCCATGCCGCGCGCAATCGGCAATTGCCCGCGGTCAATACTGTTGTAGTAGGCCGGTAGATCACGATGATTCTGGCAATAGATGGGGCCGATCTGCCCAATCGACGACACCCCCAATCCCAGTAGATCGCATTCCGCATGCGTCGAATAGCCCTGGAAATTGCGCTGCAAGCGCCCTTCGCGCTGCGCCACCGCCAAGGCATCGTCCGCACGCGCAAAATGATCCATGCCGATATAAACGTAACCTGCGGCGCCCAGGCGCTGCACCGCCAGGCCCAGCAGTTTGAGTTTGGTATCGGCGGTGGGCAAATCTTCCTCGCGGATACGCCGCTGCGGCGTGAAGCGCGCCGGCATATGCGCATAGTTGTAGATCGCAACGCGATCGGGATTTGCGGCAATCACACGCGCCAGCGTGCGGTTAAACGTCAGCGTATTTTGCTTCGGCAATCCATAAATCAGATCCACATTGACGGACTCGAACCCTTCGCTGTGCGCGGCCTCGATAATCGCCAGCGTTTGCGACTCGCTTTGCACGCGGTTGACCGCGCGCTGCACATCCGGGTCGAAATCCTGCACCCCGAGGCTGATACGATTAAAGCCCATCTTGCGCAGGGCCGCCACGCCGGAAACATCGACCGTGCGCGGATCGACCTCGATGGAATATTCACCATCCGCGGCGAAATCAAAGCGGGCGCGCAAGGCGTCGAAAAGACCAGCGAGCTGCTGCATGTCATAAAAAGTCGGTGTGCCACCGCCCCAGTGCATCTGCTCGACGCGCCGGTCGCTTCCAAACAAAGCGCTCTGCATCTCGATTTCCCGCAGAAGGTAATCAAGATAGCGCTGGCCCTTGTTATGGTCTTTGGTGGCAATCTTGTTGCACGCGCAGTAGAAACACAGCGTGCTGCAAAACGGCAAATGCACATACAGCGACAGCGCGCGCCGCACGCCACCAATATTGCGCCTGGCCACCCAGCATCTGTAGTCATCGGGGCCGAACGTTGCGGCAAAACGATCGGCCGTGGGATACGAGGTGTAGCGCGGACCATTACGATCCAGCCTGCGTATCAAATCTGGGTCGAATTCAAACGGCGTATGCAGCATCGGAAACTCCAATCGCTGGGGACAGCGCTGTGGTGAGCGGATGCAGTATTACATCGCAGCCGCAGCCTGCTTTGATCCACATCAAGGACGCTGTGAGAGCTTCTCCGCCAGCCCGGCCCTGGGACAACCCGCAGGCCGATCACCAGGCTGTAGCGGGCACAGCCCGTTGATCGCTTCGGCGTCACGCTGCAAAAAACAGGTTAGCGCACTGGAGGCTGCCGCGAAACACCAGAACATGAAAAACCCCAGGGTATAGACCGCGGTGCGGCTTAAATCCACAGCATTACCCAGCACATGGAGATCCATTGGATCAAACAGCGTGAAAAAAATCCCTTCCGCCATGCCGCCCACCAGAAACGACGGCCACAGTATCCACATCGCACGTCTCATGGCACACCTCCTCGACTGTTAGCGTGGCGCCAGTTCAATAACCGTACGCTCCGGCACCACCATATCGCCGACCAGACGCCAGCTGCGCCTGGTGTCTTCCAGCGTCACCTGCCAGCGTCCTCGGGTGAGCGGTGGAAATGCGGCCGCGTACGCGTGATCGCTCTCGCGGCGCGTCAGCGGCAGCACTCTATCCAGCGACGGGCGTCCCGCATGCGCAACCCGCAATAACAACGGGCCGGACACCGGCGCACCGTCCTCAAAGGTCACCTCGACACCGCTGAAATCCGCTGTGAACGTTATGCGCGCACGATGGCCGAGCTGCCGCGCCAGCGCATCCCGCGACAGCATTTGATTGATCGCCAGGCCGCGCTTGTAGTAATCGTCGGCAACCAGGCCGTCGTTGGTGACCACCGCCAGATACGTGGTGAAAACGCCCGCCACTATCACCGCCGCCGGCCCGGCCATCAGTAACCACGGCCACGGTTCGCGATACCAGTGTTTTGATGCGGCAGTTTGCGTAAGCATAAATCTCTACTGGATATAGAACCGCGATTTTTCGTCAGCCCGCAGCGACGGCCGCTCCACGTCTTCGACGTGAAACATGATGTTGTGCGAACCGGGCTTGATGCCCGCCGGATCGACCGCCAGGGTCACAGCAATCGACTGTGTGGTTGCGCCCGCGACCGCCACCGGCACGAAGGGCGTTACCCGAATACCGCTGAGTCCCGACGCTTTGATCACATAACGATGCGCACGCTCATCGGTATTCATGATTTGCAGACGGTAAATGTTTTCGATCCTGCCATCGCGGGTTTCCCGCATCAGTGCCGCGCGATCGCGGATGACATCCACTTTGAGCGGGTTACGCAGCACCAAGGCAGCCAACAGCGCGCAGCTGATAACGGCAAGCAACGCGATGTAGACCAGCACCCGCGGACGCAGCACCCGCTGCATCATCTGCGCGGGCGTCAGGCCCTGTGTGAGCGCGTTTTCGGTGGCATAACGAATCAGGCCGCGCGCGTAGCCCATCTTGTCCATCACCTGATTACAACCGTCGATGCACGCCGCGCAGCCGATGCACTCATATTGCAGCCCGCGGCGTATATCGATGCCGGTGGGACACACCTGCACGCAAATGCTGCAATCCACACAGGCGCCCAATCCCCGGGCCTGGTAGTCCGCGCTCCTGCCGCGTGATCCGCGCGGCTCGCCGCGTTGCGCATCGTAGGTGATTACCAGCGTGTCTGCGTCAAACATGGCGCTTTGAAAGCGCGCATACGGACACAGGTACTTGCATACCTGTTCGCGCATCCAGCCGGCGTTGCCGTACGTCGCAAAGCCGTAAAACAGTATCCAGAATGTTTCCCATGGCCCCACGCTCCAACTCGCCAACTCGCCGAGCAGGGTTTTGATCGGCGTGAAGTAGCCCACGAACGTGAAGCCGGTCCAAAACCCGATGGCGATCCACAGTGCATGCTTGAGTGCCTTGCGCCCCGCCTTATTCGCGCTCAGCGATTCCCCGTCGCGCTTCATGCGCTGCGCACGATCTCCCTCCACCTTGCGCTCGATCCACATGAAAATTTCGGTATAGACCGTTTGCGGACAGGCGTAACCGCAGAACAAGCGCCCGCCCACCGCGGTAAACAGAAACAGCGACAGCGCGGAAATCACCAGCAGGCCTGTCAGAAAAATAAAATCCTGGGGCCAGAACACGACGCCGAAAATGTAGAACTTGCGGGCGGCCAGATCAAACAGCACCGCCGGCCGCGCATTCCAGGTCAGCCACGGCAGCCCGTAAAACAACAGTTGGGTGGCAAGCACCAGTGCCATACGCCAGCGCGCAAACCACCCCTGCACAGCACGCGGGTAGATTTTCTCGCGCACTTCGTAGAGGGAAGATTCAACATCGTTCCCCGCGGCCGCGTTAAGCCCATTCAGCGGTGCGGCAGGCGCGGCTTGGCTCATGGCATGCCGTGCGTTCACTTACTGCGACAGCCCATACACATAAGCCGTCAGCAAATGAATCTTGCCCTCGTCCAGAAACCCTTTGTGTGCCGGCATCGCGCCCTTGCGGCCCCTGGTTATGCTCTCCATGATCGCTGCATCCGATGCACCGTGTAGCCAGATGTCGTCAATCAGATTAGGCGCACCGATCTGGGTATTCCCCGTGCCTTTGGCGGTGTGGCAGGCCGCGCACAAGGTATCGAATTTTTCCTTGCCGCGCGTCGCGCGTATGCCGTCAAAAGTACGCCCGCCGAGTCTGAACACATAATGCATAATGTCGCGCACCGCTTCATCACCACCCACTGCGGCGCCCAGCGGCGGCATCATGCCGTTACGACCTTCCAGTATGCTGGTACGTATCGCTTCCGGCTCGCCGCCGTATAGCCAGTCCTGATCCTTGAGGCTGGGGAAGCCGCGTGATCCACCCGCGTCCGAGCCGTGACATTGCGCGCAATAGGTCAAAAACAGCCGTTGCCCCATCTGACGCGCTTCGGGATCCGCGGCCAGGGACTTGACATCCTGTTGCAAAAATTTGTCCAGTAGCGGGCCGTACACCGCCGCGGCCTGGGCTTGCTCGTCCTTGTATTGCGCGGTGGAACTCCATGCATATTTCCCCGCATAACTACCCAGCCCCGGATACAGCACAAGGTAGGCCGCGCTGAAAATAATAGTGATGACAAATAGCCATACCCACCAGCGTGGAAGCGGGTTATTGCGCTCCACCAGATCTTCGTCCCATACGTGTCCCGTAGTGCCCACCTGTGCGCCAGGAGAAACACGCCGGCTCGACAAACTCCAGAGAAGCAGCAGACACGCCACGATGCTCACCACCGTGATAACCGCGATGTAGATGCCCCAGGCGTCGTGGGTAAAATCACTCATGCCCGCCGCCCGCCTTGATTGACTGCGGGTTTCCCGCGGCAACCGCATCGTCCGCGTCGTGCTCAAGCACGCTGCGCGCCGCCACTTCAAAATCGCCTCGCTTGCGGGAACTCCACGCCCACAACACAATGCCGACAAATGTGGCAAATGCCATCACCGTCATCAGCGAGCGCATCCATTCCAATTCAAGGGTCATGCTCATCTCACATTTCTTAGCAGAATTCCCAGGCCTTGCAGATAGGCCACCACGGCATCCATTTCCGTTTTGCCCTTGACACTTTCCGCCGCTTTGGCGATATCGTCGTCGCTGTAAGGCACACCTACCCGGCGCAGCGCGCGCATCTTGCCGGGCAATACCCCGGCGTTCACCGGCGCCTTGTCCAGCCACGCATAGGCAGGCATGTTCGACTCCGGCACCAGATCGCGCGGATTGATGAGATGCAATCGATGCCATTCGTCCGAATAACGCTGCCCCACACGCGCCAGATCCGGCCCGGTGCGCTTGGAACCCCACAGGAACGGGTGGTCATAGACAAACTCGCCCGCCACCGAGTAGTGACCGTAGCGTTCAGTCTCCGCGCGAAAGGGACGAATCATCTGCGAGTGACAATTGCCGCAGCCCTCGCGTATATAGATATCCCGCCCTTCCAGTTGCAACGCGGAATAGGGTTTGAGACCCGCGACGGCCTGGGTGGTGGATTTCTGGAAAAACAAGGGAACAATCTCCACCAGCCCGCCCACGCTGATCACCAGGATGACCAGGACAATCAACCACCCCACGTTGCGCTCGATAAATTCGTGTTTGGATGCGCTGCTCATACGCTTGCTCTCAGGCGTGCGCCGCGGCAACAGTGGCGGGAACGTCGTGCCGAACCAGGGGAATAGGCGCATCGAACGGGCGCTGCCCCGCCACGGTTTTCCACATATTCCACGCCATGATCAACATGCCGCTGAAGTACATCAGACCGCCGAGCAGGCGAATCATGTAGTACGGATAGGTTGCCTTCACCGATTCCACAAAGCTGTAGGTCAGCGTGCCGTCGTCGTTCATCGCGCGCCACATCAATCCCTGCATCACGCCGGCGATCCACATCGCAGCGATGTAGAGCACGATGCCGATGGTCGCCACCCAGAAATGCAGCGTGATCGCCTTGATGCTGTGCATCTCGGTACGGCCATACACCCGCGGCATCAGATAGTAAAGGCTGCCGATCGACACCAGCCCCACCCAGCCCAGCGCGCCGGAATGCACATGCCCCACCGTCCAGTCGGTGTAGTGCGACAGGGCATTGACGGTCTTGATCGCCATCATCGGGCCTTCAAAAGTGGACATGCCGTAGAACGACAGCGACACCACCAGGAATTTCAGTATCGGATCGGTGCGCAACTTGTGCCACGCGCCCGATAACGTCATGATGCCGTTGATCATGCCGCCCCACGAGGGCGCCAGCAGGATCAGACTAAACACCATGCCCAGCGACTGCGCCCAATCGGGCAGCGCCGTGTAGTGCAGGTGGTGCGGACCCGCCCACATATAGGTAAAGATCAGCGCCCAGAAGTGAACCACCGACAGCCGGTAGGAATAGATCGGGCGCTGCGCCTGTTTCGGAATAAAGTAATACATCATCCCCAGAAAGCCGGCAGTAAGAAAGAAGCCCACCGCGTTGTGGCCATACCACCACTGAATCATCGCGTCCTGCACACCGGCGTAGGCCGAGTAGGATTTCCATAGTGTCACCGGCACCGCGGCACTGTTCACCAGATGCAGCACGGCCACGGTCAGGATAAAGGCGCCGAAGAACCAGTTGGCTACGTAAATGTGGGGCGTCTTGCGCTGGGCGATAGTGCCAAAAAAAACCACCGCGTACGACACCCACACCAGGGTAATCAGGACGTCGATAGGCCACTCCAACTCGGCGTATTCCTTGGCACTGGTGATCCCCAGCGGCAAGGTGACGGCCGCGAGCACGATGACCGCCTGCCATCCCCAAAAGGTAAACGCCGCCAGTCCGCCACAAAACAAACGTGCGTGACAGGTGCGTTGCACGATGTAATAGGAGGTCGAGAATAAAGCGCATCCGCCAAACGCAAAAATCACCGCGTTGGTATGCAAAGGCCGCAGCCGTCCGTAGGACAGCCACGGCGCCAGATTCAATTCCGGCCAGATCAGTTGCGCCGCCAGCAGCACACCCACCAGCATACCGACGATGCCCCACACCACGGCCATGATGCCGAACTGCCGCACGACTTTATAGTTGTAGGTGGACTGCACGAAGATACGTCTCCCTTGATCGCGAACCGCACTGTGACGGCAATCGTATCCAGACCCCGCCCGGACCCAATTGATTTAGATCAATCCAGCGGTGGTCTCAATCGTCATCCATCAAAATGCGCTGCGCGGGAGCGTCCAGATCATCAAACTGCCCGCCGTGCAGTGCCCACCAGAATGCGGCGCCGATCACGAACACCAGTACCACTGACATGGGAATCAACAGATAAAGAATGTCCATGACTAACGCTGCGCCTGCGCGCGCGGCGGCGGCTCGCGCAAGCGCAATGCATTGCCGATAACCAGCAACGAAGAGGCGGACATGCCGATGGCCGCGATCAAGGGCGTCACCAGCCCCATGATCGCCAGCGGCACCGCAATCGCGTTGTAGACCACGGCCCAGATGAAATTCTGGCGAATAATGCGCAGGGTGCGGCGTGCGATGGTCACCGCTTCCAGCAGCGGCTCGATGCGGTCTGTCAGCAGCGCCACATCCGCGTTAAGGCGCGCCAGATCAGCGCCGGCCGCCATCGCCACCGACACCTGCGCCTGCGCCAGCACCGGCGCGTCGTTGACGCCATCGCCGATAACCGCAACCACCGCGCCGTCTGCTTGCAGCGTGCGCACGTAGTCCAGTTTTTCCGCAGGCGTCGCATCACCACTGGAGAAATGAATGCGCAACTGTCGCGCCACGCGCTTGACGCATGGCGTGCGGTCGCCTGACAACAAATGAACTTCCCGGCACTGCGCCGACAGCGCATGCACCACGCGCGGCGCATCGGGGCGCAGGGTATCGCCGAGGGTGAATAACGCTATCCACTGGTGCTCACTGCCTAACGCCACAGTGGTCACATCATCGCTGACAAACACCAACTCGTGAGGCAGTGGCAAGCCATGCCCTTCGGCGACAAACCGCGGCGATCCGATACGCAAGCGCACACCACCGATGGTGCCGGCTATGCCCCTGCCTGTG
Organism: Bordetella parapertussis; assembly: GCA_945861275.1. GTDB lineage: Bacteria > Pseudomonadota > Gammaproteobacteria > Burkholderiales > SG8-41 > UBA5216. Next base: position 21,535 of record CAMATZ010000009.1, read on the forward strand.
ACATGGCGTATTTCGCCGGCCTGATATTGGGTAGGCCCCGCCGCCGCCAGCGCACGTCCCACCGGATGTGCGGACGACGCCTCCAGCGCCGCCGCCATCGCGAGCACGGTCTCCCGATCCTGCTGCGCAAGAAGCAGCACCCCGATGAGGCCCATGCGCCCGCTGGTCACGGTACCGGTTTTATCAAACACAAAATGCGTGGCCCGCGCCAGCGTTTCGAGCGCATGTCCACGCGTGATCAGAATGCCGCGCCGCGACAGACTGCCGGTGGCAGTAATCAGTGCCGCGGGCGTCGCCAGTGACAGCGCGCACGGACAGGTCACCACCAGCAGGGAAATGGTCACCCACAGCACGCGATCCCTGTCGATAAACCACCAACTGACAGCGCTGAGCGCAACCACCACCAGCAGCGCGAGCACAAATTTTCCGGCGACCCAGTCCGCCAGCGATGCAAGGCGCGGCTTGGCTTCCAATGCGCGATCCATCAGCCGTACCAGGCCGGCCACCCGGGTCTGCTGACCGGTATGTTCCAGGCGTGCGATGAGCATGCCTTCGCCATTCACGGAGCCTGCGATGATGCGGTCACCCGCTGTTCTCGATAGCGGTGAGGGCTCGCCGGTCAGCAACGCTTCATTGACGCTGCTGTATCCTTCCACCACCACGCCATCACCCGGCACCGCGGCGCCGGGCTTGATCTCCACCATGTCGCCCGGCCGCAACAAAGCCACGGGCACTTCCTCACGCACGTTCACATCCGGAAATCGCGGCAGGCGCACGGCGATAGCGGGCGCCAGCCGCGCCAGCCGGTCCTGCTCGCGCGCGGCAAGCGTACGGGCGTTCAATTCCAGATAACGCGCACCCAGCAGCAGAAACACAAACATGCACACCGAATCGTAGTAGACCGCGCCGCTTCCGCTGAGGGTTGCCACTACGCTTGCAGCAAACGCCGTCAAAATGCCGGCGCTGACCGGCACATCCATGGTGAGTGAGCGCAGCCGCAAGCCACGCCATGCGCCGTGATAAAAAGGAACCGCCGACCAGAGCATCACCGGCAGGGTCAGCACCAGCCCCGCGTACTGCATCAGCCGTTCAATGGCGGCGGGCATTTCCCCGTCCGCCACATAAGCGGGAAACGCAACCATCATCACCTGCATCATGCCGAACGCGGCCACAAACAAGCGCCACAGCAGCGTGCGGCGTTCGCGCGCGAGCATCCCTTCGGAGCGCTTGCTGTCATACAGATGCGCCTGATAGCCCAGCGCTGATATTGCGGCGAGAATCACGCTCAAGGCGAGGCGCGACTCATCCCACGAAATCCGCAGGCGCAGCGTGCCATGATTCACTGTCGCGGTGATTACACCGTCGAGCCGTAGAAGGCGTTGTTCAATCAGCCACAGACACGCCGCGCAGGTCACGCCTTCGAGCAGCAACGCGGCCTCGCGTGTCCGCTCATCGACGCGCAGCACATAACCGTCCTGCACCTCGGGCAGATCGAAATGCGAAAATTTCCGTGTGGCAGCGCCACCCGCTGCAGCAGATGGCGCAAACGCGTTACGGTTGCGGTAATAGGCGTCCAGCCCCTGCCCGGCTATCAACGCCGCCACCGCCTGACAACCGCGGCAGCAGGTGGCACGGCTGACGCCACTCACTACCACGGCATAGGCGCGTGTGCGTAATGGCAATCCACAATGAAAACAATCACTTAAGGCAGGAGTTGGCGCCCCGTCCAGCGCCGCTACGCTGTTCATGGCCACCGCTCTAAACGGGTGGCCGGAAAAAGGCTTTGCTTCAGTTTGCGTGGCACCAACATCTGGATACGCTGTAGAAACCGTGCGAATTCCTCGCGGCGATTGTTGCCGAACAGAGGATCGTCGTTTTGGTTAAAGGCAGCAGCAATGCGCGTCCAGTTCTGCGGGCTGATGATGTCACGGCTATGATTGAGAAGCGCCTCCTCGCTACGCATGTGTTCAACCATCTGCGCGGCATAGGCATCGACACCCGCCCGCAGGGTAGCGAGCATACCGGGCGCACCACCCTGATAGTGCACCAGCTGACGATACAAATCGGCAACCGCGCGCGCACTATTCTCGTGTTGCGCTTGCAATGCGCTGATCAGATCGTCAAATTCAGACGTCGCTGCGCGCAACCGCCTGAATATATATTCATCTTCCTTGGGATGGTGGCAACGCTCCTGAAAGACATCTATGTAATAAAGCGCGGCCGCGAACAGAGCGAATTCCGGTTCACCGTGGCCCGCTTCAACCTTGCGCAACAGTTGCTGCAGCGTATGCAATACCGCGCCCAGCGCGCGGTGTTCCGCTATGATGGTGGCAATCGCTACATCCCTGTCGCTCATGCTGGCGTTCCTGATTGGCGCTGCGCGTGCAAGCGCATTCACCGCCGCACTATTGCGCGTCCGCAGCGGCGATGCGTTGATCCAGATCAAACAGCCGCATACAAGGCGGACTTATGACGACACCGGCCCGCCCGCCACTGCGCCACCTGCCTGTGCGCAGCGGTTCACGCGGCGCCAAATACGCGCCGCGCATGCTTTGCGGCTTCGACACCAACCACCCCGGCAACACCTGCCGCAAACGCCAGCAACAGGTCCAGCATCGTCAGTGCCTCGAATCGAAACAGTCCGGCCATCGCTGGCACATACACCGAGGCCGCCAGTGCGGCCAGCGTACCGGATACAATCCACCACAGCGCGGGATTCGGTTGCGCGAAGGTGGCGATGAAGGATTTTTCGTCAGCACGATTGGCGAAGATCAGCGCCAGATTACCGAACACGATGGCGGCAAACGCCAGTGCGCGCGCTTCCCCCTCGCTGCGCCCGTGCGCGAGCACCCAGCCGTACGCCAGGCACACTGAAATCAATACCGCCACGCCGGACAGCAAACTCGCGCCGACCGTGCGCGCATTGAATAATGGCTGCGCGGGGTCACGCGGTGGTTGCGTCATGGCATCTTCATCGCCGGCTTCGGCCTCAAACACAATGGAACACGCGGGATCAATAATGAATTCCAGAAATACCACATGCACCGGGAACAACACCAGCGGCCAGCCTAGCGCCAGCGGCAAAAACGCCATGCCCACCGTCGGCACATGCACCGCAATGATGTAGCACATGGCATTGCGGATATTGCGGTAAATGCGGCGCCCCAGCTGCACCGTTTCGACGATCGAGCCAAAATCGTCGTTAATCAGCACCAGCGACGATGCTTCGCGCGCGACATCGGTGCCGCGCAAACCCATCGCCACGCCGATATGCGCGGCCTTGAGTGCCGGCGCATCATTCACGCCGTCACCGGTCATTGCCACCACTTCGCCGTCGGTCTTGTACGCCATCACCAGCCGCAACTTTTGTTCTGGCGCAATGCGCGCATAGACCTGAACACGTGCAGCGGCCTGCGCCAGTTCGGCATCGCTCATTGCCGCGATTTCGGCGCCGGTCAGCGCACCGTTTTCGATGTTGATGCCCGCCTGCCGCGCGATGGCCAGTGCCGTGCCCGGATGATCGCCGGTAATCATGACCACGCGTATGCCCGCGCGACGGCATTCGGCCACCGCAGAGGGCACGGAAGCACGCAGCGGATCCGCCAGCGCCACAAAGCCCAGCCAGCGGAAAGGATAGCGCGCGGGGTCAGGCAGCCACGCGGCATTGCCCCACGCCGCTTCAGCCACCGCCAACAACCTGAGACCGTGGTGTGCCGCGTAAGTCATTTCATTTATCGCACGCGCATGCGCAGCAGCATCCATCGCGCACAATGCCAGCACGGTTTCCGGCGCGCCTTTGATCACCACTCGACGCTCGCCACTCGGGGAACGCCAGCCGTGACACATCGCAAGAAACCCCGGATGCAGAGGATAGTCGGCGTCCAGGCGCCACGCATTGCGCATCGTGACTACCGACGGCACTGCGTCAGCAGCGGCCGCAAGAATCGCGCGCTCCATCGGATCAAACGGCTCCAGTTCACACGCCAGCGCAGCAGCCTCCAATAAATGGGACGCCTGCACATCAGGTTTGCGCCAGACGCCTTCACAAAACACCTCAGCCACGCTCATACGGTTTTCAGTAAGGGTGCCCGTTTTGTCCACGCACAACACTGTCGTCGCACCGAGCATTTCCACCGCCGGTATGCGCCGCGTGAGTACCCCGTGACGCCCGATGCGCCACGCGCCCAGCGCGAGAAACACCGTCAGCACCAGCGGAAATTCCTCGGGCAGTATCGCCATCGCCAGCGTGAGGCCGGCCAGTATCCCCGCCAGCCAGTCATTGCGCAGCAGGGCATACGACACCGCGAGCACGGTGCACAACACGATGGCAATGATTGCGATAAATCGCACCACGCGGCCGGTTTCAATCTGCAGGGCCGTCTTGCCGGTCTCGATCGTAGCCAGCGACACCCCGATGCGGCCCATCTCCGTACGGCTGCCGGTAGCTGCAACCTCGGCCCGCCCCTGCCCTTTAATCACCAGCGTGCCGGAAAATACACGGCTCTCGCGCACATCCGCCGTTGACACATTTTTTTCCACTGGCAACGACTCGCCGGTCAACAATGATTCGTCAACCATCAAACCATTTACCGAGAGCAGCACTGCATCGGCCGGAATGCGGTCACCCTCGGATAAAATCAGCAAATCGCCACGCACGGTCTGCGCACCCGCGATGCGCTGTTCGATGCCGTCGCGCACCACATGCGCACGCGGGCTCGACAGGTCGCGCAGCGCCTCCAGCGCGCGTTCGGTCTTGCGCTCCTGAAACACGGTGATGGCAAGCACCACCAGCACCGAAGCGCCCAACACCAGCGCCTCGCGCACATCGCCGAGCAAGAGATAAATGACCGCGCCGCCGATCAGCAGCAGAAACATCGGCTCGCGCACGACTTCGACCGCGATCGCCAGTGTGTGGCGCGGACCCGCTACCGGCAACACATTCGGGCCATCCTCCAGCAGCCGCTGCTGCGCCTCGGCCGCGGATAGCCCCGCGTGACTCATGATGCGTGCGCGGCGTTCGCGAGTGACAGGGAGAGTTGCACAACGCCCAGGTCATTGTCGTGCATCGTTGAAAACCCCAGTTCGCGCGCCAGCGACAGCATGCGTTCGTTACCGCGCAGTACGCTGCCGGTAAGCACGCTCGTGCCACGCGCAGCGCAGTAACGGATTATCTTTTTCATCAGCAGCGAACCCAGACCCTGGCCCTTGATGTCGGAGCGCACCAGTATCGCGAACTCGGCGTTTGCGTTATCGGGGTCGGCAATCGCCCGCACTACGCCCCAGGTCTGTGCCGTGGCCTGACCGTCGTCGACACTGGCGATGAACGCCATTTCGCGGTCGTAATCGATCTGCGTAAAACGCGCGAGCTGGTTGTGCGACATCACCCGCACCGCGTGAAAAAATCGCAACTGAATATCTGCTGCATCCACGCGTTGCAGAAGCTGCGCATGCTGCGGCTCATCTTCAGGACGGATCGGGCGCAGCATCACGTCGCGACCGTTAATCATCACCCGCTCTTCCAGTTCGCTGGGGTAAGGCCGGATAGCCAGCCGATCCGCGCCGGCACTCGTGGATTTCACGGCACGAATACGCGCGTCGAGTGCGATCACACCGTTTTCGTCCACCAGCAGCGGGTTGATATCGATTTCCGCGATGTCAGCAACATCCACCATGAGGTGTGATACTTTGACCAGCGTGAGGTGCAGTGCCTCGCGATTTGCAGGCGGACGGTCACGATACCCGTCCAGCAGGCGCGCCACGCGCGTGCGGGAAACCAGTTCGGCGGCAAGCGTCATATTAAGCGGCGGCAACGCCACCGCGCGATCGGCGACGATTTCCACCGCCACGCCGCCCTGCCCAAACAGGATCACCGGGCCAAACACCGCATCCACCGCCGCACCGACGATAATCTCGTGTGCCTTGGGCTTCACCACCATTTCCTGAACCGTGAACCCGGTGAGTTGCGCCTGCGGCGCATGCTGGTGCACCCGTTGCGCCATCGCCTCTGCGGCCTGGAGAACCTCGTCGGCATTCGCGAGATTCAGCGCCACGCCGCCCACATCTGATTTATGCGTAATCTGCGGGGAGAGTATTTTCAGCGCTACCGGAAATCCCATCTCTGTCGCGGCTTTGATTGCCTCGTCGGTGCTGGCGGCACCACGCGTGCGCACCACAGGTATGCTGTAAGCGGTGAGAACAGCCCGCGTTTCCGCCTCGGTCAACCACTCGCGCCCGGCCTGTAGCGCTTCGCTCACCGCGTTTCGCGCCGCCGTCGCATCCGGCGCAAAATCACGCGGCACGGAGGACGGTGTCTGCATCAGCATTTGCTGGTTGCGCTGATACGCCACGAGTTGCAGAAACGCACTGACCGCCTGTTCGGGCGTGTCGTAGCAAGGGATGCCTTCGGTGTCGAAGATGCTTCTCGCCTCCGCCACGGCATCCGCACCCAACCAGCACGAGAGTACGTGCTTGCCTTTAGCCAGCGGTGCGCACGCGCGTGCGATGTCCGCGGCAGGCACGATGGCGGTGGGCACATGGATGAAGAGAATGGCGTCGCTACCGTTGTCTTCAAGCAGCGCTTCCAGCGTCGAGACGTAACGTGACACGGGCGCGTCACCGATGATGTCTACCGGATTACCGTGCGACCACGTCGCGGGCAACGCACCATCCAGCCGTTGCATCGTAGTCGTGGAGAGGCCGGCAAGTTGACCACCATCCAGCGCAACGGCGTCCGCCGCCATCACGCCGGGACCGCCGCCGTTGGTCATGATGGCGAGCCGGTTTCCGTTGACCGGTTGAGTGCGCGCCAGCGTTTCCACCGCGTCGAACAACGCTTGTATGGTAGTCACGCGCAACATGCCGGCACGGCGCAGCGCCGCGTCGTATACGTCGTCAGCTCCGGCCAGCGCACCGGTATGCGATGCCGCAGCACGTGCGCCTTCAGGCGCGCGGCCGGCTTTCACCACCAGCACCGGCTTGTTGCGTGCGGCTGCGCGCGCCGCCGACATGAATTTGCGCGTGGACGTAATCGATTCGATGTACAGCAGAATAGCTCGGGTAGCCGCGTCGCTCGCCAGATAATCCAGCACGTCGCCGAAATCCACATCCGCCGCTTCGCCCAACGAAATGAAATGCGAGAAGCCAATGCCACGTGATTTTGCCCAATCGAGCACCGCCGTGGTCAATCCACCGGACTGCGACACAAAAGCAAGATTGCCGGGTAATGCTGACGTATGCGCAAAACTCGCGTTGAGGCCGAGTCCAGGCACCAGCAGGCCGACGCAGTTCGGACCCAGAATACGCAGCAGGTGCGGGCGCGCCGCCGCGCGCATGGCTTGCATGATGGTGTTACCTTGCGCATCCCGTGCTTTGGCCAACCCTCCCGTGAGCACCACCGCGGCACGGGTTCCGCGCCTGCCCAGTTCATCAATCAATGCCGGGATCGTTGCCGGCGGCGTTGCAATTAGCGCCAGATCCGGTGTCTGCGGCAAGTGCGCCACGTCCGGATAGGCAAGTTGGCCAGCGACCATGATGTGCGCGGGATTCACCGCGTAGATCGGCCCGGTGAATCCGCCTGCCAGCACATTGCGCATCACGGTTGCGCCGACACTCCCGGCACGATCCGACGCGCCGATCACCACAATCGATTTCGGCCGGAACAAAAACTCAAGGTTGCGTATGCTCATTGAGATGGAATATCACAGACCAGGCACGCCGGGGTGTTGATGCAGATCAAATTCGGCACAGACAAAATTTTATTTAAATACAAATAGTTACAAGCACACACCACGTCGTCGCACAAGACACGCCGCGCCACTACAATAAGCGCATGATTCCCTGGCTCGACCGCAACCAACCGTTTCCGCCGCTCACCCGCGCGCTGACCGAGCCCAATGGTTTACTTGCAGCGGGCGGCGACCTCACTGCTGAGCGCCTGATCAACGCTTACCAGAACGGCATTTTCCCATGGTACAGCGCGGAGCAACCGTTGCTGTGGTGGAGCCCTGATCCGCGCATGGTGCTGATACCCGCCGAACTGAAGCTGTCGCGCTCGCTCGGCAAGCGCGTGCGCAAAGGTGATTTTGAAATTCGCGTCGATTCGGCCTTCGAAAGCGTGATGCGCGCCTGCGCTGCGCCGCGCGACCGGCACGACGGCACCTGGATCACCGATGACATGGTAGCGGCTTACACCGAATTGCACCGCCGCGGCCTCGCCCATTGCGTTGAAACCTGGGTCAACGGCGAACTCGCCGGCGGTCTGTATGGCGTGGCGCTGGGCCGCATGTTCTACGGTGAATCGATGTTCACGCGCGCGCGTGACGCCTCGAAGATTGCCCTGGTTGCCCTGGCAAAACAGCTCGCGCGCTGGCAATTCGGGCTGATCGATTGCCAGATGAAAACCGCGCATCTGGCCTCGCTTGGCGCGCGGGAAATCCCGCGCGCCGCGTTTGTACGCCAGCTCAAAGACTTGGTAAACTGTGAACCACCGCGTTCATGGCGATTCGATAATGACTTATTTGACTGAAGTCCCGCTGTCGGTGCTGCAGTTTTACTCGACCGCACCCTACCCGTGCAGCTATCTGCCGGAGCGGCTGGCGCGCTCGCAGGTGGCGACACCCAGTCATCTGATCGACACTGCGGTCTACGGTGAACTGGTGCGCGCGGGCTTTCGCCGCAGCGGTGCGTTTACCTATCGCCCGCATTGCGATCAGTGCCAGGCGTGCGTGCCGGTGCGCATCGTGACTGCGGATTTCCAGCCGAGCCGCACGCAACGCCGTTTCGGCAAAAAACACGCGAACCTTTCCACCCATTTTCTGGATTTGAAATATCACCCCGATCACTACGCGCTGTATTTGCGTTATCAATCCAGCCGCCACAGCGGCGGCGGCATGGATCAGGACAGCCGCGAGCAGTACCGTCACTTTCTACTGCAAAGCAATGTGAATTCACGGCTGGTGGAGTTCCGCGAAGACGGCGAACTGCGCATGGTCAGCATCGTCGATCAACTGGCCGACGGTTTGTCATCGGTATATACCTTTTTCGACCCGCGGGTGCGCGGCGCGAGTTTCGGCACCTACAATATTCTGTGGCAGATCACCTGGTGCAGGCAGATGGAATTACCGTATCTGTATCTCGGTTACTGGATCGCGTTGAGCCGGAAAATGGCCTACAAGGCGCACTTCCGGCCGATTGAAGGCCTCATCGATGGCCGCTGGCAACTGCTCGCACAATAAGTCTCATCGTAGTGCCTGGGGTAGACTTCCTGCACCGCGTTTGATCCGCGTCAACCACAGCAGCCTTTTGCCATGATTCAATAGGCGTGGCTAATTGCGGCGGAGACTCGTCATGCGCATAGGCGTTCCCAGGGAAATCAAAAATCACGAGTATCGGGCAGGGGTTACGCCCGACGGTGTGCGTACGCTGAGCACCGCAGGACACCAGGTATGGGTGCAGACCCAATTGGGTGAGCGCGTCGGTTTTCCCGATACTTTGTATCAGGCGGCCGGCGCGCGCATCGTCGCCACCGCAGAGGAAATTTACGCCTGTGACATGGTGATCAAGGTCAAGGAACTGCAGGCGGCCGAATTCCCGCTGCAACATGCCGGCCTGATTTTGTACTGTTACCAGCATTTCGCACCCGACCCCGCACTGCTGGCTGCGGCACTGACGCGAGGCGTTACCAGCGTCGCTTACGAAACCGTCACCGCCGCGGATGGCAGCCTGCCCCTGCTCACGCCGATGTCGCAGATTGCCGGACGCCTTGCACCGCAGGTCGGGGCGTGGGCCCTGCAAATGAACAACGGCGGCAGCGGCGTGCTGCTGGGTGGCGTTCCCGGCGTAGTGCCGGCGCAGGTGCTGATCATCGGCGGCGGTATTGTCGGCGCGAGCGCGGCGCGCATTGCACTGGGCATGGGCGCGGACGTGACACTGGTGGATCGCAGCGCCGCGAAGCTCGCGCGGCTGGAGGAAGTATTCGGCGCGCGGCTCAAAACCGCGATTTCAAATGTGTCCAACCTGGAGCAACTGGCCGCTGCTGCCGATCTGGTCATCGGCGCGGTGTTATTGCCCGGCAAACTGGCTCCGAAACTCTTGCACCGCACGGATTTGCGGCGTATGCGGCCTGGCTCGGTCATCGTCGATGTGGCGATTGACCAGGGCGGTATTTGCGAAACGTCGCGCCCAACATCGCACACCGCGCCGATTTATGTCGAGGAAGGCGTGGTGCATTACTGCGTGCCCAATATGCCATCGGCCGTGGCCCGCACCGCCACTTTGGCGTTGACGCAGGCGACATTGCCGCTGGCACTGGAAATTGCCAACAAAGGACTTGTGCAGGCAATACGCGACAATCCCGGACTGCGCGACGGCGTGCAAACCGTCAACGGCAAGGTGACGCATGCGGACCTGGCGCGCGACACCGGCCGGCCCTACACCACGTTTGAATCGGCATTGCAGTGAAACCGCCCGCACCGCGCGAAAACCTGACTGAACAAATCGAAGCGCTGCTGCCGCAAACACAATGCGGCCAGTGCGGCTACCCAGGCTGCCGGCCGTATGCCGAGTCTTTAGCCGCGGGCAGCGCCGATATCAATCGCTGTGCGCCGGGCGGCGATGAACTAATAGCCGATCTGGCTCAGCTGCTGGGCCGTGCGCCCAAGCCGCTGGATGCGTCGTGCGGGGTGACCAAAGCACCCGCGGTGGCGCTGATCGACGAAGCCTGGTGCATCGGCTGCACGCTGTGCATACAAGCGTGTCCGGTCGATGCCATCGCAGGTGCCGCGAACGTGATGCATACCGTGATTGCAGCTGAATGCACCGGCTGCGAATTGTGCATTGTGCCGTGTCCGGTGGATTGCATACAGATGGTCGCCGTGTCGCGCCCCGTGGCGCGCGACGCTCGTACGGCGAGAGCGATGCACGCAAAGCGCCGTTATCTGGCGCGGCAATTGCGGATCGCGCACAGCAAGCAACGCACAAAGCCGCCGCGTGGTGCAACCGCAGCGACGCAAGACGACAGGAAGCAGGCCGCAGTGGCGCGTGCGCTGGCGCGCGCGCGCATCAGAATTAAAGCAGCGGGATAGCCCGGATTTTTAAAACAATTCGTTTACAGAAAATCAGCGGCCAAACAAGCCTTTGAGGCCCTTGATTGCATCCATCGGGTTGGCGCCGCCGCCCGCCGGCGCGATAGTCGAAGCACCTGCCGGGGCCGCGGCCGGTTTGGCGCCACCTTCGTTGGTAAATGCCCGCGCGCCGGCGACCGGCGCCGCACCCTGCTTGGGCGCGGCTGCACTGGCGGAAACCGGCGTAATTTCCGGCTCAAGGCCGGCAGGTATGGCGCCCATGCGCGGGCTAAGCAAGTCACCCAGTTTGCTCAGCCGGTCCGCGGGCCCCGGATGCGATCCAAACAAGTCCACCACAGACGGATCGCTGGATGCGCGTGCATTGAGTTTATGCAGCACCTCGGCCAGACCAAAAGCGTTGTAGCCCGCACGCGCGGCGAGGATCACACCGGTCGCGTCCGCGTCGTATTCAGATTCCTTATCCAGGCCGCTGATGAACAGGTTTTTGAAAAAATCGAGTGCGGCCTTGCCCAATACATTGCTCCCGGTCCGGGACGCAGCCAAATTCGCGCCCACCGCAACCATTTTTTGACTCTGCATCACATTGATATGGTGCTTTTTAACCACATGCGCGATCTCGTGGCCCAGCACGCCGGCCAATTGCGCTTCATTGTCGAGAATGTCATACAGCCCGCGTGTTATCAGTATGGTACCGCCGGGCATCGCCATCGCATTGATGTTGGCGGCGTTGGCCACACCAAAACGCCAGGGCAGGTCAGGCCGTTCGCTCTGCGAGGCTACCCAGCGACCTACACGATTGACGTACGCCTGCACGTTGGCATCATCAACCAATGCAATTTGGCCGAGCAAACGGCCAGCCAGGTCGCGGCCGATTGTAATTTCCTCTTTTTCACTCACCGGCTTTAGCGCCGCAGCGGTGCCGGAGATCGCGCCTACAGCATCATTCAGGTTGAAACGCTGCGCCTGAACGGCTCCAAACGAGAAAGAAAAACATATTAAAAACAATATTTTAAGATGGGTCATCGGTCGCTCTCCATCAATAACTGATAGGGGTTGCGGATAAACCCTGGGCACTGGCAAACGATTGGCCACCAGCCTTATCCACCGCAAATCCGTCGAGCAGCGCCAGTTGCGCAGTGCTTACCGCAGCGCTATCGCCAAACGCATTGCCGATGGTTTCTTTGTCAAACCCGCGTATGCCGATGGTGGACGTGGTACTCGCTTGCCGCCGTCCGCCACCAAAAAAGCTGCTGACGCCGGCACTGCTGGCCGCAGCACCGCTGCCGGTACCAAAACTCACATCCGTAGTCAGCGCCCAGCCCGCGCCGCCGGGGACTGTGACATTAAGCCACGGGCCCTTTTTGGCGGATGCATCGCCCACCGTGCCCTGTTTGACCTGGGTGACAGGCGCAGCATCAAAACGCGCATCGGAACGCAGCGGCGCGTCCTTGGTGAAGGTCACCGGTTCGGCCCGCGCCGCCATCGCGCCCATTAAAACTGCAGTGGCGCTTAACACCCCCAACATGCAACGCAGTGATTTCATGCCAGCCTCCGACAAAGCGGAAATAACGAATTGACTCGACAAGATTATATAATGTTCGGCTCCTGCGCAAGCCTGCCGTCATCGCGGCAACGCTACGCGCATAAATCCACGCAGTGAACACCACTTTGAGCGCCACTATGAACGCCAGTAAGCGCCGCATCATTTTTGAGAGATTTCAAGCCGCCAACCCGGAGCCGCGCGGTGAATTGCACTTCAATTCCCATTTTGAACTGCTGATCGCGGTGATACTGTCGGCACAAGCCACCGATAAAAGCGTCAATCTCGCCACCGACCAGCTGTTTCAACGCGCAAACACGCCGCAAAGCCTATTGAAGCTGGGCCAAAAAGGGCTGGAGCGTTTCGTGAAATCCATCGGCCTTTACCGCACCAAAGCCAAAAACATACTCGCCACCTGCCAATTACTGTTGGATGCGCACGGCGGCGAGGTACCACGCACGCGCGAAGCGCTGGAAGCACTGCCCGGCGTAGGCCGCAAAACCGCCAACGTGGTGTTGAATATTGCGTTCGGTGAACCCACCATCGCGGTGGACACGCATCTGTTTCGCATCGGCAACCGCACCGGTATAGCACCCGGCAACACACCGCTGGAAGTGGAACAACGCCTGCTAAAATTTATCCCCGACGAATACAGGTTGCACGCGCATCACTGGCTGATCCTGCACGGGCGCTACGTGTGCATGGCACGCGCGCCCAAGTGTGGCGAGTGCCTGATTGCGGATCTTTGTGAGTTTCGTCAGAAGACTTGACGACGTGAAGGGGGAGGAACCGTGAAGGGTGAAGAGTGAAGGGTGAAGAGTAACGGCAACCCCAGTGGTTTGCCCCTTCACCCTTCACCCTTCACCCTTCACCCTTCACGCTATTTAAAGGTCACCAGCCCCGATTGCGTCGAAAAATAAGCCGCGAGGTCTTCGATATCGCGCTGTGACAGGTTGGCGCCCATCGGCGCCATCACCGGGTTTTTGCGTGCGCCGGATTTGTAGCCTTGCAGTGATTTCACCAGATAGTCGTAGTGTTGTCCCGCGAGTTTCGGAAAATCGGCACTGGTGCTGTTGCCATCCGCGCCGTGGCACGCCGCGCAAGCCTTGGCTTTTTCTTTACCTGCCGAGGGATTGCCCGCAAACGCGATGCCGCTCGTCAATAACGCTGCGCCACACAATAACATGGTGATTTTTTTCATTTCCGCTCCCAACTATTTAGCCGCAACCTTGCTGGGACCCGCGCCATAGTAGGCTGCGAGATCGGCCATGTCCTGGTCGGACAGAGTGGCCGCGATGCCCTTCATGCTCGGATGATTGCGCTCGCCCGATTTATACGCCTGCAGCGCCTTCACCATATACGCCGGATGCTGGCCGCCGATTTTGGGAACGTTATACACCTCGGGGAACGCCGTTTTATAGCCGGCAATGCCATGACAGCCAATGCACATCGAATTCTTCTTGGCACCCTCCGCAGCATCGCCCGCTGGGGCCTGCGCCCATGCGCTTCCCGTCACCAGCAGGGCTGCCGCCATTCCTAATCTTGCATGCAATGTCATAGTCGCCATAGTCAATATCTCTGCCGTGAAGTCCGTGAATGCCGTTGTTTTCGTGGTGTTTCTTTGCGGCGGAATTATAACCGAAAATCCACTTTCGTTGCCGTGCCCCGCGCTATCACTGATAATGGACAAAACCCTCTCGCCTGGCACCTCACTCCACGCGCTACGCCCTTGAATCCGTCCTCTCCAGTCACCGGCCATCACTGGCTGCCACACATTTTCCCCTTTCTGCGCTGGTGGCCGCTGGTCAATCGCAACACGCTGCGCGCGGACGGGTTGGCGGCGCTGACCGGTGCGGTTATCGTGCTACCGCAGGGCGTGGCATTCGCCACGCTGGCAGGCCTGCCACCGGAGTACGGGCTTTACGCCGCCATGGTGCCGGTAATCATCGCCGCACTCTTCGGATCAAGCCTGCATCTGGTATCCGGCCCCACTAACGTCATTTCGATCTTTCTGTTCGCCAGCCTGAGCACGCTGGCCGAACCCTTCAGCAGCGAATACATCAAGCTCGCGCTGACCATCGCTTTTCTGGTGGGCGTCATGCAGCTGGCGATGGGCCTCGCGCGCATGGGTGCACTGGTGAATTTTATTTCGCACACAGTGGTGATCAGTTTTACGGCGGGTGCGGCATGCTTGATTTTCGCGGCGCAGTTGAAGAATTTCTTTGGCATGGATATTCAGCGCGGCCTGTCGTTTCTGGATACGCTATCGACTTTCGCTGTTAAATTGCCCGGCCTGAATCTGTATGTGACGGCAGTGGGCGCGGCCACCCTGCTCGCCGGCATCGTAACGCGCCGGCGCTACCCGAAATTCCCGTACATGATTTCAGCCATGCTGGCGGGCAGCGCATTTGCGTTTGTGCTCAATCTGATATTCGGCGCGCAACAAACCGGCATCGCCATGGTGGGCGATCTGCCCGGCAGTCTGCCGCAACTGTCTTATCCTGACCTGTCGCCCGACACGCTGAAGAAAACCCTGCCGGTGGCCTTTGCGGTGATGATCCTGGCGCTGACCGAAGCGGTATCTATCGCGCGCGCCATCGCCGCCAAATCCGGACAGCGGATCGATGGCAATCAGGAATTCATTGGCCAGGGCCTGTCCAATATTGCAGGGGCGTTTTTCTCAAGCTACACCAGCAGCGGCTCGTTTAACCGCAGCGGCGCGAATGTGGAGGCCGGCGCGTGCACGCCGCTTGCTGCGGTGGGCTCGGCGCTGATCCTGATCACTCTGCTGCTGGTGGTGGGACCGCTGACGAACCATCTGCCACTGGCGGTGATGGGCGCTATTCTTTTCATGGTGGCCTGGGGGCTGATCGACATACAACAAATACGCGCGACGGTGCGCACCACGCGTCGTGAAACCGTGGTGATGCTGGTCACCTTCATCTCGGCCCTGCTGGTGCATCTGGAATTCGCGATTTACACCGGCGTATTGCTGTCGCTGATTTTGTATCTGATGCAAACCTCGCGCCCACGCATACTCGATGTCAAGCCCGACCCGGCGCCGGGCAGTTACCATTTCACCGCCGATACCCAACTGCCCGATTGTCCGCAAGTCAAAATGCTGCGCATCAACGGCGAGGCGTTTTTTGGCGCGGCCGATCACATTCAGAACCATATGGAGCAGGTCGATGCGCTGGTCCCCACACAAAAACATCTGCTGATCGTCGCCAGCGGCATCAATTTCGTCGATATCGCGGGCGCGGAATTGCTCGCGCACGAAGCGCAGCGGCGGCAGCGCATGGGCGGCGGGCTCTATTTTTATCGCATGAAAGACTCGGCGCGCCAGTTCCTCGAGCGTGGCGGTTACCTGGAAAGAATCGGGCGTGCTCACGTGTTCGAAGTACGAGATACGCCGATGGATGCGATCTATCCCAAGCTCGATACAGCCATCTGCCGGACCTGTCAGTTGCGCATTTTCAGCCAGTGCAAAAACGCGCTGCCGGATGGAAAACCGCGGGAAGAGCCCCGCAGCGAGCCGCCGCGGGAAGTTTTAACGTTGACCCCGCCCGGCTGATTGCGCATGGCAAATCGACTAACCAAAATCTACACCCGCACCGGCGACAGCGGCGACACTGGCCTCGCCGACGGCTCGCGCGTGGCCAAAGACGCGCCGCGCATTGAAGCGTTGGGCGCTATCGACGAGTTAAACAGCAGCATCGGCGTGCTGCTGGCTGAAGCGTTGCCGGAAGATTTGCGCGCGTGCCTCACCGATGTGCAGAACGACTTGTTCGATCTGGGAGGGGAACTGAGCGTGCCGGGACATCCGATACTCGCCGAGGGTCATGTGACGCAACTGGAAACGGCACTCGATAAATTCAACGCAGCGCTGCCCGCGCTGAAAGACTTTATTTTGCCCGGCGGTTCACGCGCCGGCGCACTGGCCCATGTGGCGCGCACCGTTTGCCGGCGTGCCGAACGGCGCGTGGTAACGCTGGCAAAATCCGAAGCCGTGCCCGCATTGGCGTGTCCCTATCTCAATCGGCTGTCGGATTTGTTGTTTGTGGCTGCGCGTGTGCTCAATCGCTTTGCCAAAGCTGGCACAGATGGCGATGTGTTGTGGCAGCCGGGGAAGAATCGGAAGTAATCCATTTTACGGCACATCCATGAGCAAACCATTATTGGGCGTACTGGGTGGCATGGGGCCGCTGGCCACGGTGGATTTCCTGCAAAAACTGATCGAGGAAACCCCCGCCAGCCGCGATCAGGATCACATTCCTGTCATCACCTATAGCGTGCCGCAGATTCCCGACCGTCCGCTGGCGATCACCGGCAACGGTGAATCACCGCTGCCGCATATGCTCGAAGGCGTGCGCATACTTAAACGCGCCGGCGCCACAACCGTGGCCATAGCCTGCAACACCGCGCACTATTGGTATGACGATCTTGTCGCCGAGGGCGGGATGCCGATGCTGCACATTGCCGATGCGGCGTGCGTTGATCTTGCTGGCGTGCAACGCGTTGGGCTGCTGGCGACACAAGGCACGATAGCGGCGGGCTTTTATCAATCACGCCTTGCGGCACGCGGCGTCGAATGCCTGTTGTCCAGTGACGATGAGCAGCGCACACTGGTGCTGCCGGCCATCGAATGCGTCAAACGCAACCACCTCGCGCAGGCTCACACGCTGGTCACGCGCGCGGCGCACCGTCTGCTGACCCAAGGTCCACGCGGCGCACAACGCATCATTATGGGCTGCACGGAAATTCCGCTGGCGCTGGACTATCAACCTTCGGACGTTGCGGAACGCTGTGTCGATGCCACGCGCGCGCTGGCGCGTGCGTGCGTGAGGTGGTGGCAAAGTGGCGAAACCGCGACGCTGACACCGCACACGTGAAGCATCGCATCATCCGCGGCGCCCAGCAGGCGTTTATTGTTCACGGTCGCTTGGCGTCGGTTACTGCATAATCATAACTAATTGTTTTTAAACGTTTTTTAATTTCACCCTACTGGACAAGCAATCGCACTTCGGATAGATTTGCAGACATGGGAGGAATCCCGCCCCGTCACACCTTACCTGAGTTTCCCGGTTGACCGTTCTACACAAAATTAGCGAGGAGTTCACATGAAGCGAATCACCAGTTTGTTTGCAGTGCTGATTGCAGGCGCAGCGTTTACCGGCGCGGCGATCGCACAGGATGGCGGCACCTTGAAAAAAATTCGCGACACCGGCGTGATCAAAATCGGTAATCGCGATGCCTCGATCCCGTTTTCGTATCTCGACGACAAGCAGCAGCCGATCGGCTACGGCGTGGATATCTGCCTGAAAATCGCCGACGCGATCAAGGCCAACCTGAAAATGCCCAATCTCAAGGTTGAGTTCGTTCCGGTCACCTCGCAAACACGCATCCCCATTTTGACCGGCGGTAACATTGATCTGGAATGCGGCTCCACCACCAACAGCATTGAGCGCCAGAAGCAGGTTGCGTTCGCGCCCACCTACTTCGTCACCGGCACCAAAATCGTGGTGAAGAAAAGCTCGGGCATCAAAGGCTACGACGATCTGAAAGGCAAAACCGTGGTGTTCACGCAGGGCACCACCAACGAGCGCGCGATGAAGGCTTATAACGACGAGAAAAAACTCGGCATCAATTTTATCCCGTCAAAAGATCACGCCGAATCGTTCCTCGCGGTGGAAACCGGCCGTGCGGTGGCGTTCCCGATGGACGACATACTGCTCTATAGCCTGGTCGCAAGCGCGAAGACGCCCGGCGACTACGTGGTGCTTGGCGAATTCCTGTCGGATGACCCGTACGGGATCATGATGCGCAGGGATGACCCCGAATTTAAAAAACTGGTCGATGGCGTGGTCAGCGGCATCTACAAGAGCGGCGAGATCAACAAGATTTACAGCAAATGGTTCCAGTCCAAGATTCCGCCCAAAGGCATCAACCTCGGCTTCCCGATGTCCGATGGCCTGAAGGAAGCGGTCAAGAACCCGAACGACACCGGCGTGGCCGCCTGCGGCAAGATGAAGTGCTGATGCCGGCTCACTCGGATGAAAGGGGGCGTCCGCGGGCGTCCCGTTTTTTTTCCGTCCCTCACTGACCGGGCACATGCCAATGAAGTTCATTATCGTAGACGACGATCCCGACAACCTGGCACTGGTTTCAGGCTTGCTGACCGGTGCGGGGCATGAGGTTGCCGTCTTCACCTCAAGCACAGCGGCGGTGCGGGAAATCCCCGGCGCACGGCCCGATTGCGTCATCACCGACTTGATGATGCCGGTGATGGACGGTTTTGAGCTCACGCGCGAATTGCGCCAGCGCCCGGAATTGGCGGACATGAAGATCCTGATTCTGTCGGCCAAGAGCTACGACTTCGACCGCCGGCGCGCCAAGGAAATGGGCGCCGACGGCTACCTGGTCAAGCCGATCAATCGTGAGACCTTTCTGCAATCCATCGACGAGATCGTATCAGACCGGATCGCTGTGCATTACTGGGGCGTGCATGGCACGCATCCGGTGTCAGGTATGACCTATATGCGCTACGGCGGCAATACGTCCTGCGTCAGCGTGGAGATCGGCGGCGAGCCGCTCTACATCTTCGACTGCGGCTCCGGCATCAAGGGCCTCTCGGATCACATCATGGCCAATGTGGGGCAGCGCCTCTCCGCGCGTATCTTCATCTCGCACACGCACTGGGACCACATCAATATGGTGCCTTTCTTCGCGCCGCTGTACCTGCGTGGCAACCAGATCGAAGTCTTTGGTCCCTATCAGGGCGACCTGACCATCGAGCGCGCTATCAGTGCGCAAATGGAAAGCGTCTATTTCCCCGTCACCATACGTGAATTCGGCGCGCATTTGATGTTCCGCGATCTGCGCGAGGAATCCCTCGATTTCGGTCCCGCACGCGTGGACACCATGCTGCTGCGCCATCCGGGCTATTGCCTGGGCTATAAACTCACCTGCCGCAACCGCACCATCTGCTACATCACCGACAACGAGCTCTACCTGCCGAGCGATCCACGGCACGACGCACGCTACGTGCAAAAACTCGCCAACTTTGTGCGCGGCGCCGACGTGCTGATTACCGACACCACCTATCGCGACCACGAATATCCATCGAAGGTGGACTGGGGTCATTCCTGCGTCAGCCAGGTTGCGGATCTCGCGGCGCGCGCCGAGGTGAAACGATGGCATTTGTTTCACCACGACCCGGATCAGACCGACAACGACATTGACGCGAAACTCAGCGAAGCGCGCGCAGCGCTTGCACAGTTGGGATCAGACGTGGTGTGCGAAGCGCCCGCCGAGGGCGCCGGCCTCGTTCTCTAGCGCCTGTTAACAATTGATTCGCGAGCGAATTAATTGTTAACAGGCCCTAGCGTCGCAGTCTGCGCGGCGGGAAGAGCAACCTGCGCCGGCGCGCCCGAGCATTGCTGCAAAATGCGGTAAAGTCACTCGATCATGGACTTCAGCGTCTTCCTCCAGCCCGCATTCTCCGGCGGCGGCATCTATCTAGACTGGGTGCTCTCCGGCATTAAATGGACGCTGCTGGTTTCCATACTCGCGTGGATCATTGCCTTTAGCGTGGGCTCGGTGCTGGGCGTGCTGCGCACTGCGCCGCTGGCGTGGCTGCGTGTCCCTGCGACGATTTATGTCGAAATGTTCCGCAACATTCCGCTGCTGGTACAGATGTTTATCTGGTATTTCGTGCTGCCAGAGCTGGTACCCAAGGTAGCTGGCGAGTGGCTCAAAACAAAATTGCCGATGCCCGAATTCACCAACGCAGTTCTGTGCCTGGGTTTTTACACGGCCTCGCGCGTCGCCGAGCAGGTGCGCTCCGGCATCCAGTCCATCCCCAGAGGCCAGAGCGAAGCCGGGCTGGCGATGGGGCTGACGCTGCCACAGGTCTACCGCCACGTGCTGCTGCCGATGGGCTACCGTATTGTGATTCCACCGCTCACCACGGAGTTTCTGACGATATTCAAGAACTCGTCGATCGCACTGACCATCGGCGTGCTCGAACTCACCGCACAGGCGCGGCAAATTTCCGAATACACCTTCAAGACCTTCGAAGCATTCACCGTCGCCACCGTGGTCTACGTCATCATCACGCTGACTGTGGCGTTCGCCATGCGCCGGCTGGAAACGAAGGTGCAGGTGCCGGGCTATATCGGCGCGCAGGATAAATAAGGCGATGTTTACCGGCTTTGACTTCGACGTCATCCAGCGCTCGCTGCCCTTCCTGTGGCAGGGCATGATGTTTTCGCTGGGGCTGACGCTGCTGGCGATGCTCGGCGGCATCGTCCTCGGCACGCTGCTGGCACTGATGCGCTTGTCGCCCTACAAAGTCATCAGCATGCCCGCCGGCGGCTACGTTAACCTGCTGCGCGCGACACCGCTGATCCTCGTCATCTTCTGGTTTTACTTTCTGCTGCCGATTGCGGTTAAAAAAATAACCGGCAATCCGTACGCCACCGGCCTCGGCCCGTTTTATTCGGCGCTGATAACATTTACGCTGTTCGAGGCGGCCTACTACTGCGAGATCATTCGCGCCGGCATCCAGAGCGTGCCGCGCGGGCAGGCGAGCGCCGCTTATGCGCTGGGACTCACTTACAGCCAGGCGATGACGCAGGTGGTGCTGCCGCAGGCCTTCCGCAACATGATTCCCATCCTGCTCACGCAAAGCATCATTCTGTTTCAGGACACGTCGCTGGTATATGTGGTCGGCCTTACTGATTTTATGGGCGCGGCTTCGAAGACCGCGCAACGCGATGGACGGCTGGTCGAGATGTATTTGTTCGCCGCGCTGGTCTACTTCATCCTGTGCTTTGGCGCGTCGTATCTGGTAAAACACTTGCAGGCACGCTACAACGTCGGACGCCGTTGAATATCCGGTAAATGGTCATCAGACCATTTACCGCTAATACCTCCTTGCCCCCTCGCTACGCTCTCCCCCGCCGGGACAAGGGAACACTTGAAGCGCAGCAGAGGGGTCGGGGGTGAGGGTAAGGGAAAAAAATGATCGAAATGAAAAATGTCAGCAAGTGGTACGGCAGCTTTCAAGTGCTGAAAAACTGCACTACTCGCGTCGACAAAGGCGAAGTCGTCGTGGTGTGCGGCCCCTCGGGTTCCGGCAAATCGACGCTGATCAAGTGCGTCAACGGGCTCGAGCCCTTCACCCAGGGCGAAATCACGGTGGAAAACATATCCGTCGGCGCGCCGGAAACGGACCTGCCCAGACTGCGTTCGCGCATCGGCATGGTATTTCAGAATTTCGAGTTGTTCCCGCACATGAAAGTCATCGACAACATCAATCTCGCGCAGATCAAGGTGCTGAATCGCAGCGTGGAAGCCGCCACGGAAAAAACGATGTCCCTGTTAACCCGCGTCGGCCTTGAAGCCCACGCGCAAAAACATCCCGGTCAGCTCTCCGGCGGGCAGCAGCAGCGCGTCGCCATCGCGCGCGCGCTGGCGATGGACCCGATCGCGATGCTGTTCGACGAACCGACCTCCGCGCTCGACCCCGAAATGATCAATGAAGTGCTCGACGTGATGACCGAACTCGCGAAGGAAGGCATGACCATGATGGTGGTCACGCACGAAATGGGTTTCGCCAGCCGTGTCGCGCACCGCGTGGTGTTCATGGATGCCGGCGAAATTGCTGAAGATGCCCGCAAGGAAGATTTTTTCGGCAAGCCGCGCTCCGAACGCGCGCAGCATTTTTTGTCGAAGATACTGCATCACTGAAAGCGTATGGCGTGCGCGGGCTCTCATGAATTCCAGCGGCGAGATCACGATGGTAGTGGCACCATCTGGCTGGCTTCAATGCGAGCAACACCTGCCCGGCTACATTGGCGGACCTATACTGCTGGTTGCACCATCGGATTGCTACCGTATACCTGCAAGCTGAAGATATCGCAGGTCGACGAAGCGCTCGGGGGCGGGCAGCGGCCCCTTCAACTGGCCCCCTTCCGCCATGAAGGCGATGACCTGCGCGAGACCCTTGAGGTCAATCTCGCCCTGCCGCGGCAGCACCTTCCTTTCGGGCTCGAAGTACAACGCGAGCGTGCGTTCGGCGACAGCCGTGGTAACGCCGGTGGTCTCTGTGATTGCCTTTAACACCCCATCGCGTTTGCGCGGATCGCGTATGACGCCGAATGCGGCGGCAAGCGCGCGCACGTAGCGCACAACGGTGTCCTGGTTCGCCGCCGCCCACGAGCGCCGTGCCGCAGTGACCGTGTAGAGAAATTCCGGCACCGCGTCGGTCGACAGGCCCAGCAGCCGGTAGCCCTCGCTTAGTGCAACCAGGTCCTGCGGCTGCCCGAGCGGCACCGCGGCGCATTCCCCGCGCCGCAGGCAGTTCAGTCGCGTCGGCGTGCCCTCGATGATCTTCATGCGGACGTCGCCGTCGCGCATGCCGTGCAGGGTGAGGAGCTTGCGCATCGACATCGCGATGCTGCCGCCGGGATCGGCCATTCCCACTAACTTTCCTTTCAAGTCAGCGATGCGCGTGATCTCGGGCCTCGCGACCAGAGAGTAGATGGGATTGTTGAATTCCGCGGCGATCGCGACGGCGTCCGAACCGGCCAGCACCGCACGCACGAGGAACGGCGTTGCAACGTGAGTCACATCGACAGTGTCGTCGTGAAGCGCGTCTATCATTTTGTCCGAGCCTCCCGGTATGGGTATCACGACACGGAAATCCAGTCCTTCGCGCCGGAACAGTCCCTCGCGCTCGGCCACAACGATGGGAAGGGAAAAGATGCTCCGCGCCGCCGATATTGCCTGGCCGTAGCGCAACACGGGCGCCTGTGCGCACGCCGCAGGTGCACTCAAACCAAGCGCAGCGAGCAGTACGGCGCAAGCTACTACTGGCGCTGCAGCCGGCACTCGGTCTCGACCGATTTGACGGGCTTGCCCTTCAAGGGAGGGCGCCTGAAGATGCGGACCTGCTTGTAGCCTTCTGCGGAACAGGAGATCGTCACGTCGTTCGGGCTAATTTCCTTTTTGAAGCCGCGCACCTTGTAAGCGCCGATCGCATTGGTGCGGGTCACCAGCGTCAGGCTGGTCTTGTATGCCGCGGACACTTTCGCATCCCGCACCGGCTTCCCAGCGGCATCCTTGACGAAGCCCCAGTACGACGGCCCTTCGTCCGGGCTGTGCTCGTCGGGGTCTCCGAAACTCGAGCCGCCCGCCCATGCGCCGGGTGGCCCCGAGTTCATGATCGCGACAAGGCAAAGGAGGGAGCAGACGCGTTGGATGGGGAGTCTCACACTGCGCGCACGGTTGGTTGCGGGTGCCTGATCTGCTGGTTACCTCAGGAAGTATTCCCTGAGGATATAGCAGAACGCGGCCATAGCACCGAGCGGGACCGCCCAGGCCCAGCCGGACCACAGCCGTTGCGTCAGGCGCTCCGGCAGGAAGCTCGCGGCGAGCCCGGCGAGGAACGCGACTATGCCGGAAGTCGCCATCCAGCCGTACCAGTACATGGCAGGGCCGTCCTTTGCCGCCTCGACGCCCATGCCGAATACGCCGGTCGCCGGATGGTAGGTGAAAAGCGCATAGTTCTTCTCGACGACGACCACGTACACGATCGCAAAGACCACCGCGAACACGACAGCGAAGGCGGAAGACTGGCGCAACGGTGTCATGACCCGAATCCCCGGATATTGTTAAGGATGTGGCCGACGAGGAAATTCCACCACACGATGAAGGCGAGCAGCGCGGTCAGTATGGCACGGGTGCGGGCGTGCTCGACCGCGAGCGGCTGCCGCCAGTAGTACCAGTACGCCGGCAGCACTCCCAAGCCTACCGCTGCGAAATGCTCCTTCAACTCGAATGCGCCGTTTTGCGGCCACAGGGCCAACTGTTCGACCACGATCCTCACCTCAATCCGATACTCAGCGTAGATGATCCCGCCGAAGATGGCGGTCAGCAGGTAGAGGACGATGATCGCGTTGGTGTACGACGCGCCGGTCACCGCGCGGAAGCGCCCGACGAAAGAGCCGGCGGGCTTGCGCACCGGCGCCAGAACACTCAGCGCCTGATGCGTGATGGCGCCGAGCAGCGCGACCGCGAGCAGCCCGTGTACGATCAGCAGTGCGGTCGTGGTGTTCATCGGACCGCCGCCCGGTCAGTCGAGCGGCTCGAGCTTGATGAGAGATGCGCCGTGGTTGCTCCCCACCCAGAACGTGACAGGCGTGGTCGAGTTGTCCACGAACACCCGCCGCACGTTGGTAGTCCGCGGCAACAGATATTCGACAAACTGGCCATTCTTGGTATTAAGCCGCGCGATGCGGTCGTTCAACATTGAGCCGGTCCACGCCTCGTTGTTCTTGTCGACCGCCACGTCGTAGGGACCCGACCACGGTGTCGGCACCTCCCACTCCTGGAAGCGCTCGGTCCTGGTGTCGAACATACCGATGCGGTTACCGCGGTACTGGCCGAACCAGATGCGGTCCTGCGCGTCCATGATGCCGCGCCGCGGTCCGGAGCTCTTGGTGGGCGTTTCGAACAGCGTGACCTGCTTGGTCTTGGCGTCGATGCGGCCGATGGTTTCCCGGCCGATGTCGGTAAACCAGGCGTTGTTGTGCGAATCGGAGATCACGTCGTAGATGTTGTGGCCGACTGGGGCGTCCTTGAACGGCTCCCAGGTTTCCCAATGGCCGGTCTTGAGGTCCATGCGGTGCACGCCGGCAAAGCCGTTGTTCTGCGACCACACCTTGCCGTCAACGGCGATGTTGAGCGGACTCGTCATGTTGACCTGGGTGTTGGGCCGGTTCCACTCGGCGGGTATCGGCCACACCTGCAGCTTCTCGGTCTTGGTGTCGAATTTGCCGATGGCCGCCTGGTACATCATGCCGAGCCACAGGTTTTCGTCGCGGTCCATGCGGATCGAAAGCGCGCCCAGCGGCGAGCCCTTCTTCAGCTCAGGCGTGGGAATCTCCGTGAGTTTCCCCGACTTCGGGTCAAACTTGCCGATGATTTGCGAGCTGAAGTCCGAATACCAGACGGTGCCCTTCGAATCGACCACCACGTCGTGCGGCTGTATCGTCGGACGCGGCAGATCCCACTCGGTGACGACGACGCGCGTCGCACGGCCCTTGGGACGGGCGAAGGTTTTCAACTCGTACGGCCATGCCGCCGGGCTTGTGCTTGTGCTTTGATTGATCGAGGCGAAATAATCGGACTGCGTGCGCTGCAGCTTCGCGCGCTCCTCGCCGACGAGGTCGGTGTCGCGGCCGGTCAGCCGTTTCTGTGGATTGCGAAAGGTGCTCTGGTTGGCGTACGTGCCCATGCGCTGTATTGTCGTCACAAACCCATCGGCGTCGAGACGTGAGCGCGTGATCTTGTCGAGCGTGTGACAGCCAACGCAGGAGAGCAGCGGCCGCTTCTGCTGCGGCGTGCCGGGCGCGCTGTGCAGCCACTCGGCATTCGAGAGCTGGGAAGCGAGGTCTTTGGTCTTGACCAGCTTCAGGTCGGCGCTCGCCGCGCCTTTTCCTGTGACTTGTGGCGTCGGGGCGCCCGCAAGGTCGTAACCAATAGCCCGGATGGTGATCGTGTACTGGCCCGGTTCCAGGCGCGCAGCCGGGAAGCGGTAGCGGCCTTTCTCGTCACTCACCACGGTGATGGTCTTGTTAGCACCTTCCCGTCGGGCGTTCACCAGCACGCCCTCCATCACACCCTCCTCGACAGAGGACACCGTGCCGGTCAGGGCGTCGGACTGCGCCAGCGCGGATTGCGACTGGAATACTACGACAACAAGAGCGGCAATCGCCGCCAAAATGTTTTGCCTGGCTCGCATGGGTAGATCCTCCTCCGTTAGCGCGTTGATCTGCTACTTCCTCGAATATCGTACGAATATCGTACTTAAGAGGGTATAGAAAATTTGAACATCTTTTTTCGCTGACGTGAAATGTATCCCTGTAGTGGCGGGTAGTCAATCACACGAATTCTCAGTCAAGGCTCGGGGTATTTCCAAGGGTATTGTGCGATGCATCGTCCCGCAAGGGACAATTCCCTCACAGCGGGCGGCACTCAGGCGATCTTGCGCGGCGACGCTCAACCCGGCTCCAGGCCGGTCTTCCTGATGACGGCAGCCGCGGCTGGCGTAGTGAGAAACCTGGCCAGCGCCCTGGCCGCATCCGGCTGCGTGGCAACCGCGGGCACGGCGGCCGCGAAAACGAACACGCGCTGGAGCGCCGCCGGCAACGGTCCGAGATAATTGACGCCCTTGACGGCGAGCAGTTCGCTCGACTGCTGAAATCCGATTTCGGCATCCCCGCGCTCCAGCACTATAGCTATCGGCACGCCCTTCACCACCCTTATTCTGGACTTCAGCTCATCCGCAATCCCCATGCGCTCAAACATGCCGGTGACATAGATGCCGCTCAGGCCGGTGGAAAAAGTGATCGATTTGGCTGCCAGGAGCGTGCGCCTGAGCGCCTCAGTCGAACTGATGTCCGGCCGTGGGGCCCCTGGACGGACCGCCACGCCGATGCCCGATTTTGCGAGGTCGACGCGGCTGCCCGGTGTGATCCTGCCGAGCGTGATGAGTTCGTCTATGGGTTCGACCGCCATGATCACAAGATCGACGGTTTCGCCCTCCCTTACGCGCTTCGCCATTTCAGCGGTGGGCGCCCAGGTCGTCAGAACCTGGTGCCCGCTGGCACGTTCGAATTCCGGCAGGAGTTCCAGATAGGCCGTCTTGATGGCAGCCGACGCCAACACTTTGATTTCGGCAGCGTGCGCCATCCCTGCCATCAGGATCATGCCTGCGGCGAGGTGTGCCGCCACGACGATGGTTCTCATTACCATGCCCCCTCTGCCTCGTAAATGTCGGCGTTTATAAAATTTGCTGCCACACTGCTCTCTA
The DNA here is from genome assembly GCA_945861275.1 of Bordetella parapertussis. Lineage (GTDB taxonomy): Bacteria > Pseudomonadota > Gammaproteobacteria > Burkholderiales > SG8-41 > UBA5216. The sequence goes on from CAMATZ010000009.1 coordinate 49,037, forward strand.
TCCCTCACGGCGCCCGGCCGACGGCTCAGCACTGACGCAAATCCTGCAGCCAGGCGCCCGCCCGGCGCGCTTCCTCTTCATGCGCCTCGTCGCGCCAGGTTTCGCTCACAGCGGCGGTGTACCAATCCTTCATAGACGGCAGGGCCAGCAGCCGATTGGCGTACTCAAGGGCACGCGTGCTCAACGGCAGGGAGTAGGTTTGCACCCGGAAAGCCACCGGGGCAAAGCAAGCATCAACGGCGGTGAAAACTGCACCTGCAAGGAAGGGGCCGCCGAATCTCGACTGGCCTTCATGCCACAAGGCGTCAATGCGGGCGATATCCCTAGCAAGCGCTGAGGGGTAAGAGTCAACCTGAACCCGCAGTCCGCAGTTCATGCTGCAAATATTGCGAAGGTCGGGAAATCCGGAGTGCATTTCGGCGGCGGCACAACGCGCCCAGGCGCGCGCATTCGCCGCCGCTGGCCATACACGAGGCGACATCTCGGCCAGGTATTCGACGATGGCCAAGGAATCCCAAACGACAGTGTTGCCGTCCACCAGACAAGGAACCTTGCCGGTCGGAGAGAACGCCCGGAAGTTGTGCGGATCAGCAGAGCCGCCGAAAGGAACCAACTTCTCCTCAAACGCAATGCCGAGTTCGCGCATGAGAACCCACGGCCGCAAGGACCAGGAGGAGTAATTTTTGTTGGTGATGTAGAGGTTAAGCATGATGGGTGACGGGTGCGGGTAGTTGCGCGTGACGGAGCTGTTGCTGCCGATCATGATAAATCACCGGGAGATTCGCATTCTGGTCACCGCGCCGAAGCGCTGGTGATTTCGAGATCGGCCCACACACCGGCGTGATCGGATGGCCACAGCGAGGCATCATCGGCGCTCGCCTTATCGAAGCAGACGCCGCTGTCGATGATGTTCACGCCTGCGGACACCCAGATGTAGTCTATGCATCGGTCCATCCTCGGCCAATCGGGATGCGAGACCGTGCCGTCGCTTGCCGCGAGCGGCGTGAATGCCGTCGGCGCGCTCTGCGTGTGCCGGAAACGCGTCGCCATGAGCGCAGCCGAGGGCGTATCCAGCGTCGCGTTGAAGTCCCCGCACACAATGCGCGCCGCGACATCCTTGCGGCTGTCGATCCACCCCAGCAACTGCTGCACCTGATACAGCCGCAGCGAATCATCGCCTATCGACCGGTAGAGGTGCGTAACGTAGACATCGACGGGCGCGCCCTCGACGACGATGCGGGCAACCAGCGCAACCATGTCACGCGCCTGGTAATCGAGATTTCCGGTCTCCATGAGCGGGAAGCGCGTGAGCAGTGCTTCGCCTTCGATCGCCGCAAGACTGTTGCCCTTGGTCTGCTGTACTAGCGCATAGTCGATGCCCATGCGGTTTTTCGCAACGCTCTGCATCCAGCGCGCAGTCTGCCGCGGCACGCACACTTCGTTCAGGGCAAGCAGGTCGGGTTTAAGCTCAACCAGTTGCCCGGCGATGAGTTCGCGCCGCATCTCCCAGCGCTTGTGGTCCTGCTCCATATTGAGTGTGACTATGCGAAATCGCGCCATACGCTGCCTTGATGCTTATCTGACGCGGCCGCATCAAGCACGGCCGCTGGCAGCCACTTCCCGGATGCTGAAGTTAGACCGCTGGCTACGTCAGCGCCCGCGCCTCTCGTTGGCCGTGTATGCGAGTTCACAGGTTCAGCGCCCGGCGGTCACCATGATCTCCACCAGCAGGCCGGGACGCACCAAATCGGCACGCACGCAAGCACGCACCGGAGGATTCTCGCGGTCTACCCACGCATTCCACGCCACATTTCGCAACGGGGGTACTCACGCCGGCGCTGCACGGTGCAAATCTGAATGCGGACTCAGCACCCGCTTACGCATTTCCCGCTGCCGTCAAACTCCATCGTCCTGCCGCTCAACGGCACATGCACCGGCATTTTCGCAGACTTGATGAAGGCAGCGGTTTTGCTGTTGGGCGTCACCTTGCCGTTGATGGTCGCCGGTTCGTTGGCGTGCGACGCAATCACCGCGTTCGGGCGCACCAGTTCGTTAACGACGTAGGTCGCTTCGATCGGCCCGGTGGTGAACGGAAAACCGCCAATATTCATCACCACCAGGTTTGACTTGTAATGCCCCCGCACCACGAGGTCCTGCTCCGCGGTGATGCCGGTATCGCCCGACAGGTACGCGGTGAGCCCGTTGCTGAAGCGCAGCACGAAACCTCCCGGCGGTCCGACATACGCGGTCAGGCCGTTGGCCTCGAGCAGTTGCGCCTGCTCCTTTTGCAGGAAAGCCGGCGGCAGGCCGTTGCTGTGCACGGCCGGCACGCCCGCAACCATCACCTTGCCGACCATGGTCGAGGCGCCAAATCTCACCAGCCGCACCAGCTTGCCGGGATCGCCGCCCAGAGACTTCACCTTGGCGGCGAAAAAAGCGTTCATTTCTCCCCCCGCGATGATCGGCGCCTGCTTGGCCATGGCGATGTTTACCGTATTCGAGTTGGGTGTCACCGAAACCGAGAAATCCGGTTTGGCGCAGGTCCCCGCATTGGCGGAGGGCTGATGAAGGTCTCCAAGGTGATCGCCGTGGACATGGCTCAGCAGTACGGCATCTATTGTGCCGAGCCGCGGATCGTCGGGGCCGCGCACCGTGCGGCCCGCGTCGTACAGAATCCGCGTGCCGTCCGGGTCCTCAAAAATAAGCGCCCGGTCGAGCGGGCAGAACTCGCCGTCGTGACTGCCCAGCGGCGTAATCTTGACGGTCTGTGCCGCAGCACCTAACGCTGTCATACCGGCGATCCCCACGGCCAGTGCCGCCAATACCAGTGATTTTTTCATCGTTCTCTCCTTCGGGTAGTGGTTATCGAGTGTCTGTTCCGGGCAGCACACTAACATTCTGCGCCCACGCAAGCGCAGATCCACACCAATTGCGCTTCTTCGGTGGTAGTAGCGCTCGCTGCTTGAGACAGCCGACGCGCAGGGAATAGCTCAGCGGATCGCCCGTGTCCGCGGTTGAGTTCACCGGCGTTCCGCAGTTGGGGCAAAAGGAGTGTCTGCGTTTCGTACCACTGTCCGCGGTCTTGACGTAGACCTTCGGTTGTCCGGTAAGCAGACGAAATGCCGCCTTCGGCGCGTGAACTGTGACTCGAAACGCAGACCCCGTAAGCATCTGGCAATCGGTGCAGTTGCAAATGTGAACGCTGTCGGGATCGACCTCAGCCTCGTAAGTGACATGACCACAGTGGCAAGAACCTTGAACTCTCATCGGTAGCTCCGTGCAAGAGACGAATTCAATTTCATGGGATCTGGTCAGGTTTTTCTCGTGAGCAGCCGCCCCGGGCGCTTGCCCGTCGCGCTACCGTCGCGCCACACGATCTCGCCGTTGACGATGACGGTGTCGATGCCTTTCGCCGGTGCAGTTGAATCCTTGAAATCCGCCGCATCGATTACCAACGCAGCATCGAACAGCGTGATGTCGGCGTGCGCGCCTTGTTGCAGAACGCCGCGCCCGGCGAGTCCGAAATTCTTTGCCGGCAATCCCGTCATTTTGTAGACCGCAGTCTCCAGCGAAAAGAGTTTGAGGTCGCGCGCATAGTGTCCGAGCACGCGGGGAAACGTACCCCATAATCGCGGATGCGGTTTGACATCGTGCGGCAGGCCATCGGAACCGATCATGGTCTCGTCGAAGGCGAGGATGCGCTGCACGTCTTTTTCGTCGAGCATGAAATAAATCGCACCGGCGGGTTTTATTTTCTCCACCGCATCCGCCTGGCTCATGCCGAGCCGGCGCGCGACCTCGTCGAGATCGACGCCGGAAAATTCGGGATGCGGCTTCGACCAGGTGATGATGATGCGCGAGGATTGTGCAAGCCGGTCGTAACGCAGCACGGTGGATGACGCGATATACGGATAGCAATCAAGGCACACCGGCTGCTCGCGCATGCGCTGTTCGATCAGCGCCAGCGTTTCCGCCGAGCGCCCATGGTTGCGGATGCCCACCGTCTTGTGATGCGAAATCACCACCGGCACGTTGAGCGCGCGCCCGATGGCGCAGGTCTCCTCGATGGAATCGATCACCTGATCGTCTTCGTTGCGCATGTGCGTGACGTAAAGTCCGCCATATTCGGTGAGCGGGCGGCACACTTCGATGATTTCTTCGGTCGGCGCACTGGCTGCAGGCGGATACGCGGTGCCGGTGGAAACGCCGATGGCGCCGGAGGCCAACGACTCGCGCGCCATCTCCCGCATCTTTGCGATCTCTGCTTGGGTAGCCGCGCGTTCGAGTTTGTCCATCACCGCGACGCGAAAGGTGGTGTGTCCTACCAGGCACGCGGCGTTGATGGCAGCGGGCTTCGCGGCAAGCTCTTCGCGATACGCGCCGAACGACGGAAAACGAAACCAGCCGCCGTCGTTGTCGAGCAGATCGAGCGGCGGCGTAATCACCCCTGCGCGCGCAGCAGGCGAATGCGCGAGACTGATGCCACAGTTGCCGGCGATCACCGTAGTCACACCCTGGCTCACCTTGGGCGTCATCGCCGGATCGGAAAACAGCAAGCGGTCGTCGTGCGTATGCACATCGATAAAGCCCGGTGCGGCGATACGGCCGGTGGCATCGATTTCACGCTCGGCGCTGGCGTTGCGCAGTTCTCCGACATCCGCAATCATGCCGTCGCGCACGCCGATATCGCCCTGAAAGCGCGGCGCGCGCGTGCCGTCGATGATGGTGGCGTTGCGGATCAGCAGGTCGTAGTGTTGGTTGGTCATGATAGCGTTCCGGGAACATAAGTTGCGTAGCGTGCGCCATGCGCGCGATAAACCGGACGAATCGTAGACACGGGACCGGGACTATTCGTGCGCACAGCGCACGCTACCAATCGCGACAATCAATCCAGCTTCGCACCGGACTTGCGCACCACATCACCCCACTTCGCCGATTCCTTTTTCACGAATTCGGCAAACTCGGCAATGCTGCCGCCGACGGGCTCGGCATCTATCGCGGCATAGCGCTCCTTTAACTGTGGCGACTGCAGCGCACGGTTTACTTCGGCATTGAGCTTCGCCACGATTTCACGCGGGGTGCCTACGGGCAAAACCAGTCCGCCCCACGCCGTGGTTTCGTAACCGGGAACACCGGCTTCGGCGATGGTGGGCATGTCGGGAAACACCGGCGAGCGGCGCGGCCCGCTCACACCCAGTCCGCGCAGTTTTCCCGACTTCACATGCGGTGAACTTGAAGTGAGGTTATCGAACATCAGCTGCACTTGCCCGGCCATTAAATCCTGCAAGCCTTGCGGACTGCCCTTGTACGGCACATGCACGATTTGCGTGCCGGTCATGATTTTGAACAGTTCGCCGCCGAGATGACCAGTGGTGCCGTTGCCCGCCGAGGCATTGAATAGCTTGCCCGGATTTTTCTTCGCATGATCGACCAGTTCGCGCACGTTCTTCACCGGCAGCGACGGATTTACCGCCAGCACATTGTGCGTCGACAAAAATTGCCCCACCAGCAGCAGATCCTTGTCCGCATCGTACGGCTGTTTCGGCAACAGGGTTTTATTGATGGCCAGCGTCACCACGTTGGCGTAGCCGATGGTGTAGCCGTCGGGTGTGGCGCGCACCACCATCTCAGTGCCTATGGTCTGCGCACCGCCGGGCCGATTGTCGATCACGATTTGCTGGCCCATCTGCTTTACCAGTTCGATAGCGAGAATGCGCGTCACCACATCGGGCGAGCCACCCGCCGCCGATGAAATAATCAGCCGCATGGGGCGGTCGGGGTAAGCCGCGCATGCTGTGCTAACGACCAGCAACGTCAGCATGATGTAACTAATTGTTTTTATTGACATTTTATCTCTCACTCACTTTTCACACAGGCGTGTCATCAAGCCGCGCAAAAACGCCTCGCTCTGCGCAATCTGCTCCAAACTCACAAATTCATTGGGCCGGTGCGCCTGCTCTATCGAACCCGGCCCGCAAATCACCGCCGCAATCCCCGCGCGCTGAAACTGCGAACCTTCGGTGCCATACGACACCTTGCCGGTTTCAAAATTGCCCGAAAGCCCCTGCGCCAAGGCAACGACTTCAGTTTCCGCGCTGTTGTCCATCGCCGGAATCTGCGACATCAACTGTATATCGAAGCCCGCATCCCTGAACACCGCGCGCATTTCGGGCTCCAGTGTTTGCGCGACATAGGATTTGAATTCCTCGAATAATTTTTCCGGATCGTCGCCCGGCAGATGGCGAAACTCGAAGTCAAAGCTGCATTCGTGCGGCACGATGTTCAGCGCTGTGCCCCCATGCAGCACGCCGGTGTGTACTGTGGTGTGCGCCACATCAAAGCCGCGATCATAGGGCCCGCTGTCGCGATGCCGGCGCGCCATGCGCTTCAGGTACGCCACCGCCTCCGCCGCCGCCTCCACCGCATTTACGCCGCTGGGCGCATACGCCGAATGCGCCGCCAGCCCGCGCACTGTCGCGCGATAACTTTTTTTGCCTTTGTGCGCAATCACCGGTTTCATCATCGTCGGCTCGCCAACGATGCACGATTGCGGTTTGATGCCTGCCGCCGTGAGATCGTGAAGCATGCGGCCGACGCCGATGCAACCGACTTCTTCATCATACGAAAACGCCAGATGCAGCGGCGACTTCAAACCGCGCGACAGAAATTCCGGCAGCAAAGCCAGCACCACTGCAATGAAGCCTTTCATGTCGCAAGTGCCGCGCCCGTATAGTTTGCCGTCGCGCTCCAGCAGTGTGAAGGGGTCGTTATCCCACGCCTGACCCTGCACCGGCACCACATCGGTGTGCCCCGACAGCACGATGCCGCCATTGTTACCACGGCGGCGCGGGCCGAGTGTGGCGAACAGATTGGCCTTGCGCTTGTCGTCATCGAACGTCAGACGCACCTCGGCCCCCAACGGCTTCAAGTACTCGCGCACGAAGTCGATCAAATCGAGATTCGATTCACGGCTTACAGTCGGGAAGCTGACCAGCTTGCGGATCATCTCCACGCTGGCTGTTGAAACAGACATGCGGCAACTCCAAGCATTAAAGATGCAGCATAGAAGCGGCGCGGCACACTGTCAATCCGGCTAAAATCCGGTATCCTGCAAGCCGTCGATTTGTGGAGAGTTCTCATGAAAAATTTACGGACAGTGGTGACCGCATGGTTTGCGGCTTTGTGTATAGCGCCGGTGAATGCCGCTGACATCAGCATTGCGCTGGGCGCGGATGTCACTTCCATCGACCCCCACTACCATAACCTCACGCCCAACAATAATATCGCCGAACATGTGTTTGAGACGCTGGTCACCAAGGATGCACGCTCAAAATTAAAGCCCGCACTGGCGGAATCGTGGCGCGCGGTGGACGATCTGACCTGGGAATTCAAACTGCGGCGCGGCGTGAAATTTCACGATGGCAGCGACTTCACCGTGCAGGATGTGGTGTTCACACTCGACCGCGTGCCCAATGTGCCGAACAGCCCCTCGTCGTTCGTCACCTACAGTAAACAGATCATCGAAAAAATCGTGGTCGACCCGTACACCATTCATTTCAAAACGGCCACCCCCTATCCGCTGATGGCCACCGACATGAGCACCATATTCATCGTCTCCGCGCGCGCCGCCAAGGGTGCGGCCACCGAGGATTTCAACAGCGGCAAAGCCACCATCGGCACCGGGCCGTTCAAGTTCGTGCGCTACGCCAAGGGCGACCGCATCGAACTCGCGCGCAACGACGCCTATTGGGGCGCCAAAGCCGCGTGGGACAAAGTGACGCTGCGCATCATCACTGCAGATCCCACGCGGGTGGCGGCACTGCTGGCGGGCGACGTGCGCGCGATTGAAAATGTGCCCACGGCGGATATTGCGCGCATCGCCAAGAGCAGCGATCTCACGCTCTACCGCACGGTGTCGCACCGGCTGATGTATTTGCACCTGGACAGTGATCGCGAACGTTCGCCGTTTGTCACCGACAAGGCGGGTAAGCCGCTGGAGAAAAATCCGCTTAAAGACCTGCGTGTGCGGCGCGCGATTTCCAAGGCCATTAACCGTCAGGCGCTGGTCGAACGCGTAATGGAAGGCGCTGCGGTTTCCACCGGGCAACTGATGCCCGAAGGCTTGTTCGGCTACAGCAGTGCGCTCAAACCCGAACCCTATGATGTCGAGGGCGCGAAGAAACTACTCGCCGAAGCCGGCTACCCCGACGGCTTCGGCCTTACGCTGCACGCGCCGAATAACCGTTACGTCAACGACGAACAAATTGCGCAGGCGATCGCGCAACTGCTGGCGCGGGTGGGCATCGCGACGCGCGTGGACGCCATGCCGTCCAGTGTCTTTTTCTCGCGCGGCAGCAAGTTGGAGTTCAGCCTGATGCTGGTGGGCTGGGGGTCGGACACCGCCGAGGCGTCATCGCCGCTCAAAGCGCTGCTGGCGACGTTCAACACGCAGAAAGGCATGGGCACCGCCAATCGCGGACGTTACTCCAATGCCAAAATGGATGACTTGCTCACGCAGGCGCTGGCCACGGTGGACGACGCCAAGCGCGAACGCCTGCTGCAACAGGCCACTGAAATCGCGGTCGGCGATCTGGGCATTATTCCGCTCTACCACCAGCACAACCTGTGGGCCACGCGCAAGGGCATAACGTATGCGCCGCGCACGGATGAGCGCACATTGGCCTATGAGTTCAAACTGCAGTGAACGGGTGAACAGGTAACCCCGTGGTGCGCCCCCTCTCCCCCGTTTCCGGGGGAGAGGGCTGGGGTGAGGGGGCTTCACTCGTTCACTCGTTCACTCGTTCACAGTTCACAGTTCACAGTTAAGAGTGAATTGGAATGTTGATTCGCAAATTAATTATTGCGCTGGCCTTCTGCGCTACCGCGCACGCCGCCGACCTGCGCATCGGCCTGTCCGCCGACGTCACCACGATGGACCCGCATTTTCTCGCCTCGCAACCCAATCTGACCGTGGGCTTTCACGTGTTCGACGCGCTGGTGCATGTGGATGAACGCACGCGGCTGATTCCCGGCCTTGCCACATCCTGGCGCGCGGTGGACGCCACCACCTGGGAATTCAAACTGCGGCCCGGCGTGAAATTTCATGACGGCTCCGATCTCACCGCCGAAGACGTGCTCTTTTCTCTCGAACGCCCGCTCAACATCAAAGGCAGCCCCGGCGGATTTGCCGCATACGTGCGCGCCATCATCGCCAGGGAAATCGTCGACAAGCTGACCATCCGTTTGAAGACCGCCACACCTTACGGCGCGCTGCCCGAAGATTTGAATTCGGTGATGATTGTTTCCAAAAAAATCGCAGCTAACGCAGCGCCCGAAGATTTTGAATCGGGCCGCGCAACCATCGGCACCGGGCCGTATAAATTCGTGCGCTTCGCGCGCGGCGACCGTGTCGAGTACCTGCGCAACGACAACTACTGGGGCGGGCGTCCGGCGTGGGACAAGCTCACGCTGCGCATCCTGCCCACTGATCCGGTGCGCACCGCCGCGCTGCTTTCCGGCGAGCTGGACGTGATTGAGCATGTGCCGCCCGCGGATAGAGAAAAACTTTTAAAAAACAATAAGTTACGTTTAGAGCACACAGTGTCGTGGCGCACCATCTTTTTGCATCTCGATCAATATCGCAAGCAGCCGCCGTTGATCACCGACAGCGCCGGCAAGCCGCTTGCCAAAAATCCGTTCATGGATGTGCGCGTGCGCCGCGCCATGTCGATGGCGATCAACCGCCCGGCCATCGCCGAGCGCGTGATGGAAAAACTGGCGGTGCCTGCCGCCAACATCGTGTCACCCGGCGTGTTCGGCCACAACCCGCAACTGAAACCCGAAGCCTACAACCCGGACGGCGCAAAAAAACTGCTGGCCGAAGCCGGTTACCCCAACGGCTTTAACGTCACGCTCTCCGGCCCCAACAACCGCTACATCAACGACGAGCAAGTGCTGCAGGCAGTGGCGCAAATGCTCACGCGCATCGGCATAACGACCAAAGTCGAAGCGCTGCCGCTGAACGCCTTCCTGGGAAAAGTGCGCAAGGAGGAAACCAGTTTTTCCCTGCTGGGCTGGGGTTCCTTCGCCGGCGACCTCGCGTTGCGTTCGCTGCTCGCCACGCCGAATCAGGAGCGCGCCTGGGGCGCGTGGAACTGGGGCCGCTCCTCCAATCCGAAACTCGATCAGTTGATCGGCCAGTCACTCGCCTCGGTGGACGCCAAGGCACGAGAAGCCCTCGCGCGCGAAGCCGCCGCCCTTGCATTGGGGGATGTCTCGCTGATTCCGCTGCATCATCAGATTGTCAGTTGGGCAATGAGGAGCGACATCAGCTACACGCCGCGCACGGACGAGTTTACGTTTGCGCATTTGTTTAAACCGAAATAGCAGTATGTAGGATGTGGTGAGCGCAGCGAACCGCATCACTCGCGAATGTGGTCACGCGATGAGTTGCATTGAAATTTGGCGTTACAATTTTGCATCGCGTGTCCTGAACAAAATGAATACGTCGCAAGAGTCGCTTGTAACTTTATGATTTTTTGTAAATTGATGGGGCTCCAAAGGTGCGGGTAGTTTTGCATTTGCCTTGTCGGGTCTATATTTCACGTTGGGTGCCCGCCGAGGGCGTGATGGCTGTTCAACACTCACCAGGGAAGGACTGATCATGATGACGCGATATCTCGCAGTGCTGCGGACGATGTTGCTTGTCGTCCTGTTCTCCAATGCCGTGTGTGTCCAAGCGGCGCAAAGCCCGGAAGTCAAACAGTTGCCGATCGAATCGCCCAAGCGCATCTTGTTTGTTGGCAACAGTTACTTGTACTACAACGATAGCCTACACAACCATGTGAGTCGAATTGCCACTGCTGCCGACCCGGCCAGCGGAAAATCGCTGCAATACATGTCGGCAACTATCAACGGTGCGCAACTGGCGCATCACAATATCCAGCATCTGCTCGAACTGGGCCGGTTGGTGAACAAGCAGCCGTTTGACGTGGTGATACTACAAGAATCCGGCCTCGAAGCATTGATTGACTCCAGAGGTGCCAGGTTTCGCGAAAAGGTGATCGAGTTCAATGCCGAGATCACTAAGCGGGGTGCAATAACTGCACTCTACATGCCTCATGCACGGATCAAACCGAGCAAGTTCGACAGCCCGGACATGATCCGCAAGATCGAAGACATGTATGTTTCGCTTGGCAACGAGGTAGGCGCCATCGTCATCCCGGTGGGGCTGGCGTTCGAGGAAGCCTATCGGCTGCGGCCGGACCTTAAACTACTCAAGGACCACGACGGCATGCATCCCGAACCAATTGGCACGTACCTTGCCGCATGCGTGGTGTACGCCAGCCTCTACGGCAAATCACCCGTCGGCAATTCGTTTGACTTCTACGGCAAGGTCGATAAGGACACGGCGGCGTTTCTGCAGAAGGTTGCCGACCAAACAGTGCAAAAGTTTTTTGGGCGTTAGTACCGGCGGTATTTGCGCCAGGCTGGACAACGGGTGCGCGAGCTTGCAGCGTTCGCCATAAACACGACAGTGAGAGACGCAGAACAACACCCGTGCGCACGGCGCACGCTACGAACCCTCACTGCGCCTTGATATTCGCCGCCTTGATCAGCCGCGCCCAGCGGCCCACATCCGTTTCGGTGTAGCGCTTTAATTCCTGCGGCGTCATCACCGTGGTTTCAAGGCCCTGCTCGCCGAAACGTTTTTGTATGTCGGCGTCCTTCAACACTTTCGCGGTTTCCACATTCAGCCGATTGACAATCGCCGCCGGCGTGCCCGCCGGCGCGAAGATCGCGTACCACGTCACCAGCTCGAATCCCGGCAGCGTATCCGCGACTGGAGGGATATCGGGCAACGCAGGTGAACGTCTGGCGCCGCCGATGCCCAGCATCTTGAGCCGTCCCGCCTGCACATGTGTCAGCACCGTGGGTATGCTGCTGAACGTCATATGCACGCGCCCCGCGATGAGGTCGGTCATCGCCGGCGCGGCGCCCTTGTACGGCACATGCAAGAGGTCCACGCCCGCCAGCGATTTGAACAGTTCCCCGCCCAGATGCGGCGCAGTCCCTGCGCCCACCGATGAAAAATTGAGCTGGCCTGCCTTGGCTTTTGCGACTGCAACCAATTCCTTCACGGAATTCGCGCCCACCGACGGATGCACCACCAGCACCATCGGACTCATCACCAGCATCGCCACCGGCGCAAAATCCTTTTGCGGATCGTACGGCACCTTGGGCAAAATCAAGGGCGTGAGAAAGGTACCGCCGCCGGTGCCGAACAGCAGGTTGTAGCCATCGGGCGCAGCGCGTGCAATCAATTCGCTGCCGATAATCGTACCCGCGCCGGGGCGGTTATCCACCACCATAGTCTGGCCCAGCAGCTCGCTGAGCTTGGCGGCAACCGCGCGCCCGACAAAATCTGTCGGTCCGCCGGGCGGATAGGGAACGACCAAGCGCATGGGTTTGGTGGGGTAGTTTTGCGCAGCCGCTAACGGAGTCATGCCCAGCAACAGCAACGTCAAAAAGTAGTGCCTCACGAATTTCCTCCAGATTATTGTTGCCTGCGCATCCTACCCGGATAGCAGGCGGATCGCTACGCTATTCTGTTCAATTCCCAATCGCCTTGCGCGAGCCCCGCGCTTGTGGAATGCTAGTGTGGCGTTGCGCATTCCCGGTAAAGCAAAACTGCGTCAGCCCCACACTCGTCATTCCGGCGCAAGCCGGAATCTAGGTCGTTCGCCGACGCGAAGCAACTAAAATCAGATCCTTCGGATCGAGTTACGCACTGGATTCCGGCCTGCGCCGGAATGACGGGGTTGGTGTGATGGCCTGCACGGACGGGGTCGGTGCTGACCCGCACGGTTACCTGATACCCCATTTTTGAATTTGCCATTAACACTGCAACACGACGCACGACTCAATTCAAAAGAACCATGCTCACCTTCATCCTGCGCCGTCTGGCGCAAAGCCTGTTAGCGCTTGTGCTGATGTCTGCGCTGGTGTTCGTGGGCGTCTACGCCATCGGCAATCCGGTGGATATTCTGATCAACCCGCAGGCCGATCAGGCGGAAATCGCGCGTGTCACTGCTTCACTCGGCCTCGACAAAACAGTATGGGTGCAGTACTGGACTTTTTTGAGTGCGGCATTCACCGGCGACCTCGGCAGATCGTTCGCCTCCAACATCCCGGCGATGCAACTAATTCTGCAGCGCATGCCCGCCACCGTTGAGCTGGCACTGAGCGCAATGATTATCGCCATCGTCATCGGCCTGCCACTGGGCTTGTGGGCAGGCCTGAAGCCCGATTCCTTTGCCGCGAAAAGCATCATGGCGGGATCGATCCTCGGCTTTTCGCTGCCGACGTTCTGGGTGGGGCTGATGCTGATCATGATTTTTTCGGTATGGCTGGGCTGGCTGCCTTCGACCGGACGCGGCGAAACCGTCGAAGTGCTGGGACTGCAGCTGAGCTTTTTGACATGGGACGGCTTGAGGCACCTGCTGATGCCCGCCACCAATCTCGCGCTGTTCAAATTATCACTGCTGATCCGCCTCACGCGCGCGGGCACGCGCGAGGCGATGGTGCAGGACTATGTGCGCTTCGCGCGCGCCAAAGGCGTGCCGGAAAAACGCGTGGTGTCGGTGCACGTGCTGAAAAACATTTTGATACCCATCGTCACCGTAGCCGGGCTGGAATTCGGCTCGCTGATTGCGTTCGCCATTATTACCGAAACCGTTTTCGCGTGGCCCGGCATGGGCAAGCTGCTGATCGATTCGATCAATGTGCTGGATCGGCCGGTGATAGTGGCGTATCTGATGATTATCGTTTTTCTGTTCATCCTCATTAACCTGCTGGTTGATATTCTGTACACGGCGCTTGATCCGCGCGTGCGGGTGTCGGGCGCGCGCGCGTGAGTCTCACCAGCGCCGCCGTGCTGCTGCCGGCATCGTCGCCGTTGCGCCAGTTCACCGCGAGCTACGCGCGCAGCCGGGTTGCCGTCGCCGCGCTGGTGCTGCTGTTGCTGATACTTGCCGCCGCCATCTGCGCGCCGCTGATCTCGCCGCAGAATCCGTACGACCTCGCGCAACTCGACATCATGGACAGCAAACTTGCGCCCGGATCCCAGAGTACATCTGGCGGTGCGGGCTGGACCTTCCTGCTCGGCACCGATGATCAGGGCCGCGACATGCTGTCGGCGATCTTTTACGGCCTGCGCATCAGTCTCGGTGTCGGCGTGTTTTCCACCGTGGTGGCACTGGCCATCGGCATTGTCGTCGGCCTCATCTCGGCCTACGCCGGCGGCTGGATCGACGCCATTATCATGCGTGTGGTCGATCTGCAACTGTCGTTTCCGGCGATCCTGATCGCGCTGATTCTGCTGGCGATACTCGGTCAGGGCGTGGACAAAATCGTGGTCGCGCTGATCACCGTGCAGTGGGCCTACTACGCGCGTACCGTGCGCGGCGCTGCGCTGGTGGAAAAGCGCAAGGAATACGTCGATGCCGCAGTGTGTCTGGGCTACAGCCCGGTGCGCATCGTGCTGCGCCACATCATGCCCAACGTGCTGCCGCCGCTGATCGTGGTCGCCACGGTGCAGGTCGCGCACGCCATCGCGCTGGAAGCCACGCTGTCGTTTCTGGGTTTGGGCATGCCCATCACCTCGCCCTCGCTGGGACTGCTGATCTCCAACGGCTTCACCCATCTGCTGTCGGGCAAATACTGGATCAGCTTCTTTCCGGGGTTGGCGTTACTGGCGACCATTGTTGCGATCAACCTGGTGGGCGATCAGTTGCGCGATGTGCTGAATCCGCGATTGAAGTAGCCCGGGACAAGCGCAGCGTATCCCCTTGGGGAGAATCGTAAGCCCGGATTGTAGCGTGAGGCGCCCGCACGAACGCTATGCCCTGACTGACATCTGCGGCCGCTCGCGCAGAACATCGAGAGGGCTTGCCACCCCGCGCCCACCCTTGTTCAGCACGTGCGTGTAGATCATGGTCGTCGATACATCCGAGTGACCGAGCAATTCCTGCACAGTCCGGATATCGTACCCGGACTGCAGCAGATGCGTCGCAAAAGAATGACGAAGAACATGCGCGCTGACTGGCTTCGACAGTTCTGCATTGCGTGCCGCCTCCTTCAATGCTCGCGCGAGAACCGACTCATCCAGATGGTGGCGCCGGATCATACCGTCGTCGGGATCGACGGAACGCTTTGCCGAGGGGAACACGTACTGCCAGCCCCATTCCCGCCCCGCTCGCGGATACTTCCTGCCCAGCGCGTACGGCAAATGCACTTCGCCGTACCCGTCACGCAGGTCGATACGGAACAATCGGCTGACTTCACCCAGATGCGCCTGCAGCGTCTGCACGAGTTGCGCCGGCAGCATTGTTACGCGGTCTTTCCCCCCTTTGCCGTCTCGAATCAGAATCTGGCGATACGAAAAATCCACATCCTTCACCCGCAGACGAAGACATTCCATCAGGCGCAGGCCGGCACCGTAGAGTAGCCCTGCCATCAGCAGATGTACGCCGCGCAAATGGCTGAGCAGGGCTTCCACCTCGCCCAGCGACAGAACGACCGGCAGCCGCACCGGTCTTTTTGCATGCACCATGTCGTCGAGCCATGGAAGCGCTTGTCCGAGTACATTCCTGTACAGAAACAGCAGCGCCGACAAAGCCTGGTTCTGCGTTGCGGCGGCGACCTGGCGATCGGTTGCCAGATGCGACAGGAATGCCGTCACCTCGTCCTTACCCATCGTCAATGGATGCCGCTTGCCGCTCCAGTAGATAAAGCGCTTGATCCAGTGGACGTATGCCTCCTCGGTGCGACGACTGTAATGCAATTGCCGTATCACGTCATGCAACTGATCCAGCAACCTCAGTGAACGAGACGTCGGTAATTGATTTCCTTGCTTTTCAATGACTTGGGTCACGGCGCGCAACTTATCACATACTGTGTATATTTACAGTATACGATAAGTCCTTGGAATTGCAAGATTTTTCTGACGGGAGTAGACTGGGCGCTGGAAATAGTTGGTTTTTCGGAAGATCATTACACGTTAGAGGCCTCACGCGAGCGAACAATGTGCTCAACAGATGGGCTAACAAGCCATCGCAGATTGCGTTTCGTGCGTCCGTTCAGTTTGGGTATCTCGGAAACACTATCGATTCCACGAAAAGGAGAAAGGTCTTGGGAGCCATAAATCAAGTCAAGCTGGTTGTGGGTCTGACTCTCAGCCTGACCGTCGCGGGCGCCTGTGGTGCGGATGATCTTCCCAAGGGTGCAGTCAGATTTACTCCTGACGAGCTGAAATGGAACCCGGGACGAGCACCAGGAACAGACCTTGCCCCCTTGGTCGGAGACTCGACCAAACCCGGGCCGTTCGTCGAGAGAGTCAAATTTCCCGCAAATTTCACTAGTCAGGCTCATTCGCATCCTGAGGACAGAACGTACACCGTCATTTCAGGCACTTGGTACGTGGGGTACGGCGACAAGCTCGATCCCGCAAAATTGAAAGCTCTATCTGTAGGGGCCTTCCATACAGAGCCGGCGAACATGAACCATTTCTTCGTTACCAAGGAAGAAGGCGCAGTCGTACAAATCACTGGAACTGGGCCTACCGCTACACGCTTTTTTGACCCGGCGCACGCGCCAAAGAAATAGCGAACACTGTGCACCGCGGTCAGGGATTAGAAAGACAATTTGCCTCTAACCGCGGCTTGGACAGCGACGCCCGCGAAGCGGGCGCGCGTCAAGCCGGACGTTAGGCGTGCAGCCCATCGCTGAGAAAGCCTATGCCTGCCCATTTTCCTGAGAAGAAGTTTCGCGCGCTCAAGGACCTCGGGGTTGGCGAGTTTGCGCACCTCAATGGAAACTTGGAGGAGCACTTGCTTGGCACCTTCAGCCTTCTCGAGAAGTGGAAAAATCCCCAATTCGTGTCTGTCGCCGGTCTCTATCACGCCGTGTATGGAACGCAGCCGATGAAGGCGCTGGGAATCCCACACAACGACTATTCACCATCCGACCGGCCGAAAATCAGGAAAATCATCGGTTCTCGTGCCGAAGCATTGGTCTACCTTTATGGCGCGTGCGACCGCGACTATTTCTATCCGCAAATAGGCTCACGCAGCACCCTATACCGAGATCGGTTTACCGGAGCCGAAACCGCGTTGGCCCCGCGGATCCAATGCCATTTGCTAGAGATCACAATGGCGAACGAACTAGAGATATGCCAGAGCTCCAGTGCGTTCATGGAGCAAAACCGCAGTTCTTTTGTCGACTTGTTCGATCGCTTTGAGTCGTACGTATCGACAAAGGCATTTGCTGAATACCGCAAGACCTTCAGTCAATAGCCAAGGGCCGCAGTGTTACAGTTGCACGTCTAACTTTAGTTCGAGCGGACGCGAGGAAGCGTGAGTGGTCTGCCTGTACCTGTCGCGTTCCGTTCTCTCGTAACGCAGTTTGCATTTCCGGAGTTTGAAATTGGCGGCGTCACGGTCTTCTCCAACCTCAATGATGGTTCAGCGACGGACATCACCTTGGCTCCTTTCGCAGATCCGGTCTTGGCTCGCTGGCTCATCGACCACAGGCTCATTCAATTCGGACGGCCCAATACAGGTAGTTATGATCCAGTATGTTTTGACTCTTCCGAAAAGAAGGAACCGGCTGTGGTTTTAGTGGACCACGAAGACATTCTGTTGGGGCGAAAGAAGGTTCGCGTGCGGCGGCTTGCCGAATCATTTCTGGAGCTTGCCGAGGCCGCGTTGCATAACAAGCCGCTCAAGAACGACGCGCGCAAAAATGCGCGCGCGTCTTAGCGGCAGCGGTAGGCGTCGCAGAGCCGTCACGCGCTGCTAGTTACCAGGAACTGGACACTCGAAATGCCCGAAGGACTACTTGCCGCCCTGATGGGAGCAGCTACTGGCTGCATCATCGTGTACTTCCTGTACCCACCCATAGTTCGCCTCGCGTACGAGCCGAGGTTTCGGGAACTAAGGGAAGAGGTTCTGCATCGTTATGCAACTTTCTCTGGATGCCTTTCTGCGCGCGTAGATCTACTCAGGCGGGTTGAAGAGGCGAACGCGACATACTCAAAAGCAGAACGCGAGTATGCGTATCCGCAATAAATTCATCGCGCAGGCTTGCCGTAAAACGCCTCCGCAAGTTCAGGCGGCAGCACCTCAAAATCGTCCGCGATCTTGACCTTGCCGGTCCAGGTTCCGCCAAGCTTGCGCGGGGAGGCATCCGTTCGATAAGGCACCAGCATGGCCACCGGCTTGCCTGCTCTGGCGATGATGATTTTGCGTCCCTTTTCGACTTGCGCGACCAGCGATGAAAGGCTGCTTTTGGCGTCGGAGATATTGGTGATTTGCATGACTTGACTACTCTTTAAAGTAGCTAGACTGGTCTGGTCTAAACTATTCGTCAAGCACTCATCATTCCGATTGCACCTGCATAGCCATGGAGACTATAAAAATTAGCAAAAACAAATACTTATAAGTAATTTATGCTTGTAAGGCATTCGCGTTTGAGCAAATGCGCCCAAGTCGTGCGTGCCCGCGCGACATGCGCGTACGCCATCGCCAGCTTGCTCTGTTGATAGGTCATACCCGCCTCTTGGACGCAATACCCCTTGCAGGGGATCCGTCGCTGGGTGCGCGTGATGCTCTTGAGCCCGAAGGAGGCGCAGCGTTTTCCGGAAATCCTAACCCGTAATACGCTGCGCTCCTTACGGGCTACACTTGCAACCAGTCGAGGACAGAAAAATGAATACCACTGCCAAACTTACCGCCAGCGCACCGGTTCACTGTTAACGCGAGGGCGAAAAAACAAACGTGCGTAGCGCCGCAGGAATGGCAAGCGAGCGCGTGAAGCAAACGCGATGCAACCCTTGTCATTCAAACAGCACGAAACCAGAAGACCCAATGAAAACACTGATGCTTCATGTTTTGTCGCTGATGACGCTCGCGGCCACAGGCATGCACGACGCGCCCGCACAAACCTACCCCACCCGCACCGTGCGCCTGGTGGCTGCATCCGCCCCCGGCGGCACCAGCGATATACTGGCGCGCCTGCTGGCGCAAAAACTCGCTGAAACTTTCAAGCAACAGTTCGTGGTGGAGAATCGCGCGGGGGCGAGCGGCATTCTGGGCACCGATGCCGTGGCGAAAGCGCAGCCCGATGGCTATACGCTGCTGCTGATTCAGCCGTCGCTCACCATCAATCCGAGCATATTTGCAAAACTGCCGTACGACACGGTCAATGATCTTGCGCCCATTACCAACGTGGTCGATGTCGCGCAGTGCGTGTCGGTGCATCCTTCGATGCCTGTCCGCAACGTGAAGGAATTGATTGCACTCGCAAAAGCGCAGCCCGGCGTATTGATGAGCGGCACGCCCGGCTCGGGTACTCACCCTCACCTGACCGCAGAGCTTTTTCAGCAGATGGCGGGGATCAGGATGCAACTGGTGGTTTACAAAGGCGTGTCGCCTGCATATATCGCCTTGGTATCCGGCGAAGTGGGGGTGATGTTTTCCGCGGTGCCATCCGCCTTGCCCTATTTCAAGTCGGGAAAAATTCGTGTGCTCGGCGTCACCACCGCGAAGCCGCTGGCGAGCCTGCCCGGTGTGCCGACGATCACGCAATCGGCGTTGCCGGGTTTTGAAAGTTCGCAGTGGTTCGGCGTTCTGGCGCCTGCCGCAACGCCTCGTCCCATCATCGAGCGCCTGCAGCAGGCGATCACGCGTGTTTCCAGCAACCCCGAAATGAAAGAAAAGCTGACGGGGATGGGGATGACACTCATCAACAGCACGCCCGAACAATTTGCCGCTATCATCAAGAGTGAATTGGCAACTTGGGCCAAGGTGATTCAAGCAGCAGGCATCAAGCCGCAGTGACGGGCATCGCAACGCACGCCTGTATCAGGTAGTTTCGCATCTTGCTCAGTTGAATCGTGCGCAGTTCGTGCGACGGTCCGGGGTTATCCGCCGTGCTGTTGAGCAGCGCGCGCTGGCCGCTGAAACCCATCATCCGGTCGTGAATATAAGAAAGTACTGGTTCGGCAGGAACGCATGCTCCTCGGCCAGTGCGTAGCCCGCGCGCTTCAACTCGTCTTTGACCTGCTCAGGTGCGATGCGCGCGGCCTTGGGCGGGCCCTCCGCAGAATCCATGCGGAAATCGATGATCGCGATGCGTCCTCCGGGTTTCAGCGAGTTCTGCAGTTGGCGGAAATAGCGGTCGCGGTCTTCCACGTGATGGTAGACATCGACGAGGATAATCAGATCGGCTTTCTCCGGCAACCGTGGATCGCCAGGCTTGGCGGCCAATGCGATCACGTTCTTGAGTCCCTCGCGCTTGGCGCGCTCGGTCAGGTACTTCACCATATCGGGTTCAGTGTCAACGCCGTATACCCGCCCCTGCGGCACCCTGTTTGCGAAACGCACGGAAAAATAACCAGTGCCCGAACCAATATCCGCGATAACCGCATCCGGCTTGAGTTTCAGCGCCTGAATGACTTCGCGGGGTTTTTGCCACGCATCACGCTTGGGGTCGTCGAAAACCTGCGCCCACTTCTGTGCGTCACTGAAGCTGTGGGCATGAGTATGGGGCGACTGCGCCGCTGCCGGGTTTGCGAGCAGCAGCGCACCCAGCATTGCCATCGGAAACACGCGGGCCAACAGGGTGTGTTTCATTTTCATTTCCTTACTGTTTTTGAATTGCGGTTTGCATCTTGAACGAAACTGAGCATACAGCGGCACGGTTTGCCGTGCCGCTGCAGCCCGGGTCAGTGCGCGTGCCCGGTAGCGGCCGGTGCAGCGGCATTAGTACCGGCACCCATGCGACCGTGCATTCCGCGATGCTCAGGCAGCGTGATGCCCTTTTCCTGGGCGCGCTTTTGCATCTCGGTGCGGGTAGCTTCGGCGACTTTCTGACGTTCCTCCGGCGTCTTGGCGTTGTGCATCTTTTCCTGAATCGCAGTGCGTTCTTCGGGGGTCAACAGCTGTTGGCCCGCCTGCGGCGCCGTGCCGCCGTGGCCCGCCGCGCCAGAACCCATGCCGCCGTGCATGGCTGCGGGCCCCATTCCGCCCTGCATACCGTGCTGCATGCCACCTTTCGCATGCGATCCCATGCCGGCGCCCGTATGCCCCGGGTTTGCCGATACAACAGCCGCAGCAATGCCGAGGCTTAATGACGTGCCAATTCCAACCATCCATTTGTGCGAGCGTTTCATGATCAGTTCCTTTTCGATAAAGTTAAGTGTGGTTACTTTGATCGCCTGACGCCAGTGTTACTTGTCGTGTAACAGGCCATCTCCGCAGAACCGATTAAAGCAATAAACTGTAACGGGCTTGTTGCAGAAAAGCGCCCATTCGTATCACAGCCTTGCGCCACAAGAGGGCTGTTACACTGCGATACAATTTTCCGGCGCGTCATTTCACCGGTTCGGTATAAATCAGGCATGGCTTCCGCAGATCACATTCTCGTTGTAGATGACGATTCGCAGATTCGCAGCCTGCTGAGCGAATATCTGCAGAAGCAGGGTTATCGCGTAACCACCGTGGCGGATGGCAAAGGGTTGCGTGCGGCCATGGCGACGTCACACCCTGATGTCATCATTCTTGACCTGATGCTGCCCGGTGAAGACGGTCTCACGCTGTGTCGCGATTTGCGCGCCCAATCGGATGTGCCTGTCATCATGCTGACGGCGCGCGGCGACGAAACAGACCGCATTGTCGGGCTTGAAATGGGAGCGGATGACTATCTTCCCAAACCGTTTAATCCCCGAGAACTGCTGGCGCGGATAAAGAGCGTGCTGAGGCGCGCGCGATCTCTCCCCGAAAACCTGAAATCCGTGGCAAGCGGCGTTTACCGGTTCGCCGGCTGGTTGCTGGACGCTGCAACCCGTAATCTGACTTCGCCAGAGGGCGTTGTTATCGCTCTGAGCGGCACGGATTTCAGGTTGCTGAAAATTTTTCTGGATCACCCCAACCGCGTGCTGACGCGCGACCAGTTAATCGACCTCATGCTGTCGCGCGATGCCGGGCCATTTGATCGTGCCATCGACGTGCAGGTGAGCCGCCTGCGGCAACGTCTCGCTGAGGATGCCAAGGAGCCCGTCATCATCAAGACCATCCGCGGGCAGGGTTATGTGTTCGCCGCACACGTCGTTACCAGCGCACAATGAACCTGCTTCCCCGCTCTTTGTTTAGCCGCCTGGTGCTGGTGCTGCTCAGCGGCCTGATTATCGCGCAGCTATTGAGCTTTGCGGTGCATATCCATGATCGCGGGGAACTGATTGCGCAGGCCAGCGGCATGCAATCCGCACAACGCATCGCCGATATCGTCAGGTTGCTCGAATCGATTACGCCATCCGAACGCAGAAAAATTGTGCAAGTGCTCAGTGCGCCGCCGCTGGCGATCAGTCTGGATCGAAGTCCCCTGGCGCTGCGCGGCGATGTTGCGGAT
This sequence comes from Bordetella parapertussis, assembly GCA_945861275.1. Lineage (GTDB taxonomy): Bacteria > Pseudomonadota > Gammaproteobacteria > Burkholderiales > SG8-41 > UBA5216. The sequence goes on from CAMATZ010000009.1 coordinate 71,504, forward strand.
GAAGGCGTTCGTGCAACGGTATTCGCGACGATGCTGCGTCGCTTTCTGCCCGAAGGCCGGGCAGTCGCGGTGAATGTCACCGAAACTGAAGGTGTGCCTTTCACGCCCGGCGCGATGCGCGGATTCAAGGGCGGTGACGGCACCGGTGAATGGATGCCCATGATGCGGCATGCCCAGCCGGGCCTGTCGTTTGTCGCGCAGGTGCGCCTGCAGGACGGCGCGCTGGTCACGTTTGATACACGGCAAGCGCAAGCCACTGCAAGCTGGCCCTACCGCTTGCTGATCAGCATTGCGTTACTGTTGACGGCAGTCGTGTTCGTATCGCTGATTGCGGTGCGTTGGGCCATACGCCCGCTCAATACGCTGGCCGAAGCCGCTGAGGAACTGGGCAAAAACATTAACCGTCCCCCACTGCAGGAATCAGGGCCGCTCGAAGTGGTGCGTGCCGCGCGTGCGTTCAACACCATGCAGTCCCGTCTCGCGGGTTACCTGCGTGATCGCACGCGTGTGCTGGCCGCGATGTCACATGATCTGAAGACGCCGATCACACGCTTGCGTCTGCGTTCCGAGTTGCTCGACGATGCGCAACTAAGGGCCCGCTTCACCGGGGACCTGCAGGAAATGGAATCCATGGTGGGCGCGACGCTGGATTTTCTGCACGGGATGGAGAATGGCGAAGCGGTAAAACCGGTGGATATCATGGCGCTACTCGAAAGCCTGCAAGCGGACATCCAGGAAACGGGAGGCACGATCGGTATCCAGGGCAAGGTGTCCAGCCCTTATCCAGGGCGACCGCAAGCCCTGAAGCGCTGCCTCGGTAATCTGGTGGAAAATGCGGTGAAATATGGCACAGCCGCCATGATTGTGATTGACGACAACGGCCAAAGGCTTGAGATAAGAATTCAGGATGAAGGTCCCGGATTGCCGCCGTCAGAATTGGAGAAAGTGTTCGAGCCTTTCTATCGTGTAGAAGGCTCGCGCAACCGTGACACCGGAGGCACTGGACTGGGTTTGACCATAGCCCGAAGCGTCGCCGAGATTCATGGCGGCAGCTTGAGTCTCAATAACCGGGCCGGGGGCGGCCTGGAAGCACGGTTGACGTTACCCCGAACGTTGACATCGCCAAGCAAAAAGTAATGCCCGAAGACAACAGCAGGCGAGGGAGATTGCAAACACGCGCACGGCGCACGCCAGCGCGTGTATGGCGGCCAAAACGCTTTTGGTTTTGCCCACGCCGCCGCGTAAATGCGGAACTCAAAACGGTGGGCACAAAAACGTGCCTACCCTATCAATGCGTCGTATCATCGTGTCTGACACAACACGCCACTTAAACTGCCGCTGCAACCCTTATTAATATTATTCAATAAAAACAAATACTTACAAAGGAACTCGCCATGGATGACACCACCCCACCCAAGCTACCGCTATCCCCCGACGCGCAACCCACGCTGGATCGCCGCTCCTTCCTGAAAGGCACGGCTGCCGCCGCCGGCGCTGTCGTTGCCGCCACTACCACCATCGCACAGGCAGCAGAAACTGCAACCAAACCCGCAGTCAGCAAACTACCCAGCGAAACCTTCATCACCAATCCCGGCTCGGACTTCATGGCCGACGTGATCAAGGCCACCGGCATCAAGTACCTCGCGATCAATCCTGCGGCCGGTTTTCGCAGCCTGCAGGAATCGATCATCAATCATCTGGGCAACAAGAATCCGGAAATTCTCACCTGCCTGCACGAAGAAACCGCTGCCGGCATGGCGCACGGCTACGGCAAGGCCACGGGTGAATTGATGGGCGTGATGCTGCACGGCACGGTGGGTTTGCAGCATGCGACGATGGCGATTTACAACGCGTGGTGCGACCGCGCGCCGATGATGATTTTCGCCGGCAACGGCCTGCGCTCCGACACGCGCCGGCCCGGCGTCGAATGGAATCACAGCGTGCAGGATCCGGGCACTCTGGTGCGCGACTACACCAAGTGGGACGATCAGCCGATATCGTTGCAAAGCTTCGCCGAATCGACAGTGCGCGCGTGCCAGTACGCGCTGACCGCGCCGTTCGCGCCGGTGATGGTCACCACCGACATGGATATCCAGGAAGAAGACAATCACGATGCCGCGAAACTGCGCATTCCAAAAATGGCTCGCATCGTACAGCCGCAGGGCAACACCAGCGCGTTGAACGAGGCCGCGCGCATGCTCATCGCCGCGCAAAAGCCGGTGATCATCGCCGATCGCGCGGTGCGCTCGCAGGAGGGCGTGAAACTGATGGTCGAACTTGCCGAGGCGCTGGGCGCGCCGGTCGTTGACAACGGCCAGCGCATGAATTTTCCCAACACCCACGACCTCGATTGCTCGTTTCTGCGCCAGACCCTGCTGCGCGACGCCGATGTGATACTGCTGCTCGAAGTGGCCGATCCGTGGGGCAATCTGAATTCGTTTGCCGATCCCTACAAGACCTACCGCCGCATTATCAAGCCCGATGCGAAGGTGATTACCATCGGCATGCGCGAGGTGTATCTCAAAGCGAACTTCCAGGATTTCCAGCGCCATCAGGCGGTGGATCTGCCGATCGGCGGTGACGTGCAGGCGACACTGCCGGATTTAATCGAAGCCATCAATCGTGCAGCCCCGAATGCCGCGGCGGTGAGCCAGCGCCGCGCCACTTACGCCAAAATGCACAACGAGATGCGCGCACGCGACAAGCAAAACGCCACGCTGGGCTGGGATGCGTCACCCATTTCAACCGCGCGGCTGGCGGCGGAAACCTGGCAGGTGATCAAGAATGAAAAATGGTCGCTGGTCACCAGCGACCGTATCGCATGGGCGCGCCGTTTGTGGCCGGTGAATGAATATCACCAGATGCTCGGCGGCTCCGGCGGACAAGGCCAGGGCTACTACATGGCGGCCTCGGTGGGCGCCGCACTTGCCAACCGCGACCGCGGCATACTCTCGGTGAATTTCCAACCCGACGGCGACGCGATGTACGCGCCCGGCTCGTTGTGGACGGCGGCGCATCACAAGATACCGATGCTGATCGTGATGCACAACAACCGTTGCTACCATCAGGAGATCATGCACGTGGCGCGCATGGCGGCGATTCATAATCGCCCGCAACATACCGCGCGCATCGGCACCGAGATCACCAATCCCGATATCGATTTCGCCAAGCTCGCGCAGAGCATGGGCGTGTGGGCGGAAGGCCCCATCAGCGACCCCGCCAGACTCGGTCCGGCGCTACAGCGCGCTATCGCAGTGGTTAAACAAGGCCGGCCCGCGCTGGTGGACGCGGTGTGTCAGGGGCGCTGAGTTCGTGACACGTGAAGGGTGAAGAGTGAAGGGGTACCCCGCCCACCCTTCACTCTTCACCCTTCCCCCTTCACGTCTTCAAAAGTCCCTCAACAGCGGCACATCTTTCGCTGCCGGCGGATTTTTGACCGTGCTCAAGTACGCGTGCATGTCGGCCAGTTCCTGCTCCGGCAGGGTTTTCTCGCTATAGGGGATCATCACCAGTCTCGGCTTGCGTACTTGTTGCGCGAAGGCTGCATAAGGCCACACGCCCGGTGCGATTTTCGGACCCGCGCCGCGTTCGCCGCCCTGTCCTACCGTACCGTGGCAGGTATCGCACAAATGATGCTTAAAGGCCTTGAAACCACGCGCGGCATCACCCGCCGCTGCTTCCTGCGCGAACGGCGTGGCGGAAAATCCTGCGAGACACGCGGCGGCTAACAATGCGAACAATAACTTGCGGTTCATAAACACTCCCTGAGTATGGTGACGGTCATTCTGTCGCCACGCAACGGCATCGTCAATGCGGGTACGCCGGGCCTGCGTTATTCCGGCTTGATGCCAACTTGTTGTGCTACTTTCTTGTAGCGTTCGATATCGCTGTTGATGCGAACTTTAAACCCCGCGCTCGCTGTCGCCACGGCTTCCGCGCCGCCCACCACAGCGAGACGCTCTTTGACTTCGGGGCGCTTCAAGGCGTCCGCCGACGCCGCATAGAGCTTGTTGATGATCCCCGCAGGCGTCCCCGTGGGCACGAAAAAACCCACCCAGATGGATGCATCAACACCGGCCACGCCCATCTCCTGCGCCGTGGCGTAGTCGGGAACCAGCGGCGAACGCTTGGCAGTGGTGATGCCGAGCACCTTGACGCGCTTGCCCTGCAAGTGCGGAGACACGCCAGGCATGCCGGCGATGGTAAATGTCACATCGTTGGTCGCCACCGCCACTACCGCGGGCGCGCCGCCCTTGTACGGCACATGCACCATTTTCACACCCGCCGCAGCGGCCAGCCATTCGCTCGCCATGTGATTCACCGAACCGGTACCGGGCGAGCCGAAGGTCACCACACCCGGTTTGGCGCGTGCCGCCGCGACCAATTCCTTGATGCTGTTGATCGGCGACTGGACATTCACCACGATCAGCATCGGCGCATCGCTCAGCATGATGACCGGCTGAAATGTTTTTTCGGGATCGTAGGGCAGGGTCTTGAACATCACCGGGTTCACCGCGAATTCACCGGTGTGCGCCGACAGCAGAGTGTAACCATCGGCGTTCGCCTTGGCCGCCGCCGCCGCGCCGATAAAGCCGTTGGCCCCCGGACGGTTATCCACCACGAATTGCCAGCCCAGCGCCTCGGTAATCTTGCCGGTGACAATACGCGTCGAAGTATCCACCACGCCGCCGGGCGCAAAGGACACCAGCACGCGGATGGATTTGGTGGGGTAGTCCTGTGCCGCTGCCGCCAGCGGCAGAACCATTGCCAACATAGTCAGTAGTTGCTTCACATTTTCTCCTTTGGATTCGTGAAGGAGTGAAGGAGTGAAGGAGGTACCCCATTCACATATTCACCTCTTCACGCCTTCACTTAAAAATCTCTTTCCACTTCCCCCGCACCTCATCCTGCAACGCCTTGCTCGCCTCCGCCACTTCCGGAAAGGTCTTCAAAAAATCATACGGCCGGCACGCATCGATCACGGCCTTGGAGGTCAGCGGCGCATCATAACGGTAAGCAATCGACATCGGGTCATTCTTTGAACCCATGCCGCGCTTGATGATGTCGATGTCGATATCCGGGTCGGTGCGCGTGGCCACCGCCCACATCACTTCCTGCAAATTCGACGGATCGATGTCTTCATCCACCACCACCGAGTAGCGCGACATGTACGCGCCGACACCACACTGGCTGAGGATATGTCCGGCCTGGCGCGCGTGGCCCGCGTAACGCTGCTTGATAGCCACCACATTGAACATGCGCGCACCGCCGATTTCGTGCGCCCACACGTTCGCCACATCGGGCACGCCCGCTGCCGCCAGCGCATCCAGCAGCAGCGCCGAGCGCATCACCGCCTTGGAATACGAGTAGTCGTTGGGCGGCTTGGCAGGCGGACTGCCGACGATAATCGGATTGTTTCTGAAGTATATTTTTTCGATTCTCACCGCCGGCGCGGTCGCCGCCTTGCCCGGATAGTAGCCGTGAAACTCGCCGAACGGCCCTTCGATACGCTCGTCACCCGGGTGCGCCCAGCCTTCGAGCACCAGTTCAGCGCCGCTCGGGATGGGCAACCCGGTCACTTCGCCGCGCACCACCGACACCGGTTCGCCGAGGATGGCGCCGATGTAGTTGTATTCGCACATGCCGTAGGGCACTTCGATGCCGGAAATCAGATAGCCCAGCGGATCCGCGCCGCATACGATCGCCACCGGAAACGGCTTACCCGCTTTCATGTGCTTGTCGTACTGCTGCGCGCCGTGCTTGCCGGGAATCATGTCGAGGCCGACAGTGTTGCGGTCGTGAATCATCACGCGATAAGTTCCCACGTTGACCCAATCCGTATCGAGGTCGCGCGTCACCACCATGCAGCCGGTGCCGATGTAACGCCCGCCATCTTTTTCGTGCCACAGCGGTGCGGGAAACAGGCCCAGATCAACCGTATCGCCCGACTGAATATTCTCGAACAACGGGCCTTTTTCCGTGATTACCGGCTCAAACTTCGGTGCAGCCGCCTGCCAGTCTTTGGGGCGGCCACGCAGCTTATGCACGAGTGCCGCATGGGTTTTGATTTCACCGAGGCGCAGCAAACTCGACAAGCGCGCCGGACTGGCGGTGCTGCAGGTCAGCACGCGAAAACCCTTGGGATAGCCTTTAATTTCATCAAACAATAACGCCGGTGCGGAATCAATTTTGACGTTGAGTTCGCTGATCGCGCCGAGTTCAAGATTCCAGTCGGCGCCGTGCACGTCCTGCAACTCGCCGAGCTTGCGCGCGGTTTCGAGCCACGCGCGAAGGTCGAGCGGATTGCCCTGACCGGATGATTTCATTTCGGCAAACCCCATTGGACAGGATTTACAGGATTAACAGGACAAATCCCACTGTAATCGTGGATGCCGGCCAATGTGTCACTCCTGTTCATCCTGTTCATTTCATTGTCAACCGTTTACGCGCAGCCAGCTTAACCGCTCTGATGATTTCAGGATACGCCGCGCAGCGGCACAGATTGCCTGACAGGTAGTGGCGGATATCATCCTCGGACGGCTCAGGATGTTCGTCAAGCAACTGGCGCGTCATCAGAATGAAGCCCGGCGTGCAATAACCACATTGAAACGCGCCGCATTCGATGAACGCTTCCTGCACCGCATCCAGCTTGCCGCCGGGCAGGTGTTCGATGGTGCGCACATCCGCGCCATCGGCGAATGCCGCGAGATACAAACAGCCCGAAACTGCGAGGTCATTCACCAGCACCGTGCAGCAACCGCACAAGCCCTGCGCGCAACTCTCGCGCGCGCCGGTGAGTCCGCGTTCCTGCAGCACTTCGACCAAATGCTGGTGCGTGCCGATCTGCGCGGTGACGCGTTCGCCGTTGAGGGTGAAGTTGATGGTGCGGGTGGTGTTCATCTGTGGTTAATCGTTCTTCAAGGGGTCGCCCGCCTTCAATCGCAACCCGCGGTACACCGCCTCGGCCGTCAGCGGCAGACTGGTCAGGCGCACGCCCACGGCATCGTCTATGGCATTGGCAATCGCAGGCGAAACACCAAACGTGCCGCTTTCGCCCACGCCTTTGGCGCCGAACGGGCCGCTGTGCTGCACGGCATCCACCGCCTCGTTTTCCATCACCAGCGGCACATCGCGTATGCCGGGAATCTTATAGTCTGCGAGCGAAGCATTGGTCACCTGCCCGGCGTCGAAATCCATGCGCTCGGACAAGGTGAAGCCGAGTTGCATGATGGTCGCGCCGGAAATCTGCGTTTCCACTATCGCAGGGTTGATTGCGCGGCCGACATCGACCAGATTCACCAGTCGCGTCACCTTGAACTCACCGGTCTCGGTATCAACTTCAACTTCGGCGCCCGTCGCGCCGATCATCCAGAACGGCGTGGCGTCCGTGGTTTGACCCTTGGCGTCCGGAGGCGTGTAGGGCGGAATAAAGCTGCCTACACCGACGATATTGCCCGCCTGCATGCCATATTTCTTTTTGAAAATATCCGGTATCGGCGTGGTTTCCGCCGACAGCCCCAACTCACGCGCCAATGCAAACAATCTGTCGCGCGCATCTTCGGCGGCATTTTTGACCGCATGGCCCATGTGGTAGGTCGAACGCGAGCCGAGTGTCGCCATATCGTACGGCGTGACATCGGTATCGGGATGCACCACGGTAATTTTTTCCACTGCCACGCCCAACACTTCGGACACCATCTGCGCCATCGCGGTATCGGAGCCCTGCCCCATGTCCACCGTGCTCGAATACAGCGTGCAACTGCCGTCGGCATTGAGATTGACGATGGCCATCGAGGTCGTGGGCGAGATGCTGGCCTTGAAACCAATGGCGATGCCACGTCCCCGGCGCAATAATGCAGTGCCGCGATCGAAAGTTTTTCCCCACTGCATACGCTCTGCCAGCCGCTCCAGCACTTGATCCAACGCAGCATCCTTCATCAGTGTGCCGGTCGCCTGCGGCCGCCCTTCACGCAGCAGATTCCTGCGGCGTATTGCCAGCGGATCTATTTTCAGTTCACGCGCGATCATGTCGGTATGGCTTTCATACGCCCACACCAGTTGCGGTATGCCGAAGCCGCGCAGCGCGCCCGCCGGCGGCAGATTGGTATACAGCGCATACGAGTCGATGCGCACGTTGTCGATCTCGTACGGTCCTGCTGCGGTAAAGCCCGATTTCTGCGTCACCCGCGGCCCGATGTCGGCATACGCGCCGCCGTTCCACCACACCTCGCATTCGCGCGCGGTGACGCGCCCGTCTTTGGTCACGCCACTCTTGATACGCAAAGTCGTGGCGTGTTTGGTGATCATGTAGAACTGCTCTTCCATCGTCAGCGCGAGTTTCACCGGCCTTGCGCTCAGCATGGCGCAGGCGGCAGCGAGTGCCTCGGTCTTGATATAGACTTTCGCGCCGAAGCCGCCGCCGAGATACGGCACTTTTACCCGCACCTTGTTCTCGGGCCAGCCCAACAGGCGCGCGATCTCAATGCGCACAAACGACGGGCTTTGCGATGAGGTATGCAGCGTCAGCGTGCCCGCCGTGAAATCACCCGCGGGCTCGGCTACCGTCGCGAACGGCTCCAGCGGCAGGTGCAGCACCTGCTGTGTGCGAAACACATGCTCGAACACATGATCGGCGGCGGCAAAGGCCTGCGCCACATCGCCACGCCGCAGATGAAAATCCAGCGCGATGTTGGTGTCGCGCTTGTCTTTGAGATGTTTGAGATCGGGAAACGTGCCGGCCGGCCGCAACACCTCATGCACCACCGCTTTAGAAGTCATCGCTTCGACTTCATCGTATACGGCGGGCAGTTCGGCGTAATCGGCAACGATGGTTTGCGCAGCGGCTTCCGCCACATGCGGATCCGCCGCCAGCACCACCGCCACCGGCTCGCCAACATGGCGCACCTTGTCGAGCGCCAGTATCGGTTGATCGTGAAACGCCGGGCCGTAGTACGGCTCGGCAATAAGCGCGCGTATATCTTCGCCGGTGTAGACCGCAAACACACCCGGCATCGCGCGCGCAGCAGCGACATCGATATTGCGTATGTATCCGTGCGCCACCGTGCTGCGAAATACCTTCGCCACCAGCATGCCGGGCACACGCATGTTGTGTACATACTCGGCGTGGCCGGTAACCTTGGCGTGCGCTTCGAGGCGCGGGATGGAGCGGCCAATAGCGTTAAATGAGGTGCTGCTGGAACTCGTCATGCGGTTTTTAAAGTATTCAATAAAAACAAATAGTTACGATAGATTCCGCTACGTAGCTAACGCCGCACGCACGGCGCGCGCCGCATACACGCGCAGCAACTCGCTTTTGTAGGCGGCCGAGCCGCGCGCGTCACTCACCAGTTCCACTTCTGCCATCGCGGCCTCACCGCACTGCCGGACTACGGCGTCATTTACGCTTTGGCCACGCAACACGCCTTCCGCTGCCAGCAGACGCAGCGGCTTTTCTGTCGCTGCGCTTACCACCAGACAGGCTTCTTTCACGGTGCCGCCCTCAACCGTCAGCGATACTGCGATACCCAGAGTCGGCCAGTCGTCCGCCGAGCGCGTGGTGCATTTGATATAGGCGGTGCGCTTGCCTTTGTGCGATGGCACAACAATTTCAGCAATCAGCTCGTTGCTTGCCAGTGCAGTTTCATAATAGCCAGTGTAAAGATCCGCAACCGCGAGCGTGCGCGATGCCGCCGGCGCAAGCGTTACGACCTGTGCGCCCAGCGCCATCAGCACTGGCGGCAAATCCATGTGCGGATCCGCATGCGCCAGATGGCCGCCCAGCGTCGCGACATTACGCACGCGCACATTCGACAGCGTTTTCAGGGTCCGCGTAATCACCGGCGCGGTGGATTTTACAAGGGAAGATCGGCCCAGCGTCGACAACGTGGTCAGCGCGCCGATACGCAAGCTGTCATCCGCAGCCGCGCTGATTTCAGAATAGCGCGACTCCACGCCACGCAGACTCACCAGCCGCGTCGGTTGAAACACGCCCGCTTTCATCATCAGCATCAGCGCCGTGCCACCCGCAATGGCGCGCACCGATGACTCATCCGCGTCGATCAGCACCGCGGCATCGCGCAGGGTGCGCGGTTCGGCGAGTTCAAACGGCGTCATACGGTCGCCATGCGGGGATCAAATCGCGCCTGCAGATTCCTGGCGAACTGCTTTTCCATGTCGCGTGCTTTCGCTTTCATCACCGGTTGCCCAATACTGCCGAGTTTACCGCTGAGCGTGGTATCCATTTCATACTGAATTCGGGTTTCCTCGCCGGCTTCGATCAGGCGCGTCACCGTGGATGCTGTCAACCGACCTGCCAGGCCCAGCGGCGCACCCTCGATTTTCGCGGCAATCTCGTGCGGCGGATCGATACGCGTGAATTCCACCGTGACCTTGAACCTGAAACTCATATATGCCACTTTGGTTTCAAGCACGGCGTTGAAGCGCTTGTCGTCAAGCGGTGTGAGATCGCTGACGCCATCGATCAACGATGCAAAAATATTCGCGTCCGCGAGCACAGCAAACACTGCGTCACGTCGCGCCTTCACCGTGATTTCGCCTGCGAATTTCATATGCCCGAGCCGTAAGAGCGGCCTACTCTAATGGCAGGTAGCGGGAAAAGCAATCGGGCACGCCTATAAAAAATCCCCCGTGGCTTGCGCAACGGAGGATGGCATTGCAGCTCCGGCGCTTAGTCAGCACTCAGTCAGCATATACACCGGCCTTCTTGATGATCGGGCCCCGCTTGTCGATTTCAGCTTTGGGGTGCTAAGCCAGCGGAGCTTTATCCTAGCCCACCGCTTGCGCGCCCAGTTCTGCGATGCGCGACATGAACTGCAGCCCGCAGAAGTGCGGCGCCGTGTCCCAAAATTTTACTTTCATGGGTGAGCTCCTTTTTCTGTATCCGCTTAAAAATCATGCAGGCCGATAGCTATCAGCACTGGCGCCAAATGCGGTATCGAATATTATTGTTTAAAATCAATAGATTACATATTACGCCCTGATCGAAGCCAGGCAGCACAACTAAAACCGCGAACCCGGCTGCTGCAAGAATTCGATTTCTTCGGGCGTGGAGTCGCGTGCCAGCAGCGCATTGCGATGCGGAAAGCGCCCAAAGCGTTCGATGATGTCGTAGTGTTTTTGCGCCCACTCCAGTAAATCAGGGCGGCCCAGTGCGCCGTAATTATGCAGCGAAGCGCGTTGCGCATCGCTGTCTTCCGCATGCTCAAACGGCAGGTAAACAAAGCCGCGCTCGACCGCATTGAGCCGCTGATCCCAGTGCATGGCTGTCATGCGTCGCGCGCAATCGAGTGCCATGGCGTCGGTGGCAAACGCCCGGGGCGATTCACGAAACATATTGCGCGGAAATTGATCGAGCACAATGATCAGCGCCAGCAAGGTGAGCGGGCTGCTGCGCCAGTGCGCGAGTTGCGCGGCGGCGGCTTGCTCGTGCAGGCGCGCGTAACGGTGGCGTATCAGCGCGTCGAATTCATCTGATTTTCGAAACCATTCGGCGCGCGGTTTGCCGTACTGCACACTGCCCGGCGCGCCGAACCAAAAGTCGAGTACGTCTTGAGCGGCGGCCGAATTCAGCATATTAGTACACCACCACACTGCGGATCGACGTTCCAGCATGCATTAAATCAAAGCCCTGATTGATGTCCGCCAGCGCCAGTTTGTGGGTGATGAGATCGTCGATATTGATCTTGCCATCCATGTACCAATCGACGATTTTTGGCACGTCGCGGCGGCCTTTCGCACCACCGAAGGCAGTGCCTTTCCACACCCGCCCGGTGACCAGTTGAAACGGCCGCGTTTTGATTTCCTGCCCCGCGCCGGCGACGCCGATAATCACCGACACGCCCCAGCCCTTGTGGCAGCATTCCAGCGCCTGGCGCATTACATCGACATTGCCGATGCACTCGAAGCTGTAGTCGGCGCCGCCCTGGGTCAGGTTCACCAGATAGGGCACCAGGTCGCCTTCCACTTCCCGTGGATTCACAAAGTGCGTCATGCCGAATTTTCGCGCCAGTGTTTCGCGCGCAGGATTCAAATCAACACCGACTATCCTGTTCGCGCCCGCCAGCCGCGCACCCTGAATCACGTTAAGGCCAATACCACCCAGACCAAACACCACCACATTCGCGCCCGGCTCGACTTTCGCGGTGTTAATCACCGCCCCAATGCCGGTGGTGACGCCGCAGCCGATGTAACACACCTTGTCGAACGGGGCATCCTCGCGGATTTTCGCCAGAGAAATTTCCGGCACCACGGTGTAATTGGAAAACGTGGAGGTGCCCATGTAATGAAACAGTTTTTTGCCACCGAGTGAAAACCGGCTGCTGCCATTGGGCATCACCCCCTGACCCTGGGTGACGCGGATCGACTGGCACAGATTGGTTTTTTCGGAAATGCAATACTCGCACTGGCGGCATTCCGGCACGTAGAGCGGGATCACGTGGTCGCCTTTTTTCAGCGTGGTGACACCCGGCCCCACGTCCACCACCACGCCCGCGCCTTCGTGGCCGAGGATCGACGGGAACAGGCCTTCGGGATCCGCGCCCGATAAGGTGAATTCATCCGTATGGCAAATACCCGTGGCCTTGATTTCCACCAGCACCTCGCCGGACGCAGGGCCGTCAAGATCAACGCTTTCAATCACCAGCGGCGCGCCCGCCTGGTGCGCCACAGCAGCTTTGACTTTCATGAATTCTCCTGAAAAATTCGGATACAGAACCGGCGGCTTTGCGCAGCACCGCTTAATACGGGGATTAGACCAATTTGGCGTGGCGCACGCAAGGCGACAGGCGGTATTGCAATTCAGCGGAAGCGACAGCGTGGTCAGCAGCGTTGTTTCTGCTTCACGCGAGTGATAGCATGACGGCAACGACACTTTGTCGGGATCAACAGCGGAGGGTTTATGCGCTATATTATTTTATCACTGATGGTTTTTGTGGCGGCGGGTTGCGTGCAATTACCGCAGTCCGCCGCAGATATTCAAGGCAAGAAATTTGAATCCATTGCCGATAAAGCGGTGATCTATATCGTGCGCGCGCGCGTGGATGGGCTGGTCGCGGCGCCGCTTACGCTGAGCAACGGCACGATCTCCACGCATCAGGGCACGTACTACCGCTGGGAAGTCGCGCCGGGCACGCACCGCATTGAAGGCGGCGGCGTGCATACCGCAGCGGTAACCGTGCAGGCTGAAGCGGGGAAAATTTATTTTGTCGAACAAACTGCGGATGGCGGTGCACGAGACGGCCTGACGAAGATGTCATTGCGCCGCATCGATGAAAATCGTGGACGCAGAATGGTGAGCGAAGCGCAATCGATATGATGCGCGGGGGCGCCCTGTGCAGCATGCGGGGTGTGCTCGGCGCAGGCTTACTGTGGTTCGCCGGCTGCGCATCCACACCGCAGGCCTCGGTCGAACGCGATGCCGAGGCCAAACAATTCGTTCCCCATCCCGCGACGGCCGCGCTGTACGTTTACCGCACTGACGCGGCGGAAGATCACCCGGTACTGTGGATCGACGGCAGGCTGATCGGCGCAACCCTGCCGTATACATTTTTTCGTGTCGACGTAGACCCGGGCAAAAATGTGCTCAGCGGCATGGCCTCCGACAACGGGCGTCTTACCGTGGAAACCCGGCCTGGCGAGGTTTATTTTGTAGCGCTTGCGATGACATCCGGACAATCACGTTTTCAGCAAGTACCCGATGGTCGAATAATGCTCACTAACTGCTGTAGTTTGCTGGAAAACTGGGCGCCGGGCCAAAGACCCTTGCTAAGATGATGAAAATCATTGATAATCCGCCGCCTTTTACAGCCACTTTACATTCACAAATTCACCGGAAACACCCGGCCAGGATGCCCCCATGAAAGCTGACATTCACCCTGAATACAATGAGATAACCGTGACCTGCAGTTGCGGCGTCACGTGGAAATCCGGATCGGTCTTGAGCAAGGATTTGCATGTCGAGGTGTGCTCTTCGTGCCACCCGTTTTACACCGGCAAACAAAAAATCGTCGATACCGCGGGCCGGGTTGAGAAATTCAACCAGAAGTACGGCAGCCGCACACCGACAACCAAGGCAGCACCGGACAAGGCTGCTGCGTAGAACGCTACTGGCAGGATATCAAGGGCAGCCACGTTAACGCTGGGCTGCCCTTTGTATTTGCAATCACAGGAATATACGCCATGAAAAAATTTCGCATCGCGGTCATCCCCGGCGACGGCATCGGCAAAGAAGTAATGCCCGAAGGCTTGCGCGCGCTTGAGGCGGTGGGCCGCAGATTCGGCATTGAATTCAAGTTTGACGAGTTCGACTGGAGTTGCGATTACTACGCCAAACACGGCGTGATGATGCCCGAGGATGGCCTTGAGCAACTCAAGAAACACGACGCCGTATACTTCGGCGCCGCAGGCTGGCCCGCCGCGGTGCCCGATCATATTTCACTGTGGGGACTGCTGATTCCATTTCGCCGCGGCTATGATCAATACGTCAATCTGCGCCCGGTGCGCCTGATGCCCGGCATGAAATGCCCGCTTGCCGACCGCAAGCCCGGCGACATCGATTTCTGGGTGGTGCGCGAAAACAGCGAAGGTGAATACTCATCCGTAGGCGGGCGCATGTACGCCGGCACCGAGCGCGAATTCGTCACGCAAAACGCCGTGTTCTCGCGTCTGGGCACCGATCGCATTTTAAAATACGCGTTTGATCTCGCCGCCACGCGTCCAAAAAAACATCTGACGTCCGCGACCAAATCCAACGGCATTTCGATTTCGATGCCGTATTGGGACGAGCGCGTAAAAGCAATGTCGGGAAAGTATCCCGCCATCAAAGTCGATCAGTTTCACATCGACATCCTGTGCGCGCATTTCGTCATGCACCCGGACTGGTTTGATGTGGTGGTGGGCTCCAATCTGTTCGGCGACATACTCTCCGATCTGGGTCCGGCAGCCACCGGCACCATCGGCATCGCGCCGTCCGCCAATATGAATCCGGAGAAGTTGTTTCCGTCGCTGTTCGAGCCGGTGCATGGCTCAGCCCCCGACATTTATGGCAAGAAAATCGCCAATCCGGTGGGCATGATCTGGGCCGGCGCCATGATGCTCGATCATCTGGGCTGCCCCGAAGCCGGTGCGGCCATCGTAAGAGCGATTGAAAACGTATTGCAGGAAGGGCCGAAAACCCCTGACCTCGGCGGCAAGGCCAATACCAGTGATCTGGGGAAAGCGGTGGCGGAGATGCTGAAGTAGGCGCGGAGACCTGGCCCCGTCCCTTCAATTCCTATTTTTATTCGCATGAGAATCTACGAAATGGGAAATGGGAGATCTTCGCGGAGATGTCCGCCTTCACGTCGGCCATGCTCTCGCCCTTTTGCGTCAGCTCTCGTTGGATGCGCGCAGCGAGCTCGCCTTGGGACAGCCGCTGGTTGTGGTTTCGGTTCACCTGATCGAACCAATTCAGCACGCTGGTGCTCGAGGCCGCGCCAGCCGACTTCTTGAGGAACGCGGTCAGCGCGGGCTTCACCTCGCCAGACTCGATCCGCCCGTCGCGGTTGCGATCATGTGATCGAGGAGCTGCTTCATCGACGACCCTGCTCCCTCGATTTTCCAGGTGATGAACTCCGTGAGGAGATCTGGAACCAGCTGGGGTGTCGCCGTCACCATACCGTCAACGACCTTCAGTTCATGGAGCGTGGAGAACGTGCGCGAGAAAGCCCGGAAGTAGAAGTAGCTCCGTTCACGCCGGACCCATCCGGTCAGCGCGGAGGCCGTGATCTTGTGTTCCATCTGGGCCGCCGCGGCGGCGGCGGGGCCTGACTCGATGCGAAAGTCGTCCTTGGCGAACTGAATCCGATAGCGCTGCGGTCCATCGGGAAACACCACCTCAATGGCATAGCTCGCTGCGAGCTCGAGGAACGGGACCACCAGCTTCTCCGGGCCCTCGTACCACGTGCGCAAGAATGCTTCGAGGCCCGAGATCACCTTGGCAACTTCGGAGCGCAGTTGGTCACCGGAGTACTGGTCGGGATTGGTGTCTTTGAGTGGCGGGATTGCGGCCGTGGGATCGAACCGCAGACGCCAGGTGTCCTCTTCCAGTGTCTGAGCGACCTCGGAGGCCCCGGCTCGGTGTTGAACAGTCCCGGCCTCGATCTCGAAGACGTCGCCAGGATTCGCGATGGCCGTGGCGAGGTTGGGATCGAGGGTGCGCAGGTCCGCGACGAACTGTTCGCGCGAGATCGGGAAGAGGAAGGCATTGCACCACTCAATCTCACCGGCGAAGCGAAAGCCGGCCGCCCCCGGCACGGTCAGCCTGGGCTTGATGCTCAAGACCGTGGCGAGATTCTCCTTGTGCATGTCGTGCGGGAAACCCGTCGACCGGTTCTCGAAGAATCCGAAGTTCTGGCTGGCGTGCATCGCGAACAGCAGGTCGATGCTGCCGACCGCCTGAAGCGAGTGACCGATGGTCTCGTGAGAGAGGACCGAGTCGACCTGATTCCAGAAGGTGCCGCTCTTGTCCTTGAAGATGATGCCGAACTCGATGACGTTGGTGACGCTGGAGCGGGTCGTCAGCAACTCGTAGGTATTGAGGACCAGCCGCTGCATCGGCGCAGTGGGGTGCACGTTCGTGAACCCGAGACTCTTGAGCGCATATTGAATCGCCGTGTCGATCGGGCACAGGACGTGAACGCTGCGGGGGAGCTGGGCGAGCGACGGGATGTCGAAGTGATCCGGGTGCACGTGCGAGATGATGATCAGCTCGAGCGGAGGGAGCTTGTCGGCGCGAATCACGCGCTTGGGGCATGAGATGACCGCCCCGTCCTCGAATGGATCCTGGAGCACTGGATCCATCAGAATGTTGGCGCCATCCATCTCGACCAGCACGGTGGCATGGCCCAGCAGCGTCACTCTCATCGCGGGGCCATTTTACGCCTTGAGTATAGGGTTTTCAAACGCCATTTATCACCAGCCCGCAATCTATCCCCAATCTATCTCCCCCAATCTACCTCCCCAATCTATCCCGCGACGGGCGCACAGTCAACCGCGTGAAATTTCAGTACGCTCCGTTGTTTTCCTCAAAATCTTCCCACTGCACCCCGCCAAAAGCAGCTGACTTGCGCCCGATCGGCGCTCTTGCAAGAGCACCAGCCGAGCCCATCCATCGGCCTTGGCAAAAACCAGTCCGAATTTACAATTCAAGCCGCCTGAAACAGATCCTCCCGCCGCGCCGGCGCGCGTGGTGGCGGCTGCGCTGCCAAGCCCAGATGCGTGAGAATGCGCTCGATCACCGCTGGCTCTTCGATTACGGCGATGACCTTGAGCTTGCCGCCACACGCTGGGCAGTGCTCAATATCACTGTCGTACACCCGCTTCAACAAGCGCGCCCAACTCATGCGCAGCGTCGCGCTGTGGGCATGCGCGCAATCACCTTCCCCCGCCGTCCTGGCTTGCTCTGGTGCTGGCACCACCTTGGATCGTAACTTCGCATTCGGCGCCAGCACCCCATGAAAGCGTATCAAGCGCACTGCGTTGATCGGCATCACAGCGCACCCCCGCATGCAGGCTAAATCCGTGGGCGTTAGCGCACAGTTGTTGTGTGGCCGATGCTTCGCGGCGCGGAGCGTATCGCAAGCTCAGCACTTTGCGCCCCGCCCTTGGCCCCATTGCGATGCGGTAAGTGCTTGATGCTGCTTGCAGCGGCATGAGCACGTCATCCGGGTCGATGCTATCAGTGCGCGCCATGTAGGTGATGCCCTCCTCCTCAATGAGATAACCGAGACGAGTCAGTAACTACATGATTCTGTCAAGCAGCACTTGTAGCTGATCGTTGGTTGGGGCCGATGCTTGATGGAACACGGGCACCTCGCCGCTGCTGCAATACACGCCATCGAGCACCAGGCCATGTAGATGAATATTCAGATTGGCGGCGGACCCAAATCGCTGAATGAGGGTGATGGCGCCAGTATCTATGGCAGGAAAATCGCCAACCCTGTAGGCATGATCTGCGCCGGCGCCATGATGCTCGATTATCTGGGCTGCCCCGAAGCCGGTGCGGCCATCGTCAAAGCGATTGAAAACGTATTGCAGGAAGGGCCGAAAACCCCTGACCTCGGCGGCAAGGCCAACACCACGGATCTGGGTATAGCAGTAGCGGAAATGTTGAAGTAAATCCCCAATAAAAACAAATGGTTAAGCAACTAATTCGTCTCTGACCCCATTATAGTCTGGCTGCGAACTGCTCCGGCGTACTGGCTTCGACTTCTATGCCCTGTTGCTCGAGCTTGGCGCGCAGGCCGGCATTGCCGAGCACCTTGACTGCGCTTTGATTCAGCTTCGCGACAATCGCCTTTGAGGTGGCGGCGGAAACCAATAGGCCATACCAGGTGCTGTACTCGTAGCCGGGCACACCTGCTTCCGCGAGGGTCGGCAGTTCGGGGAACGTGGGCGAGCGCCTGGCGCCCGATACCGCCAGTGCGCGCAAGCGGTTTTGATTGACATAACCGGACGCTGCCGGGACGCTGGCTATCACTAATTGCACTTGCCCGGCGGCAGTCTCGAGCAAGGCAGGGCCGATACCCTTATACGGTATGTGTGCCGCACTGACGCCGGCCACCTCCTGCAACAACTCGAACGCCAGATGGGTTGAAGTGCCTACGCCGGCGGAGCCAAAATTAAGCTGCCCCGGTTTTGCTTTCATAAGCGCGAGCAGTTCTTTGACGCTTTTCGCCGGCAGCGCCGGATGTACCACCAGCACGCCAGGCGTCACGCCGATCAGACTGACCGCGGCCAGGTCTTTCAACGCGTCATGCGGCGGCTTGGGGCGCGACGGGTGATGGGCGCGACTGCTGCTCGTCACCAGCAGCGTATAGCCGTCGGCCGGCGCCTTGGCGACGGCCTCCGCACCCGCCGTGCTGCCACTACCGGCGCGATTATTTACGTTGAACGGCTGTCCGAGATTCTCGCTCATGGCGAGGCCAATCAACCGCCCGGTAATATCGACGACACCGCCGGGGGCAAACGGGATAACCATGCGCACAGGTTTGGATGGATAGGCGGAATCCGTGCTCTGTGCCGCACACCATGGCGCGACCCAAAACGCGGGCATGAGCGAGAATAATATTCCGGCTGATTTGGTCATGTCGAACCCCCGTTGAAATCCGCACCGATTTGCTTCGCGCCTTTGTGGTTACTGCTTAAAACGGCAATTCAGCCACAAGGACACAGAGTTCAATGGCGCTATCTTAAGCCGTTGCAGCTTGAACAAGATCAACCCCTCCACCGCAAAGACGCAAAGACGCAAAGACGCAAAGAACGACATGCAAAGGAAAGAAAGGCCAAGAAATTCTTATACGCTACGTTTTCGGCAAGTTGTTATCCGTTCGCCGTGCCACCGGGGAAAGAGACCTGGGAATCACGCGGCTTGGTGCAACCAGAACTATCGAATTCGGGAGCACGTCCCTGGTGACAACGCAATTCGCACCGACCATCGAACCATCTCCTATCTCGACCCCCCCCAGCACGCGCGCACCAACGTAGATGTCCACCTTGTTTCCAATCTTTGGAGTGCCCGGAATGTATCCCGTGGCCAGCGTCACGTCCTGAAAGATCAAACAGTCCTCGCCGATCTTAACCCGCGGACCGATGGTAATGTTTTCGGGATGGATAAGACACAAGCCGGCGCCGATACAAGCGCCGTCCGACCCCGCCCAAAGATGGACGTGGAACAGGCGCGTCGGTAGCTTGAGTAGCCGATATAGCAACCAAACTGGAAGCCGAAAACCGCTGGGCAATGAATGCGCCCAGACCCCCAGCCGGTAGATCGCCACGATCCAGAATCCCGGGTGGGTATACCACCCGCCGAGCTTCACGTATTTTGCGCTATCGCGTCGCAGATTCTCGAACATATTATCGCTTTCTGAAATCTCAGCGCGCAGGTCCGCTGGCCGCCGCCCGGGCTGGAACGGCAGCCATGACAGAGACGAGTTCACGACCAGCGCGGAGCTTTCCCGCGGCGTTCAGGTGGTGCCCATCGTCCGTGAACGCCGGTGCCAGCGCTGGCGCTACGATGCCCTTCCATTCGGATGTCACCATTTTGCCATCGGGCGTCGTGGACTCGATGCGAGCGAGGTCGAAAATCGGCTCGCGTCCCAGATACGCCTGGCGCAAAAGGGCGTTGTACTCCTCGCGGCGTGCGTTTTCAATAACGCCGTAAGGAGCACGGCCGAGCAGCTGCTTCACGAATGCCTTGATTCCTCTCTGCGCCTCGGTCAGCGGCGCTGTTACATGCACGAACGTCGTGCCGGGATTCCTCGCACGGATACCATCTACTGTGGCACGGTAGCGAGTGAAAAGCACTTTTACGTCCGTATCCCCATCGATATCGAGATAGCAGAACTTCACGAAGGCAACGTCGAGACCCGCGGGCTGCTGCCCCATGGCCTGCTCGAAGGCCTGGAGCTTCTGAAGAGGCTTCCTGTTCTCGCCGACGAATGCGTGCCCGAACGTCGCCGTCGTGACTTCGTTCGCCGCTTTGACTTCGACAAAACGCAAGGGAACGCCCGCCGTCATAGCAAGCTGCTTGACCCCGTCGAGCAGATTCGCGCCGACCGACTGGTGGCCAAAGAAGATTCGTAGCTGCGCGACTCGTTCCAGATCCGCGCGCAAACGCGCGTCCATGTCAGCACCGTAGGCGCCGGCTGCTGCGCCGATAGCGGCGAGGGTAATCAGGGCGCTCATCACGGCATGAGTTATCGACATTTGAAAGGTTATTATACCCATTGAAACCGATACTCTCGGGCGTTCAGGATAAGTATCCCTGATTCGCATGGGGCAAGCCCCGCCGTTTCACCCCTTCTTGCGGGAGATAAAATTGGCGATCCGTTCGATGGAATCGAGGTTATCGGGCAACATTTCACTGTCCTCGACCGTAATCCCGAAGGTGTCCTCGATGAAGCTGATGACCTCCAGCACGCCCGTCGAGTCGACAATGCCGCTATCAAGCAGGGACGCGCCGTCCTGGAGCGCCGCCGGATCCGCCAGGTAAAAGTTCGACGTCACGAATGCGCGAACCTGTTTCTTGAACTCCATTCAGAAACCTCCTATTTTCTTATGTTACCCTGACTGCGTTACTCCAAACGCTTGCGACCCAACACGACACGTACTTCACCTGCGGCGTTTGCAGTAAGCCGGATGTCCTCGTAGGCTTTCGTCCGGTCGAACAAAATCCTGACCTGGCGGTCCTGGCCAAGACCGATTTCGAACAGGAGTGTGCCGCCGGACCGCAGGAACGGAAGCGCCTCCTTGATAACGCGCTGATGGATGCTGAGCCCGTACGGGCCGCCGTCAAAGGCCTCCCGCGGCTCGTGATCGAGAAGCACGGCACGGTCGGTCGCGAGCTTGCCCTGGGAGATGTAGGGGGGATTACAGACGACGGCATCGATAGAGCCTTCGAGGCCAAGCCCCGCGAACCCGGCGAAGAGGTCCCCCTGGACGACAACCACGCGATCGGCAACGCCCACGTGCTCAACGTTACGGTGCGTGACCGCGATGCAGCCGTCAGTAAGGTCGCTTGCCCACACTCGGGCGCCTGGCAGATGGTACGCGATAGAGCACGCGAGGTTACCTGACCCGCAGCACATGTCGATGACCCGTGGCATGGCTGAACCCGAGGAGCGAAGCGCTTGGAGTGCCGTATTGCCGAGGAGTTCGGTCTCCTCCCGGGGAGCAAGAGCGCCCTCGGCGGCGATAAGTTCGATACCCATGAACACCTCACGGCCTGTCACGTAGGCGAGCGGCGCTCCCGCGGCGCGGCGTTCGGCCATTGCGCGTGCCCCTTTTTCGTACTCAGCCGACGCCTTCGCGGCGCGGATAATGCGGTCCGCTTCGGCAGCCGGGTGAGCAATACTGCCGCTACCAAGGATGGCAGCGATTTCATCGAGAAGTGTCGTCATGAGAGCCCCGTCTTTTTGATCTTGCCCGTATCAGTCTTGGGCAGGCTCGGCATCGTGACGATGAACTTCGGCACCATGAAATTCTCGAGCCGGCCCTGACATTCCTTTTGAATCTGCTTTTCAGTCAGGACCGCGCCCTCTTCGAAGACGACGAATGCCTTAACCGCCTGGCCCAGGACTTCGTCCGGCACACCGATGACCGCCGCCTCCTTGACGCCCCGGATGTTCATGAGCACATTCTCCACTTCCTTCGGCGCCACTTTCTCGCCACGGGACTTGATGATGTCATCCATGCGGCCGACGAAGTAGAGGTATCCCTCTTCGTCCATCCTGCAGAAGTCCCCGGTGTACAACACCTGTTCGCCGGGAAGCGGGCCGGGCTTGAGCTTCCTGGCGGTGGCTTCGGGCTTTTCCCAGTAACCGCTCATCACGGTGGCGCCGCGAATGACGAGCTGGCCGACAACGCCGTGACCAACCTTGTTCCCGTCCTCGTCGATGATCCACATCTCGGTGTTCGGAATCGCGATACCGACGCTCGAGGGTTTTCGGTCGAGGTCCTTGGGCGGCAGGTACGTGCAGCGCTTGCATTCGGTGAGGCCGTACATCGAGTAGATGCGCGACGCCGGGAATAGCGCCTTGAGCATGAGAATGTGCTTCACCGGTAGGGCGGCAGCGGTATTGGTAACGTAGCGAATCTTCGAAAAGTCGTAGTCCTTGAGGGACTTGAACTCCGCAAGAATCGCGAATAGGGTCGGCACGCCCGGAAACCCGGTCACCCCCTCCTCGACCATCAGATTCACGATCTGCGCCGGGTAGGTGAAGGAGCGCTCGAGCACGAGACGTGCGCCCATACGGAATGCCATGATCATCTGGTATAGACCGTAGTCGAAGGCCAGCGGCAAGATGCCAAGGATGACCTCATCTTCCCGCAATTCGAGGTAAGCCGCGATTGACGTCCCGGCGGAAAGCATGTTGCGATGGGTAAGCATCACGCCCTTAGGGTCGCCAGTCGAGCCGGAGGTGTAAATGATCGCCGCGAGATCGATGTCGATACATGCCCGTGCTGGCGGGGCCGTGCGGTCGCCGGGGGAAAGGGCATCGTCCCAGCGCTGCGCGTGAGGAATCTCTGCGAGTTTCGCATCATCGATGGGGCCGCTCACGATGACGCGCCGCAGGTGAGAGCACACTCGCGCGGGTTGCGCGAATGCAGAATGGAGATGCTGGTCCGTGATAAGCACTGTCGGACGACAGTCGCCGAGGAGATAGCTCAGCTTGTCGCTCTTGGTCAACGGATTGACAATGGACACCACGGCATTCGCCTTGAGCACCGCCCAAAACGATACGACGGTCTCAACGGTGTTGTCGGCGAAGATCACGACCCTGTCGCCGCGCCCGACCCCGGCCAAAACCAGGCTGTGGGCGAGGGCATTCGAACGGGCGTCGAGCTCGCGGTAGGTGACCCGCTGCTTCATACAGACGAGGGCAACCTTCTCGGGAAATTCGCGAGCGGAATGGAGAAGGTGGTCGTGCAAGAGCGGCACGGGTCCGTGCATAGCCTGCATTTCAGGACCTCTCTCGGCTTGAATTATCAATATCAACGCACAGCTTGATGGCACGGCCCCCGGCGGGTCGGCCCGCGACAAGCTGACGGTGAAGGAGCTGGGTCGACAGGACGCCCACGAGGGCCATGTTGTCCGCGTTGGAGAACTGGCCCTCATGGCCACGAACGCGGCACTTACGCAGGAGCTGCACGACGGGCTCCGGCTCGAAGACATTCGCATCCCGCAGCGCGGGCTCGGACAGCACTTCGTCGATGTAGCCAGGGGCGTTTTCGGCGATGAAGGAAAGTGCGTCCGGCGCTCTATAGGGCTGCTTCTTCCGCGCAAGAATCTCGCGCGGCACGACGCCTTGCGCAGCGCGTTTCACGACGTGCTTTTCGTCCAGCACGCGCAGCTTGTACGCCGCCGGCAGCGAATCCGCCAGTGCGACAACGTCCTTGTCGAGAAAAGGGAAGCGCCCCTCCACGGAGTGGGCCATGAGCATTCGGTCCCCTTGCGAGGAGAGGAGATAACCCGACAGGAGCGTATGGATCTCGAGGTACTGATCCTGCGCAAGAGGGCTCCAGCGCGAGAATTCTGCAGGGAGACTTGCGAGGAGTTCACCGACCACGTCGCGGCCCGCGGCCTCCGCCCGCATGGCCTCCGCCCGCATGTCCTTCGACAGGAGTCGCTTGAGTGCGCCTGTAGTGCGCCAGCGCGTGTCGTGTGCAAAACCCGGTGCTTCGTGGGCGGCAATGTTGCGCCCGAAGAACTGCCGCGCCATCGCCTGCTGGGAAACCGGCGAGCGGGCGAGATACGGATAAAGCCGCTCGAGGAGCCGTGGACGCAGCGTGGATGCCGGCTGGCGCCCCCAGAAGCGTCGCACCTTGCCCTCTCGGAAAAGGTCGTAGCCGGCGAACATTTCATCAGCACCCTCGCCCGTAAGCACGACCTTGATGCCGTGCTCGCGAACGAGCTTCGAAAGGAGAAACAGCGGCGCCGGTGCGGTCCTCAGAATCGGGCGCTCGGTGTGGTAGATCACCTCGGGAAATACATTCGCGATATCGCTCCGTGATACAACGACTTCGTGATGCTGGCTGTCCAGCGCGCCCACCATCAGTCGCTGAAACTCCGTTTCGTCGTATTCGGCGTCGTCGAAGCGAAGCGAAAAGGTCTGAAAATGACCACCCGCGAACCGTCGTCCGAGGGCGGCGACGAGAGAACTGTCGAGACCGCCGGAAAGATAACTTCCGACCGGCACGTCGGCGCGAAGCATGCGCAGTGACGTGGCACCCTCAAGGGTTGTGCGTACCTCTTCAACTGCCTCCTCAAGAGACCCCTGAAACTGCTCGCGCGCGTCGGGAAACTCGGGGTAGCGCGGCATCCAGTATGCGCGGTCGCGCACCGTTCCGTTCTCATAAGTGCGGACGTGGCCCGGTTCGAGCTCGGTCACGCCTCGAAACACGCTCTGCGGGGGCACGATGGTCCAGAACGTAAATGTCTGGTCAATGCCCGCTGGATCGAAGGCCCTCGGTATGCCGGCGTTCGCCGCGAAGATGGCTTTGACTTCGCTTGCGAAGTAGAGATGGCCACCGTGCTCGCAGACGTGGAGCGGGCAGATGCCCAGTGGGTCACGCGATAGCACAAGGCGATGCGCCACCGAGTCCCAGATCGCAACGGCCCACTGTCCGTTCATGCGCTCGAAGGCGGCATCGCCCCAGGCACGGTACGCATGAACGATAACCTCCGTGTCGCTCTTCGTCCGGAAGCGATGGCCGAGTCCTACGAGCTCCTCGCGGAGCTCCACATAGTTGAAGATTTCGCCATTGAAAACGATCCAGGTCGCATCGCCCTCGTCAGCCAACGGCTGCTGGCCCGTCGACAGGTCGATGATGGACAGACGCGCATGCGCGAGGCCCGCCCGCTTGTCGCGATACACGCCGAGTTCGTCCGGGCCGCGATGGTAGAGTGCGCTAGCCATCCGGATCAGCGCTTCGCGTGACGGTACAGCCGCCCCGGGGCTCAGTCCCGCGATCCCGGCGATACCGCACATACGCCGTCAAACCTCCGAAACGGGGGCGACAAACAGCGGTCGCATGTGGAGATACTGGGTGGCGCGGCGCTTGGCTTCGATGTCCTTGAAGACCCGCCCGACCTGGGCCGGCATGAGCCCAACCACGGGGGCGACTTCCTCTGCGGAAACTCCGTGGTTCACCGCGTAGAGACAAAGGTCCATACGGTCGTAAGGAAGCGCGAAGTAGAATTCTTCCTGCGTCTGCGGCATCGAGAAAGTATCTGTGGTAGGCGGTCGGCGGCGAATTTCTTCAGGCACGCCCAGATACTGTGCGAGCTGATAAACCTGGGTCTTGTAGAGATGGGCGATGGGTTTGAAATCGGCGCTGCCGTCGCCTTGCTTAACAAAGAAACCCTGGTCGTACTCAAGGCGATTGGGCGTGCCGGCGACGGCATAGTTCAGGCGGTCCGCATGGTAGTACTCCGTCATCTTGCGGACGCGCTGCTTGTAATTTGTCGCGGCGACAATCTGAAGATAGGCGCCTGCCGTGAGCCGCACGCTGGACACTTCACCTGCAGGACTCTGGACGGTGAGCCGCGTTATGTTCAAGCGGTCGCTCTCGATAATAGACGGCAGCACCAGCTTGCACTTCCAGCCGTCACCGTACTCGGGAACGACCGTGCGGATGGCCTCAACCTGACGACGGTAGCAACCGAGACCCTCAAGAGCGGGCGCGATGTCCTCGATGATGGCTTCAATCTCGAAGTGATCGGCAAGAATCCGGCCGAGCGTGAGAGCATCGCTTGTGGAGTGGCGCTCGGGCATGAACAGGCCAAGGACCTTCCCCTTGCCGAACGCGCGCGCGCACAATGCGGCCACCACCGAGCTGTCGATGCCCCCGGAAATACCGACAACGGCGCCGCGGCGCCGAAGCTGGCCGAGAACCTGCTCGCGTATCGTTGCAGTGATGCGGTCCACCTCTGCGGCGGGATCCAGCCTGAGCACGTATTTGTTAAACATGATGCATAGTATCCTGTAACACCGCAGACGGGCTTTGCTAAAACGCTGCCACCGCGCCGTCACTACGCGGATCAGCCCCGCCTTCGAGCACGCCATCGGCGTGGCGCACTATGCAGCCCGCGTGGCCCATTGCTTCATCAAAAGCCTGAAGAATTTCAACCTCGTGCCCGCGCGCGGCGAGTTCGTGCACCACGCTCGCATCAAAGCGCGATTCCAGCTTCAGGGTGTCGGTGGCGTCGCCCCAGCGGCGGCCCAGCAGCCAGCGCGGCGCGCTGACGGCAGATTGCGGGTCCGCGCCCTGCGCCACCACGCGAGTGAATATCGCACTCTGCGTCTGCGGCTGGCCGTCACCACCCATGGTGCCGTAGACCATCACGCGCCCATCGTGCAATTGCGCCAGCGCGGGGTTGAGCGTGTGGAATGGCTTTCGTCCAGGCAGCAATGCGTTTAATTTGTCGGCTTGTAGCGAAAAGCTGCAACCGCGATTTTGCCAGTTGACGCCGCTTTCATCGAGCACTATCCCCGCGCCAAACTCGTGATACAGGCTTTGAATAAAGCTCACCGCGCGCCCCGCGCCATCGATCACGCCCATCCACACCGTGTCGCCCGGCCCTGGTCCCGCGCCCCACGGTGCGGCGCGATGGCGGTCGATATTCGCGGCGAGTTCGCGCACATGCTCGCGCGTGAGCAGCGATTGCGGCGTGACGCTCATGTACGCAGGATCCGTTACATAACGATCGCGCACCTGGAACGCCTGCTTGGTTGCCTCCACGCACAGGTGCACGTAATCGGCGCTGGCGGGGGCCACAGCAGTGATGCCGAGTTCATCGAGGATGCTGAGTATCAGCAACGACACCACGCCCTGGGTTGGCGGCGGCAGGTTGTAGAGTGTGCCGGCGCTGTGCGCAAGCGACAGCGGATCGGCCAGTTGCGCGCGATGCGCCTGCAGATCAGCGAGCGTCAGCGGGCTGCCGCTGCGCGCCAGATCACGCGCCATCGAACGCGCCAGTTCGCCGCGATAAAAATCATTCGTTCCCTTGCCCGCAATGCGTTTTAGCGTCGCCGCCATACGCGGTTGCGTGAAGCGGCTGCCTGCTTGTGGTGCAGCCTCGTGCTGCAAAAACGTGCGTGCAAAGCCGGGCTGCGACAGCAGCTCCGCGAGTTTGCCCGAAGTCGTTACCGCCTGACTGCGCGTGACCACAATGCCGTGTTCGGCATAATAAATGGCGTCTTCCAGCAACCGCGACAGCGGTAGCCGCCCGCCCAGTGCGCGGCGCGACAGTTCATGCGCGGCGCCCCAGCCTGAAATCGTTCCCGCCACGGTGTTCGCCGCCACACCGCCGCGAAACGGTATGGCCCCGGCAATGCCGCGGCTGCGATACCAGTCAATGGTGGCCGCGTGCGCCGCCGCACCGCAGGCGTCTATCGCACCCGGCGCCGCGCCCGGCACATGCATCAGCCAGAACGAATCGCCGCCGATGGAATTCATGTGCGGATAGACCACGGCGATGGTCGCTGCCGCGGCGATCATCGCTTCCAGCGCATTACCGCCTTCGCGCAGCACCGCAAGCGCGGATTGCGATGCCGATGCGTGCGGCGCTACCGCCATGCCACGCAGGGCGCGTACGGAATCGGTCATCCGGCTTACAATTCAGAGTGAAAGCCGGATTATAGAACTCCCGCAATGCGGTTACTGCGGCGTGTCGTATTCGATATCGTCGCGATACACGTCGTAGGCTGCGGCGTATTCCATCACGCGCGCGACATCGTTGATGAATTTATCGTCGTAACCCGCGCGCCGCAACAGGTGAAAACCCATCTCCATGCCCGAACAAATGCCGCCGGCGGTGATAATGCGGCCCGCATCCACCACCCGCGCGCGGCTGACGCGGCAGGCGGGCGCCATTTCGCGCAAACGATCGATCGGCACCTTGCCCATGTTCGACGCTTCGAGACGATCGGGCTCTTTGCGATTGGTCGCGGCGCGACCGTCGAGCAAACCCATTTTGGCGTAAATCCACGAGCCGGTGCAGACGCTGGTGATAAGACATTTATCCGGCAGGCTTCTGATGAAGCCATGCAGGCGGCCATTGTGCATTTCCTGGCGCGTGCCGAAACCGCCGGGAATCAGAAACGCATCCATGTCGGGCGCATCATTGAACGAGTAATTGGGGCACACCGTGAAACCGGCCTGCGTTTGCACCGGACGCATGGCATCGGCGATCAGAAATGCATCGAGTTCCGGATCCAGCCGCCGCGCCACCGAAAACACCCCATACGGCGCGGCGTAATCGACGATTTCAGCGTCTTTGAAAACGTAAACACCGAGACGAAATCCTGGTTTCATTTTCTGTTCATCCAACGTTTGCGTGGATCATGGACCAACATTGTCGTTCCCGCCCCCGACTACGGCATTCGAGGGCAGGCTGCGGCGGGAACCCATACGGCGTCGCAAGTGGCACAGTGTTATGGGTTCCCGCCTGCGCGGGAACGACACGAGGAGGGGTATCGCGCGCTTTAGTAAGTCTTGTACTGAAGATACTTGCCGCTCATGGTAATGCTCACGCGATCGCCGTTCGGATCGGGCAGCCGCTGCATATCCATTTTGAAATCGATGGCGCTCATGATGCCGTCGCCGAATTCTTCGTGTATCAATTCCTTGAAGGTGGTGCCGTAGACACTCACCAATTCATAAAAGCGGTAAATCAGCGGGTCAGTCGGCACCGCGGTCGGCAGCGAGCCCTTGTACGGCACTTGCTGCAGCAGCAGCACCGCATACGGCGGCAGGCCCAGCAATTTGCCGGCGGCCACGGCTTGCGGCTTGGTCATTTTCATCTGACCAAGCAGCGCCGCGGTAGTCCATTCCTTGCTCTCGCCCACCGTCTTGGCGATTTTCGCCCAGGTCAGACCTTTTTTCAGACGCGCTTCGACTACCAGCTCGGTAACGTCAAAACGGGTCATCGGTCTGTGTACGCTTGTGGTGACAGCGGATGCTTTCACAGTGCTCTCCTCGCAGGTTAGGGTTAGTTTCTGAGATTGACGACTTTAGCTGATTCAACAGGTGCAACAGGCGGTGGCAACGGCTCCACACCTGGCATCACCAGCGGTGGATTCTTCGCATCGTAATCCTCCGGCAATTCTTCGCTGAAGCGCTTGGAGCGGCTCACCAGAAAATCCACCAGATGATTGCGTATGGCGTAAAAACGCGGCTCTTTGTGCAGCGTCTCACGCGAGCGGTTCTTCGGCAGCGTGTTGACCACGATCTCGGCAATACGCGCATGCGGGCCGTTCGACATCAGCATGATCTTGTCGGCAAGCAAAATCGCCTCGTCGACATCGTGGGTAATCATGAATACGGTTTGATGCGTGGCGGCGCAAATTCTTACCAGTTCTTCCTGAATGTTGCCGCGCGTGAGCGCGTCCAGCGCGCCGAACGGCTCGTCCAGCAGCAGCATCTTGGGTTCAATCGCAAAGGCCCGCGCAATGCCGACGCGCTGCTTCATGCCGCCCGAAAGTTCTGATGGTTTTTTGTGCTCGGAGCCGGCCAAACCGACCAATTCCAGGTAACGCTGGCAATGTTCATCGATTTCTTTTCTGGATTTATCGGGCCAGCGTGAACGCACCGCAAATTCAACGTTCTTCTTCGCCGACAGCCACGGCATCAGCGCATGGCCCTGAAACACCACGCCGCGTTCGAGGCTGGGGCCGGACACTTCGCGTCCATCCATCACCACGTTGCCGGCGCTCGCGGTATCCAGCCCGGCGAGCACGTTCAGGATCGTAGTTTTGCCACAACCGGAGTGGCCGATGATGCACACGAATTCACCCTTTTCGATGGTGAAATGCACATCATCGAATACCGTCAAATCCGGCTGACCGCGCGCGCCGGGAAATTTTTTCGCCAGTCCTTCGGCGAGCAGAAACGAGGGGCTCATGGGTTACTCGACATAGGTGACCAGTTTTTGCAACACACCGAACATCAGATCGAGCGCCATGCCCACGACACCGATCATCAGAATCGCGAAAATCACATTGGTCAGCGACAGGTTGTTCCACTCGTTCCACACGAAGTAACCGATGCCGGTGCCGCCCACCAGCATTTCTGCCGCCACGATCACCAACCACGCAATGCCCATCGAGATGCGCATGCCGGTCATGATGGTGGGCGCCGCGGCCGGCAAAATTACCAGAAACGCCTTGCGCATGATGCTCACTTCGAGCGTGCGTGCGACGTTCAGCCAGTCGCGCCGCACGGAGGCGACGCCGTACGCGGTATTGATCAGCATCGGCCACACCGAACAGATGAAGATGACGAAGATCGACGAAGTGGCCGAATCCTTGATGGTGTAGAGCGCCAGCGGCATCCATGCCAGCGGTGAAATCGGCTTTAACACCTGAATGAACGGATCCAGCGCGCGGTACAGTAACGGCGACATGCCGATCAAAAACCCGAGCGGAATCGCCAGCAGCGCCGCCAGCAAAAATCCGCCTGCCACGCGCGCAAGCGAGTACGCCAGTTGAATGCCGATGCCTTTGTCGTTCGGCCCCTTGTCATAAAACGGATCGGATAAATGCTTTACCACGGCCTGTCCCATTTGCGCGGGCGTGGGCAGGCCGTCGGACTTCTTCGCGCTCTTGCCCATCAGTTGCTCGTACTCGGTAAGCACGCCGCCAGCCTTATCGCTGGTCATCGTGGCCGCTTGCCAAATGCCCAATAAAAACAGGAAGATAACCAACGTCAGCGCGCCAGCGCGGATGCCTATGCTTTTTTCCATGAATTAACTGCCTCGTGAAGAGTGAAGGGAGAAGAGTGAAGGGTGTGTCGCGGGTCGGGGTTTCACGTTTCACCCTTCACCCTTCACTCTTCACGTCATTAAGCCCTTTTAATGGCAAAACTCGCGACATACGCATCCGGCGCGGTGTGATCAAACACCTTGCCCATGACGACGATTTTTCGGTAATTCTCCGCCGGCGGTTTGTAACCCATCGCTGCCATGTGTTTGCGCGCGTCGGTGGCCAGATAGATTTGCTCGGTCAAATCCTTCCAGCGCACATCACCCTTGACGTAACCCCAGCGCTTCATCTGGGTCATGATCCAGGTGGCCATTGAGTACCAGGGGAACGGATCAAAATCGACGCGCTTGGGATCATTCTTGATGTTGCCCAGCCCGTCGGCGTAGCGTCCCGTCAGCACCTGCTCCAGCACTGCCACCGGCTGATTCAGATAATTGGCGGGCGCAATCGATTCGGCGATGGTCTTGCGGTTATTCGGGTCGCGCGCCAGCGCCGCGGCCTTGAGCACCGCGCGAAACAACGCTGCAAACGAATTGGGCGCTTCTTTGACAAACGCCGTGGGTGCGGCGAACGAACAACACGGATGGCCGTCCCACAACTCTTTCGACAGAAGGTGGATGAAGCCTATTTCCTCATACACCGCGCGCTGGTTAAACGGATCGGGTCCGAGATAGCCGTCGATATTGCCGGCACGCAGATTGGCCACCATTTCCGGCGGCGGCACCACGCGTATCTGGATGTCCTTGTCCGGATCAATGCCATGCTCGGCGACGTAATAACGCAGCAGAAAGTTGTGCATCGAAAACTCGAACGGCACCGCGAATTTGAAACCCTTCCACATCTTTGGATCGCGATTGTTCTTGTGCTTGTTCGCCAGTGTGATCGCCTGGCCGTTGATGTTCTGGATGGTCGCCACGTTCATCGCCTGCGCGGATGAACCCACACCCATCGAAATCGCGATCGGCATCGGCGCCAGCATGTGTGAGGCGTCGTACTCTTTGTTCAATACCTTGTCGCGGATCAGCGCCCAGCCTGCGGTTTTGATCACTTCGACTTCCAGTCCTTCAGCGGCGTAGTAACGCAGCGGATGTGCCAGTATCAAGGGTGTCGCGCAAGTGATCGGAATGAACCCGATCTTGAGATTCTTTTTCTCAGGCGCGCGTTTATCCTGCGCCAACGCCTGCATGGCGCCGATGGGCAGCACGTTTGCGATCGCCGCCATCGCAGTATTCGCACCCACGGCGCCAAGAAAGCGCCGGCGCGCGCGATCGTCGGGAAACAATGCGCGCACCATCGCGGACTCGATGACTTCGCGGCCGAGCACTTCATGGTCAACGGGGACGTGCGCATCACGCCCGGCCTCATGCTCTTTTTCCGACTCATGCTTGCCGCACGAACAGGGCGCGGACAACGTAACGCTGGCATCGTAAATTTTTGTAGCATCGGTCATTGCAAGCTCCTCTAACGGGGTTAGCGCAGTGATCAGCAGATTGCGTGCCAGCGATCAAATAAAACTGCACAGAAGTTATGTAACTATCTGTTTTTATGAAAATTTTCTTTTTCCGCTGCAAGCCGGCGCAAGACCAACGTGGCGCCCGGTTAAATCGAACGCGCCTATTCGGTGCGGCAACGTGGTGCATCACGCACCTTTGTTGGGCGCGGCTGGGCATAGCATGAAAAGTGCGATAATCGCCACACGCTAAAACAATAAAGAGAACAGCGCGCGGGGCCCTCCTTCCATGTCACAACGCCATCTGCTCATCGGTTTGCTATGCGTGGCCTGGATCGTGCCCGGCCTGATCGGCCACGACCCGTGGAAAACCGACGAGGCGTACACCTTTGGCGTGATTTACGACATGCTGCGCGGCGGATCATGGCTTACCCCCACGCTCGCCGGCGAGTTGTATCTGGACGAGCCGCCGCTCTACTATCTAACGGCGGCGGCCACTGCGCTTATGGCGTCACCACTGCTGCCTTTGCACGACGGTGCGCGCCTCGCCACCGGCATGTATATGGCGCTGACGTTATTGTTTTGCGCACTGGCGAGCCGCGAATTGCACGGCAAGGGCAACGGCGCGATTGCCGCGCTGCTGCTGCTGGGTTGTTTTGGCCTGGTGCTGCGCAGCCACGAAATCATCACCGACAGCGCACCGCTGGCGGGCTTTGCGCTGGCGTACTACGCGCTGGCGCTGGCATTGCGTGTGCCGCTGCGTGGCGGCGCGCTGCTGGGGCTTGCAGCCGGCACGGTGTTTTTGTCGCAGGGTGTGCTGGAAACATTGATCCTCATGCTCATTGCCGCCGCGCTGCCAGCGGTGTCACCAGCGTGGCGCGGCCGAAGCTACGCACGGGCTTTACTCACGGCGGCGGTGATTGCAACGCCGTTGATCGTAGCCTGGCCGCTGGCGCTGTATCTGCGCGCACCTGCTTTACTCGAAGCCTGGTTGCAACGTGATCTTTATGCAATGCTCAGTGGAACGGGGCGCGAAGTGTCGTTCTATTTGCGCATTTTGCCGTGGCACGCCTGGCCGGTATGGGCGCTGTGTTTGTGGACGCTGTGGGTGCAACGGATGCAATCAGCGACGCGACGCGAGCCCATTGTTATGCCCGCCACGCCCGCGATAGCATTGCCGTTGACGGGGTTTGTGATCACCCTGGTGCTGTTGTCCATCGGCAGCGGCGCGCGCGATGTGTACGCGCTGATCCTGCTGCCGGCGGCGGCGTTGCTGGCAGTGCCTGGCTTGCTTACCTTGCGGCGGGGCGCGGCCAATGCGTGGTTCTGGTTCGGCGTGACCGGCACCACCGTTTTTATCGTGGCGGCGTGGTTTTACTGGACCGCTCTTGAGCTCGGCGTGCCCGCAAGGCTGCACGCCCATCTGCATCGCCTGCAACCCGGCTACGCGCCGGGATTGAAGTTGCTGCCGTTCACGCTGGCGGCTTGTTACACCCTGGCGTGGTTTGTGCTGCTCGCCAAACTCAAGCGCTCCGCCGAACGCCCGGCGGTGGTATGGGCCGCCGGCGTGACGGTGTTATGGGGCCTGGCGGCAATATTATTTGTGGGCTGGGTCGATACCGGAAAAAGTTACCGCGCGGTTTTCACCAGCATGCAGCAAAACCTGCCGCCCACATACAACTGCGTCACCAGCTACCACCTTGGTGATTCGCAACGCGCCATGCTGCACTATTACGCCAACGTAATCACGCATCGTAACGACGTCGCTCCGCAGACACGCAATTGTGATCTACTGCTGCTGCAGGGCGTGGCGTGGGAAGAACCCGCTGTCGGCGCCAACTGGCGCAAAATATGGGAGGGTAGCCGCCCCGGTGACAGGGTTGAGCGCTACCGGCTTTATCAACGCGGCAGTTAGGCGATCACGGAGCCAGCCATTTTTGTGCGAGGCAGCATGAACTCGACAGCGTCCGCCATGGCGCGTAGACTAGCATCAAATATAAAATTAAATACTATTTAAATTCAATTAGTTAAGGAGAAATTCATGAGCGACTCACGAGAAGTAGTGGTACTCGGCGGCGTACGCACCGCGATCGGTGATTACGGCGGCGCACTCAAAGACATGGC
This sequence comes from Bordetella parapertussis, assembly GCA_945861275.1. Classification (GTDB taxonomy): domain Bacteria; phylum Pseudomonadota; class Gammaproteobacteria; order Burkholderiales; family SG8-41; genus UBA5216. The sequence goes on from CAMATZ010000009.1 coordinate 106,400, forward strand.
ACCTACAGAATTGGCGGGCCAAGTCATACGCGAAGCAGTTAAGCGCGCCAAAATTGATCCGCAGCAAGTGCAACAACTGGTGTTCGGCAACGTCATTCACACCGAAGCCCGCGACATGTATTTCTCGCGCGTGGCCTGCATCAAAGGCGGGCTGCCGCACGAGACCACTGCGCTCACCGTGAATCGCCTGTGCGGCAGCGGCCTGCAAGCCATCGTCAGCGCGGCGCAAAGCATCCAACTCGGTGACGCTGATGTGACGGTGGGTGGCGGCGCGGAATCGATGAGCCGCGGCGGTTACCTGATGCCGACGCTGCGCTGGGGACAACGCATGAACGACAGCGGCGTAGTGGACATGATGGTGGGCGCGCTCACCGATCCGTTCGATACCGTGCACATGGGCATCACCGCAGAGAACATCGCGGAAAAATGGAAAATCACCCGCGAACAGCAGGATGAATTCGCCGTTGAAAGCCATCGCCGCGCGGTCAACGCCATCGACAAGGGCTACTTCAAGGATCAAATCCTGCCGATCGAACTGAAAAGCCGCAAAGGCGTGACGCTGTTTGAGCGCGACGAGCACGCGCGTGCCGACGTATCACTGGAAAGCCTGGCGAAGCTGCGAGCGGCGTTCAAGAAGGATGGGTCGGTGACAGCGGGTAACGCTTCCGGCATCAACGACGGCGCAGCGGCGATAGTGATGATGGAAAAAAGCGCAGCAGCCAAAGCCGGCCTGAAGCCGCTGGCGCGGCTGGTGTCGTACGGACTGGCCGGCGTGGACCCGAAAATCATGGGCATCGGCCCGGTGCCCGCCTGCCAGCGCGCACTCGCCAAAGCCGGCCTCACAGTCGAAGATATGGATGTGATCGAATCCAACGAAGCGTTCGCGGTGCAGGCGCTGGCGGTGTCGTGCGATCTGAAATTCGACGCGAAAAAAACCAATCCCAACGGCGGCGCGGTAGGCCTGGGACATCCGATCGGCGCCACCGGCGCCGTGCTCACGGTCAAAGCGCTGTATGAATTACAGCGCAGCGGCGGGCGTTATGCGCTGGTGACCATGTGTATCGGCGGCGGGCAGGGTATTGCCGCGGTGTTTGAGCGCATGTAGCGGAATCAAGAACACAGCAACCGCAGAGGCGCAAAGACGCAGAGAACACCACGCAGAGAAACCCTACTTTGTTTTTCTCCGCGTTTCCTCTGCGCCTCCGCACCTCTGCGGTTAGCTTTTCGCAGAGTTACGTAACCGCGCAAGCGCGCCGAGCTGAAAGTGCGTAAACGCCAGCCCGGTCAACGCCGGCGCCAGCAGGTTGAACAACGGCACGTAATAAAACACGGCCAGCAGCAAGCCCAGCAAATAGATCGTGCGGCGGTTTTGCGCGATCACAGTGCGCAATTCTTCGCTGCTGGCGTGCTCTGACAGTGCATCGTAGCGGAACAAACGCTGGTTGAGCCAGGCGGAATTGAACAGCGGCACCAGCAGCGCACCGATGCCGGTAAACCACAGCGGCAGCGTGACCAGCCACAACAGCGCAAAAATCACGATAGCCAGCGTGCTATTGAGCACACTGCCCATGATGGTGCCGCCATGCAGGCGTGCGAGACCGGGGAAATCACGTTGCGCCACGAAATTCACCAGGCCCGGCATGGTGAAAAATTCGGTGATTACCATCGCCGTAATCAGCACGCCGGGCGCAAGCAGCGCCAGCGCGATCAAGGTGGCGATGAATTGCAGCAGTCCTCCGGCCCAGCCCGCGATCCAGCGCCCGGCCTGTGACGCCAGCAACCAGCCGTTTACCCACGCCGTGAGCCGTTCCCAGGAGAGCCAGCCGATGAGCACCCACAACACGGTCGCGCACACTATCGGCACCGCCACCATCGCCAGCACCTGTGGACGGCACAGGTCGCGCACGGCTTTGCGAAATGCATCAAACACCACAGCCCATGACCTCTGCGTAAATGATCCGCTGCATTGTAATGCGAGTCTCCCGTGAGCGCGGGCTGACGCTGTAGAATAGTTGTGCCTGGCGATATTCAGCAGACAACCGATGCCCTCCACACTCCTCAGCAGCCCCGAATGGAAAGCCCTGCAAGCACACCAGCGCGCTGTCGCCGGCCTGCGGCTGGAGCAACTGTTTGCCGCGGACCCGCATCGGTTCGGGAAATTTTCGCTTGAATGCGAGGGACTGCTGCTTGATTTTTCGCGTCATTTCCTCACCGATGAAACATTGCCGCTGCTGGTCGCGCTCGCGCGCGCACGCGATCTGCCGGCGTGGATTGCGCGCATGTTTGCCGGCGAGCGCATCAACAACACTGAAAATCGCGCTGCGCTGCATATCGCCCTGCGCGCGGACGGTCCGGTTTTTCTTGAAGGACGCGATGTCACGGTCGATGTGCGCCGCGTGCTCGCGCAGATGGAAAAATTCGTCACTGCCGTACGCGACGGAACACACACCGGTTACAGCGGCAAGCGCATCACGGATGTGGTTAACCTCGGCATCGGCGGCTCCTACCTGGGGCCGCAGCTTGCGTGTCAGGCGCTGCGTGCGTACGCCAACGGCGGCATACGCGCGCACTTTGTCTCCAACGTTGACGGCGAAAATCTGGCGGCGGTGGTGGCGGATTTGAAAGCCGAGAGCACGCTGTTCATTGTCAGCTCCAAGACCTTTACCACGCAGGAAACCATGACCAACGCCGCATCCGCCCGGCGCTGGCTCATCAGCCAACTCAGCGGCCAACTCGGCAATGAAGCGGCCGCAGGCAAGCATTTCGCTGCGGTTACCTGCGATACCGAAAAGGCCGCGCAATTTGGCATTGCGCCCGCGCAGGTGTTCGATACCTGGGACTGGGTCGGCGGACGCTATTCGCTGTGGTCGGCGGTGGGGCTGCCGCTGGCGTTGTATGCGGGCATGGCTGCGTTCAACGCATTGCGGGAAGGCGCACGGCTGATGGACAGGCACTTTCGCGATGTGCCGCTGCAACGCAACCTGCCGGTGTTACTGGGCCTGCTGGATATCTGGTACATCAATTTCTTCGGCGCCCAGTCGCGCGCGGTATTGCCTTATGCGCATGCGTTGTCGCGGCTGCCGGCGTATCTGCAGCAACTGGAGATGGAGAGTCTGGGCAAAAGCGTCGCGCGCGGTGGCAGCGCGGTCGATTACGCCACCGGCAATACCGTGTGGGGCGAGCCGGGCACCGACAGCCAGCATTCCTTTTTTCAACTGCTGCATCAGGGCACGCGGCTGATTCCCGCTGAACTCATCGCCGCCTGCCGCTGTGCGGCGCGTGATGCCGAACATCACCCTTTGCTGCTCGCTAATTTTTTTGCGCAGGGCGAAGCACTGATGAACGGCAATGCGGGCGCCAGTTCGCCCCACGCCGCAGTCACCGGCAATCGCCCCAGCACCTCGATACTGGTAGACGAACTCGATGCGCAGCATCTGGGCATGCTGTTGGCGCTGTATGAACACAAGGTTTTCGTGCAGAGTGTGATCTGGGATATCAACGCTTTTGATCAATGGGGCGTGGCGCTGGGCAAACAACTGGCCGATCGCATAGCACCCGCTTTATCCGGTGATGACCCCATTGCCACGCACGACGCCTCGACCAACGGACTCATCAACTACTACAAGGCGCATCGAAAATGAAAGATGAAACACTGAACATGAGCGTGCGCAAGTATCTCAAGACCGTGGGTGTGAACTCGCAACTCGCCATCGAAAAAGCCGTGCACAAGGCGCTTGCGGACGGACGGCTAAAGGGTAATGAAGTGCTGCCGGTGAAGATGTCACTCAGCGTGGGCAAACTCGCGCTGGAGCTGACTTTTGACGGCGAGTTGAATCTGGAGTGATGGAAAGTGTGTGGCGTTCAGGCTATTCCGGCTGATGTGGATTGGGCGGCGCGGGTACGCATCGACCTGAGTTCAGGCTAGAAGCTGCTATCGCCATGCCGGGGTTTCTGGACAAAGAACGCATCATCGCGGGGCCTGGTTTCAACCGATGGCTGGTCCCTCCCGCCGCGCTTGCGATCCACTTGTGTATCGGCATGGCCTATGGGTTTTCCGTATTCTGGTTGCCGCTGTCGAGGGCGCTGGGCATCAAAGAGGCCATCCCGTGTGCTCCCGAGGTCGGCTTTTTTGCCGAACTGTTCACCACCACCTGCGACTGGGAAATCTCAACACTGGGTTGGATGTATACGCTGTTTTTCGTGCTGCTCGGATCCAGCGCCGCAACCTGGGGCGGCTGGCTGGAACGCGCCGGCCCGCGCAAGGCCGGTGTGGTGTCGGCGCTGTGCTGGTGTGGCGGAATGCTGATCTCGGCACTGGGCGTTTACCTGCACCAGTTCTGGATAGTGATTTTGGGCTCAGGGGTGATTGGCGGCATCGGCCTCGGGCTGGGCTACATCTCGCCGGTGTCGACCCTGATCAAGTGGTTTCCTGACCGCCGCGGCATGGCCACCGGTATGGCCATCATGGGTTTTGGCGGCGGCGCGATGATAGGCTCGCCGCTAGCGGCTGATTTGATGAAGATTTTTGCCACGCCGGCCAGCGTCGGTGTAACGCAGACCTTTGTGGTGATGGCGCTGGTGTACTTTGTGTTCATGATGGCCGGTGCGTTCGGTTACCGCGTGCCCGAGACCGGCTGGAAGCCCGCCGGCTGGACACCGCCACCCGCGCAAGCCAGCAATGCAATGATCACGCAACGCCATGTTCACGTCAGCAGGGTCTGGGGCATTCCCCAGTTCTGGCTGATCTGGGTGGTGCTGTGCATGAATGTGAGCGCAGGCATTGGCGTGATCGGTATGGCCTCACCGATGCTGCAGGAGGTGTTTGGCGGCTCCCTGATCGGGATAGCCAAAAAGTTTGACGAACTCGACAAGACGCAACTGGCAGCCATTGCCACCGTGGCGGCGGGCTTTACGGCGCTGCTGAGTTTGTTCAATATTGGCGGGCGCTTCGTGTGGGCCAGCCTGTCCGACACGCTTGGCCGCAAAATGACTTATGTGGTGTTTTTTGTGCTGGGTGCTGTGTTGTATTTTGGCGTGCCGGGCAGCGCAGCGGCGGGCAGCATCGTGTTGTTTGTGGCCGCGTTTTGCGTCATCCTGAGCATGTACGGCGGCGGTTTTGCGACCGTGCCGGCTTACCTGGCCGATATCTTCGGCACGCAGATGGTCGGCGCCATCCATGGCCGCCTGCTCACAGCCTGGGCCACCGCCGGCGTGTTGGGCCCGGTGGTGGTGAACTACATGCGTGAATACCAGCTCAGCCTGGGGCTGCCGCGTGAGCAGGTATACAACCAGACCATGTACATCCTCACCGGCATGCTGATGGTGGGCTTGATCTGCAACCTGATGGTGCGTCCGCTGGCCGACAAGTGGTTCATGACCGACGCCGAGCTGGCCGAAGAAAAGCGCCTGGCGCACGAAAAAGAAGCGGCTTCCGAGCTTGTGCATGGCGCCGGGGGCAGCCACGATGCGGTGAGCCCTGTGGTGGTGGTGATGGCTTGGGCTGCGGTGGGAATTCCGCTGGCCTGGGGGGTGTACCGCACCTTGCAAATCGTCGCAAAATTCTTTCACTGACAGCGTTTTTTGGGTGCATCGTGCACTGCGTGAAAGTCGCGGGCGCGATCTGGTAGGCTCCACGCTTGATGATGAAAGAAATCAAAGAGAGGCCTAAACGCGCTGTCGTAGCGGCCGTGCAACTGACGAGCGTGAGCGACGTCGAATTCGAGGCGTCGCTGACCGAGTTGCGCCAGCTCGCGAAGACGCTGGGGTTCGAGGTTGTCGGCACGTTCACGCAGAAGCGCCCCAAGTTCGACTCGGTGGCGTACCTCGGCGTCGGGAAGCGGCAGGAGATGCGCCGCTTCCTGCGTAATGAATCGGCGTCCGACCCCGCGCAGGGCGCTCGCCAGGCGAATGACGACGCAGAGAACGACACGAACAACGACGCATCCGGGCACAAGCCTCTCGTCCACGGCCGTACCGCAGGGAGGGCTGCGAAGCGCGACGCCGCCGAGGCAAAGGAAACAGCGGAGTCCCCCGCCGACCCGGACACACGCCGGGCCGACATCATCCTCGTCGACCATGAGATCTCCCCCTCGCAGGCGAGCAACCTCGAGAAGGAGGTCGGTTGCGCGGTGATGGATCGCACTATGGTCATCCTCGAAATCTTCCACCGCCACGCCCGCTCGCGCGCCGCGCGCGCGCAGGTCGAGATCGTGCGTCTCGGCTATATGGCGCCGCGCCTGCGCGAGGCGGCGAAGCTCGCGGGGCCCCAGGGTCGTCAGCGCAGCGGCGTCGGCGGCCGCGGCGGCAGCGAGTCGCAGGGTGAGCTCGACCGGCGCAAGATCCGTGATCGCATCGCCGAGCTGCAGGAGGAGCTCGTCGCAATGGACCTCGATCGCAAGACACAGCGCGTGCGGCGGCAAGAGCGCGAGGGGCTCGCGCGGGTGGCACTCGTCGGCTACACCAACGCGGGCAAGTCCACCCTGATGCGCGCGCTCACGGGCAGCGACGTGCTGGTTGCGGACAAGCTGTTCGCGACGCTCGACACAACCGTGCGCGCCCTCCATCCCGAGAGCATCCCGCGCGTGCTGGTCACCGACACGGTTGGCTTCATCAAGAATCTTCCCCACGGGCTCGTTGCGTCGTTCAAGTCGACACTCGACGAGGCGCTCGAGGCGTCGCTGCTCGCCCACGTCATCGACGCCAGCGATCCTGGGTTCGAGCGGCAGCTCGCGGTGACGGAGGCAGTGCTCGACGAGATCGGTGCGAAGGCCGTGCCGCGCATCCTCGTCTTCAACAAGATCGACCGCGTCGGCGACGAAGTGGCGCAGGCTGAACGCGAAGCGGCGCTGCACGCGCAGCACCCCGAGTGCCTTGTGATGAGCGCGCGCCGCGAAGGTGACATCGTGAAGTTGCGCGAGGCGATCTGCGCGTTCTTCCGGCGGCGCCTGGTCGAGGCAGAGATTTTCCTCCCATGGTCGGCGCAGCAACTGCGCGGAGATATCTTCACGAACTGCGAGGTGCTGGAGGAGCGTGCCGAGAACGAGGGAGCGTTCTTCCGTATCCGCGGCGAGCGCGGCGCCGTGAAGCGTCTGAGCGAGCAACTCGGCCATCCGCCTGCTGCCCGCGAGGAATGAAACGCGCGCCGGGGGCCTTCGCTCCTCACCGGTTCCCACGACCACGCTGCGGCCTCGGAATGAGTCCTCCGCGCTAGGCGGATACCCACGTCGCGGGCGGCGGGCCTTTTCTTTACACCATCTTTACGCGCCGGCGCTTATCTTTGATGCCATCGCGGAATCGACTCCGCAAACAATAATGCGATGGGCTCATGATTTCGGTTCTATCGGAAACGGAAAATCGAACCATAAAGGTCGATGGAGGTGGCGGCGCAATACTGCAGGTGCCGCTCGGCATGCCGCTGGTGCCCCCTGCCGGTCCACTTTCTGCTGTGACGCAGTGCAAGAAAAACCGTAGAACGTCGCCGCAAAATCGGTGTTACGGCATTGACATCGCCGAAGACGGCGCGCTGGTAGTTGCCGAGCGTACCAACCGTGTGCAGGCAACGACTATCCACTACCCCGCAGGAGCGGCAGGCACATCGGCATTGCTCGAGCGCATTGGGCGTGACCCTGCCCGCCCACGCGTGTGCATCCGTTCCTGCGGTGCTGCCGCGATGGCGATCGCGATGAGTCTTGCCGCGCTGCCGGTCGGCGAGGTAACGCTTGTTTCACCGCGCGCCATTGAGGTGTCCACCAGTAACCGCCGCGAAACGGCTCCGCCATCGCCCGACGATCGCGCCCTGCGACTTGCGCGCCTGGCCGAGCGTTTATATTGAGGACCGCCCGAGATGGCCCGCCAACAAGTCGCGTTTGCCGCGTGTTGCGTGCATGCCATTGGTAAGCCGCTCGGGTAGCCTCGCAGTTACTCACGTAGATTCATTGCGCCCCGTTCACAAGTAATGGAGGGCACCCTTGGCGGACGCTCAAACGTCTTCGGTAAAAGTTCAAGCATTTCATACGGTTGGAATCGCATGTGTATTCTTTACGCCTTTTTTACTCGGTCATCCCTAAATTACTGTTTGTAGCACCACGAAACAGGAGGCTCACCATGGATCTAATCTTCTTGCTACTCGCGATTGCGCTGTTTGTAGCGACCCTCGGACTCGGCGTGCTGTGCGCCCGACTGATGGAGCGCAAATCATGAGCGGCTTCGAAATACTCGCGCTGGTACTCGCCGTCGCACTCGGGGCGTATCTCGTTTATGCCCTGCTCAACGCGGAGGATTTTTGATGAACGCCTTTCTCCAATGCACCCTCTTCCTCGTGGTGCTGCTCGCGCTCGCAAAGCCGCTCGGCGCCTATATGGCGAATGTTTACCTGGGGCAGCGAACGTTCATGTCGCCCGTGCTTGGCTGGCTGGAGCGTCTGGTATATCGCGGCGCCGGCGTGAAGCCGGAAGATGATATGGACTGGAAGCGCTATCTTTCGGCGACCCTCTGGTTCAATCTGCTTGGCTTTGCGGCCGTGTACGCGCTGCAACGCCTTCAGGACGTGCTGCCACTGAATCCGCAGAAGATGGGCGCCGTTTCGCCCGACTCGTCTTTTAATACCGCGGTGAGCTTTATCAGCAATACCAACTGGCAGGGTTACGGCGGTGAGTCGACCATGAGTTATCTCACCCAGATGCTGGGGTTGAGCGTGCAGAACTTCCTTTCCGCAGCCACCGGCATGGCGGTGTTGATAGCGCTGTCGCGCGGCTTCGCCCGCAAGCAGGCCAGCGGCATCGGCAACTTCTGGGTCGATATGACTCGATCCACCCTCTACATCCTGCTGCCGCTGTCGCTCATTCTTGCCTGCGTGCTCGTCACGCAGGGCGTGGTGCAGACCTTTCAGCCCTACAAGACCGTGGAACTGGTGCAGCAGCCGCTGGAATTCGAGCAGCCGAAAAACGGCCCTGACGGCAAGCCCGTGATGGACAAGGAGGGCAAGCCGGTGATGGAAAAGACCACCACCAAGGAGCAGACGTTATCGCTGGGGCCGGCCGCTTCGCAGATCGCGATCAAGCAGCTTGGCACCAACGGCGGTGGCTTCTTCAACGTCAACTCCGCACATCCGTTTGAGAATCCGACACCGCTCGCGAACTTCCTCGGGGTGCTGGCGATACTGCTGATCCCGGCGGCGCTCTGCTACACCTTCGGGCGCATGATCGGCGACACGCGCCAGGGCTGGGCGCTGTTAACCGCGATGACCGTGGTATTCGTCGCGTTCCTGGTGGTGTGCGTGGTGGCCGAGCAGGCCGGCAATCCGATCCTTGCCAAGGCGGGCGTCGAGCAACCCCTCGGCAATATGGAAGGCAAGGAGGTGCGTTTCGGCGTCACCAACTCCGCGCTGTGGGCAACCGTCACCACTGCCGCCTCGAACGGTTCGGTGAATTCGATGCACGACTCCTACACACCGCTCGGCGGCATGGTGCCGATGGTGCTGATGCAATTGGGCGAAATCATTTTCGGCGGCGTCGGTTCCGGCCTCTATGGCATGCTGATCTTCGCCATCGTCGCCGTATTCATCGCCGGGCTGATGGTCGGGCGCACGCCCGAGTACGTCGGCAAGAAAATCGAGGCCTTCGAAATCAAGATGGCGTCGCTCGCGGTGCTGTTCCCGTTCGCAGTGGTGCTGATCGGCACTGCGATCGCAGTGGTGGTCGATGTGGGCACTTCCAGCATGTCTAACCCCGGCGCGCACGGCTTCTCGCAGGTGCTCTACGCGTTCTCGTCGGCGGGCAATAACAACGGCAGCGCCTTTGCGGGCTTAAGCGCAAATACGCCGTTCTATAACACGGCGCTCGGCATCGCGATGTGGGCTTCGCGCTACTGGATCATCGTGCCGGTACTGGCGCTGGCGGGCAGCCTAGCGGCCAAGAAGCTGGTCCCGGCAAGCGCTGGTACGCTGCCGACGCACACGCCGTTGTTCATCGCATTCCTGGTGGGGACCGTGCTGATACTGGGCGCGCTTACTTTCCTGCCGGGGCTCGCGCTGGGACCGATAGTCGAACATCTGCAACTGTGGAGCCGCTAATATGGCCAACGCTACTAATACCGTCAAAATCAAAACCCTGAGCGCACCGATCCTGCAGCGCGCCGCGCTTGAGTCATTTATCAAGCTCGCGCCGAACGTGCAGTGGAAGAACCCGGTGATGTTCGTAGTCTGGGTCGGCAGCGTACTGACGACGCTGCTGTGGCTCCAGGCAGTGTTTTTCGGTGGATCAGGCAAGGAATCCGCCTTATTCATACTCGCCGTGACCCTGTGGCTGTGGTTTACCGTCGTGTTCGCGAATTTCGCCGAAAGCATAGCCGAAGGCCGGGGCAAGGCGCAGGCCGCGGCCCTGCGCGGTGCCAAGCAAGACATTACCGCGAAGAAGCTGGCGATGCCATTGCGTAACACCACCCCGCAACTGGTGCCCGGCTCCACCCTGAAAAAAGGCGACGTCGTACTCGTCGAAGTAGGGGACTACATCCCCGGCGACGGCGTGGTGATTGAAGGCGCCGCCACCGTGAATGAGTCGGCAATCACCGGAGAATCCGCGCCGGTGGTGCGCGAGTCCGGTGGCGACCGCTCGTCCGTCACCGGCGGCACCCGCGTACTTTCAGACTGGATCATGGTTCAAATCAGCGTCAATCCCGGCGAGACCTTCCTCGACCGCATGATTGCACTGGTCGAAGGCGCCAAGCGCCAAAGAACGCCCAACGAGATAGCGCTGTCGATCCTGCTTTCCAAGTTCACGCTGATTTTTCTGCTCGCCTGCGCCACACTGCTGCCGTTTTCGATCTACGCGGTAAAGGCCGCTGGACAAGGCGACCCGATCTCGATCACGGTACTGGTCGCACTGCTGGTGTGCCTGATCCCCACCACCATCGGGGCACTGCTGTCGGCGATCGGCATCGCCGGCATGGACCGCATGATTCAGGCGAACGTCATCGCAACGTCCGGCCGTGCGATCGAGGCGGCGGGCGACGTCGACGTGCTGCTGCTCGACAAGACCGGCACCATCACTCTGGGCAACCGCCAAGCCTCCGCATTCGCACCTGCGCCGGGTATCACCAGTGAAGCGCTTGCCGATGCCGCGCAACTGGCCTCTCTCCCCGACGAGACGCCCGAGGGCCGCTCGATCGTGGTATTCGCCAAACAACGCTACGGCCTGCGCGAGCGGGACCTGAAAGCGCTGGGTGCGAAGTTCGTGCCGTTCTCCGCACATACGCGCATGAGCGGTGTGGACTTCGAAGGACGCGCTATCCGCAAGGGCGCCGCCGACGCGGTGCGCCAATGGGTTGAGTCCCAGGGCGGGAAGGTTCCGCAGGAAGTGACGACGCTCGTCGATGGCATGGCGCGGCGCGGATCGACCCCGCTGGTGGTTGCTGAGGGCACCAAGGTGCTCGGCGTGATCGAGCTAAAGGACATTGTGAAGGGCGGCATCAAGGAGCGTTTTGCGGAGCTGCGGCGCATGGGCATCAAGACGGTGATGATCACGGGTGATAACCGCCTCACTGCCGCCGCGATTGCCGCCGAGGCCGGCGTGGACGACTTCCTCGCCGAAGCGACGCCGGAGGCCAAGCTAAAACTCATACGCGAGTATCAGGCGCAGGGCCGGCTGGTCGCGATGTGCGGCGACGGCACCAACGACGCGCCGGCGCTGGCGCAAGCCGACGTCGCAGTGGCAATGTATTCCGGCACCGAGGCGGCAAAGGAAGCCGGCAATATGGTGGATCTCGACTCCAATCCCACCAAATTGATTGAAGTGGTCGAGATCGGAAAGCAATTGCTGATCACGCGCGGCTCGCTCACCACGTTTTCGATCGCGAACGACATCGCCAAGTATTTCGCGATCATCCCTGCGGCGTTTGCCACCACCTACCCGCAGCTCAACACGCTCAACGTGATGCAGCTCGCGACGCCCTCTTCCGCCATCCTCTCGGCAGTGATTTTTAACGCCCTCATTATCATTGCGTTGATCCCGCTCGCGCTGAAGGGCGTTGCCTACAAGCCGGTGGGCGCGGAAGCCCTGCTCAGACGCAACCTGCTGATCTATGGGGTTGGCGGCATCATCGTGCCGTTCATCGGCATTAAACTGATAGACATGATTCTTGTCAGCTTCGGGCTGGCGTAAAAAATGTTTATCCGACTTTCACGTGAGGCGATAACAACCTCGTCGTTCCAGCGCAAGCTGGAACCCAGGTTGTAAAGTCGCCCGAAGGGCCTGAAATCAAATGCTTCGCATGAGTTTACACACTGGATTCCAGCTTCCGCTGGAATGACGGACAGAAAAGGAAATGACCATGTTCAAGGAACTTCGTCCCGCCGTTATCGCTTTCATCGTACTGACCGTAATCACAGGGGTCGCATACCCGCTGCTGGTGACGGCGTTCGCACAACTGTTCCCGAACAAGTCAGCGGGGAGTGTAATCGAAGTCAACGGCAAGGCGGTCGGCTCGGCGCTGATCGGCCAGCCGTTCAGCGACCCGAAATACTTCTGGGGCCGGCCGTCCGCAACCTCGCCACAACCTTACAACGGCGCGGCTTCGTCTGGCTCAAACCAGGGGCCGACGAACAAGGCGCTCGCAGAGGCGGTAGCCGACCGCATCAAGGCATTGCGCGAAGCCGATCCGGGCAATGCGAAAGCGGTGCCGGCGGACCTGGTGACGGCATCGGCCAGCGGACTCGACCCGCACATCAGCCCCGACGCGGCCGCCTACCAGCTTGCGCGCATCGCGCGAGTGCGCAAACTGCCCGAACCCAGATTGCAGGAGCTGGTCGCAGCGCACACGGAAGGCAGGACATTCGGATTGCTGGGGGAAGCACGCGTCAGCGTCGTTCAGTTGAATATCGCGTTGGATGCGCTAAAGTAAACCCATGAGCGAGTCCCGCCCTGATCCTGACGCCCTACTCGCGCGAGTGCAGCGCGAAGAGGCGCGGGCGGCGCGCGGCAAACTCAAGGTTTTCTTCGGCGCGACTGCCGGCGTTGGCAAAACCTATGCCATGCTGGTTGAGGCGCGCCGCCTGAAAGCGCAAGGCGTCGATGTTGTGGCCGGCTACGTCGAGCCGCATGGTCGCACTGAGACCGAGGCCCTGCTCGAGGGACTCGATCAACTGCCTTATCTCCCGGTGAAGTACCGCGGCGTCACCTTGCGCGAGTTCGACCTCGACGCCGCGCTCGCCCGCAAGCCGCGGATACTGCTGGTCGACGAACTCGCGCACTCAAATCCGATGGAGGGCGATCCCCAGCCGCGGCACGCCAAACGCTGGCAGGAGGTGGAGGAAGTGCTGCAGGCTGGCATCGACGTCTACACCACGGTAAACGTCCAGCACCTTGAGAGTCTGAATGACGTGGTCACCGGGATCACCGGTGTGCGCATGCAGGAGACGGTACCCGACCATGTGTTCGAGTCGGCTGACGAGGTCGAACTGATCGATCTGCCGCCGGACGACCTGCTCGAACGGCTGCACGCGGGCAAGATTTACATTCCCGCGCAGGTTCTGCACGCCGTCGACAATTTCTTCCGCAAAGGCAACCTTATTGCCCTGCGTGAACTCGCGCTGCGCACCACCGCAGACCGGGTGGACGCCGCGATGGACGAGTACCGCGAGGGCAGAGGCATACGCGCTATCTGGGCAGCCGGCGAGCGGCTGCTGGTGGCAATCGGTCCGGACGAGCAGTCCGAACGGTTGGTACGCGCTGGCAAACGCATGGCGACCGCGCTGCATGCGGAGTGGATCGTGGTATTCGTCGAAACGCCGGACCTGTTGCGGCTGTCGGAGGCGGAACGCGACCGCCGCATCGCGCTGCTGCGGCTCGCCGAGTCGCTCGGGGCCGAGACCGTGACCTTGGGTGGATCTTCGGTGGGTGAAGAACTCGCCAACTATGCCCGCACCCGCAACGTCACGCGCATCGTGATCGGGCGGCCGCGGCGTTCGTTGTGGCGCCGGCTGTTTCGCCCTTCCACTTACGGCGAGCTGCTCGCCCGCACCAAGGATGTCGACATCCACATTGTTGCGGGCACCGACGAGACGATGGCGTTGCGCAGCCCTTTCCTCGCGCGCAGCCGCGCCTACCTGCAGGTGGCGCGTGAACCGGATGCCGCCAAGGCGCGCTGGCCGGGATACGCGTGGAGTGTGCTCTCCGTCGTCGTATGTACACTGCTGGGCCTGGCGATGACGCCCGCCTTCGAGCTGGTGAATGTCGCGATGGTGTATCTGCTCGCGGTCGCGCTGATCGCCTTCCGCTACGGGCGCGGGCCGGCGATCGCAGCGTCGGTTTTGGGCGTCGCCTCATTTGATTTTTTCTTTGTGCCGCCGCAACTGTCTTTCGCCGTGAGCGACGTGCAGTACCTGCTGACGTTCGCGATCATGCTCGCGGTCGCACTCATCATCTCCAATCTCGCCGCCAGCGTGCGCCTGCAGGCACGCGTCGCGGGCCATCGCGAGCGGCGCACTGCGGTGCTTTACGCGATGAGCCGCGAGCTTGCCGCTACACGCGGACACGAGTCGATGGCGCGTATCGCTGTAATCCACGTGAGCGAGGTGTTCGAAAGCCAGGTGGTGGTGCTGTTGCCGGATGCCGGCGGCCACATCCGCTATCCCCGCAGCGAAAGTACCAATGGTTCTTTGCACGGCGCCGACCTCGGCGTCGCACAATGGGTGCAGGATCACGGCGAGCCGGCTGGGCTCGGCACCAACACGCTTCCCGGCACGGAAGCGCTATACCTCCCGCTTCAAGGCAGTCAGGCGGTGCTGGGCGTGCTCGGCGTGCTGCCGGCAACGCCGCGCCGCGTGCTGCTGCCGGAGCAATTCCACCTGCTGGAGACGTTCGCAGGGCAGCTCGCGCTCGCGCTGGAGCGCGCGGATGTCGCTGAGAACGCACAGCGCGCCAATATCCATGCGGAAACGGAAGGCCTCAGGAATGCCCTTCTGGCATCGATCTCGCACGATTTGCGCACGCCGCTTGCCATCATTGCCGGGGCGTCCTCGAGTCTCACCGAAGCCGGGGAACGGCTGGACGCGCAGGAGCGTCAGGCGCTCGCCAGCAGCATTTACGAACAGTCGCGGGAAATGAGCGAGCTGGTGACCAACGTACTCGAAATGACGCGGCTCGAAGCCGGCACCATCGCCCTCGAACGCGACTGGCACGCGCTCAGTGAAATTACGGGCTCGGTGTTGCGGCGGCTGCGCGAGCGTCTCGCATCGCATCAGGTGCGAGTCGATCTGCCCGCCGATCTGCCGCTGGTGCGGGTGGATGCGACACTCGTCGAACAAGTATTCGCCAATCTGCTGGAGAATGCCGCCAAGTACACGCCGCCGGGCACCGCCATCAGTTTGCGCGCACAGGTCCACAACCGCGAACTGCTGGTTTCCGTCGAGGACGAAGGGCCGGGCTTGCCGCCAGGCGATTCCGGGCAGTTGTTCGCCAAATTCCACCGCGGCGCGAGCGAGGGCGCCATCGCCGGCGTCGGGCTCGGTCTCGCGATCTGCCACGCCATCGTGACCTTGCACGGTGGGCGCATTTGGGCGGAGCGGCGCCCCGCAGGCGGTGCTGCGTTTCGCTTTACGCTGCCGCTTGAAGAGGCGCCGCCGATGCCGCCGGAGAACGCGTGACCGAGCTTCGCGCTACCATTCTTGTGGTCGAAGACGAGCCTGAGATCCGGCGCTTCCTGCGCAGCGCACTGGGCGCGGACGGCTATCGCGTGGTGGAAGCCGAGAACGGCGCGCGCGGCATCGTCGACGCCGGCACGCACAAGCCGGATCTCGCCATCGTAGACCTTGGCCTGCCGGACATTGACGGGGTCGAAGTAATCCGCCGCATCCGCGCCTGGTCGCCGATACCGATCATTGTTCTCTCGGCGCGCACGCGTGAGCAGGCCAAAATCGAAGCACTGGATGCGGGCGCGGATGATTACGTGACCAAGCCCTTTGGCGTCGGCGAATTGCTGGCGCGGGTACGGGTGGCCCTCAGGCACGCCGCGCGTTCCGCCGCTGGCGGCGCTACGATCATCCAATTCGGCAAGGTTGAAGCCGATCTGGAACGCCGGCGCGTCGTTCGCGCCGGGCAGGAAGTCCACCTCACACCCATAGAGTTCCGCCTGCTCGCCTGCCTCACCCAACATCTTGGCATGGTCGTCACCCACCGCCAGTTGATGCGCGAGGTGTGGGGCCCCGCCCACGTCGAACATACACACTACCTGCGCATCTATATGAAGCAACTGCGCGAAAAGCTGGAAGACGATCCGGTGTGTCCGCGCTATCTGCTCACTGAAAGTGGTGTGGGCTACCGCTTGGTCACGGATGAAGCGTGAGCGATACGAATGGAGGTCGTCGCGCGCCAACGAGATTCTCGCGACGCATTATTGATGAGTTACTTCAATTGCCGTCATCAAGCGATTGATTTGAAATTCATTTTCTGGATGACCTTCGGGCAGCATCCAGCATCGGCACGGGTGCTTTGCCAATGATCTTCATCCGTTCGATCACACGAAAGCACCTTCGGCTATAAAGTCAGCGCAAAAACCTTCTGCCCAATGTGCGTCAACGCACATATTTCCTGTAGTGCAAGGTAGAAACTAGCTGTAACGATTCTGGTCGAAGTTGATGCGCGTGTGTGGTACCTGTAGTCAACGCAATACGAATCGCGCGCGTTCTGTAGACAGTTGTTACGAATGTGTGAGGTGCACTATGGAAAATCTCTTAAGCACAACCGGAACATCCGGTGATCTATTCGGGAAAATGGCGTATCCCCGGCGCGACCCGGCGATCAAGGCCAAGCTTCCGCCTGAGTTGACAACGGCCCGGGTGCTTTGCCGTCAACTGCGACGTAAGCAGGCACCACGAGACAAGAAGCGCATCGCGCATCTGATCTGTCTGAATCTCCTGTCGATGCTGAGGCACGGCTCGTAGCGACCGCGCCTTATTCCGGTACGTGCGAGAAGCGTTCTATGCTTTGTTGCTATTCTGCCGCTCACCGTTCGACACAAAGCTTATGCAAAGGAAATTCCCGATTTATTGGGCTGGAACGCCCGACGCCGGCGGCCGCAGCGTCAACCGGTCACCGCGTTGCACCAGTTCCAGCCGCTTGAGAAAATTCATCCCCAGCAACACTGAGTCATCGGACATTTTTTCAGATACCACGGCGCCAAGGTTGTGCATTTCAATCTCGCCCAGCCGCACGCGCGCGAGGCGCGCCGGATACCCTGTCACGGGTCCGGCCGCGGTTTGCAGGGTCAGCGCCGGCCCCAATGCAAGGCCAAGATCATTCGCCAGCCGCCGCGACATCGCGATCTGGGTGGCGCCGGTGTCGAGCATGAATTTCACGCGCCGGCCGTTGATTTCTCCGTCTGCGTAGTAGTGGCCGTCGCGGGCGCGCTGCAACACCAGTTCGGCGGCGGTGGAAACCACGTTACGATTGGGGTTGGTTTCGCGCTCGTTCCAACCGACAGCAATCCACAGCATCGCGCCCAGCAGCAATACCCAACCCACGACGATCAACTTGATGTTGCCGCGCGGGCGCATCAGATCTTAAGAATATGCTCGCGGTAGTAGCGCAGTTCGTCGATGGATTCGTGAATATCGGCCAGCGCCTCGTGCTTGCCATGTTTGCTCAGGCCGGCCAGGATCTCGGGCTTCCAGCGCCGCGCCAGTTCTTTCAAGGTGCTGACATCGAGATTGCGGTACAGCAGGTAGTCCTCGAATTTGGGCATGTACTTCACCAGAAAGCGCCGGTCCTGATGCACTGAATTGCCGCAAATCGGCGACATGCGGGGCGGCACATATTGCCCGACAAACGCCAGCATCAGCGCTTCGACCTCCGCCGCCGTCTGGGTGGCGGCCTTCACCCGCTCGGTTAAACCACTCTTCACGTGCGTGGCCTTGTTCCAGTCATCCATCGCATTCAGCACGGCATCGGCTTGATGCACCACCCATACCGGCGCCTCGGCAACAACTTCCAGTTGCGGCGTAGTGATAACAATCGCGACCTCAAGTATGCGGTCGGTCTCCGGATTGAGACCGCTCATTTCGATGTCCATCCAGATGAGGTTATTGGGGTCTTGTGCCATAATCAGTCAATGAAAAAATCAATGTACCCTTCAACGCGCCAGTTGACGAATTCCTATTTTGGCATAGTTGCCTTATGAGCGCATTCGCAATGATATTTCTTTTGGCAGTCGCCTGCACTGCCGCCATCCGCTGGTGGCTGGGCGCCCGGCATTTGGCGCATGTGGGCGCGCACCGCGCCGCCGTTCCGCCCGAATTCACCGGCCAGATCAGCCTCGATTCACACCAGCGTGCGGCGGATTATACCTGCGCCAAAACCCGGCTGGCGCTGGCCTCGGCGGCGGTTGAAATCGCGCTGCTGCTGCTGCTCACCTTCGGCGGCGGCCTGCAGGCGCTGCGCGATGCCGTGGCATCGATGTTCCCGGCGGGCGTCCCGCGCGGGCTGGCGCTGATCGTTGTGGTGGGACTGGTGATGACACTGGTGGAATTGCCGTTCAGCCTCTACAGCACGTTTCGCGTGGAGGCGCGATTCGGCTTCAACAAAATGACGCCCGCGCTGTTCTGGAAAGATTTTTTCAAAGGCCTCGCGCTGGCCGCCGCGATCGGCCTGCCGCTGGCGGCGGTGGTATTGTGGCTGATGGAAAAATCCGGCGCCTACTGGTGGCTGTATGCGTGGTTCACGTGGATGGGTTTTAACATTCTGCTGCTGGCGATTTACCCGGTGTGGATAGCGCCGCTGTTCAACAAATTCAAGCCGATGGAAAACGCCGCGCTCAAGGAACGCATCGAGCAGTTGCTGGCGCGTTGCGGATTCAAGGTCAAAGGCCTGGTGGTGATGGACGGCTCGCTACGCAGCAGTCACGGCAACGCCTATTTCACGGGTTTTGGGCAGTCCAAGCGCATCGTGTTTTTCGACACCCTGCTCGAACGCCTGAGCCCGCCTGAAGTCGAAGCCGTGCTGGCGCATGAGCTCGGCCATTTCAAACGGCGGCACGTCATCAAGCGCATCGCGTGGACCTTTGCCGCGAGTTTCTTTTTTCTGTGGCTGCTCGGATTTTTGCTCGACCAGCCGTGGTTTTATCAGGGACTGAACGTGACGACGCCCTCGCCCGCGATGGCGCTGATACTTTTTTTCATGGTGATTCCGAATTTCACGTTTTTATTGCAACCGCTGTCGGCGATGTACTCGCGCAAACATGAGTTCGAGGCGGATCAATACGCCGCGCAAAACGCGTCGGCTGCGGATCTCATTTCCGCGCTGGTCAAACTCTACAAAGACAACGCTGCCACACTGACGCCCGACCCGCTGCATTCCATGTTTTACGATTCGCATCCGCCAGCGCTGGCACGCATCGGGCGTTTGCAGGCGCAAGCGTGATGGTTACATAACTCTTTGAATTTAAAAGACTTTAAAGACATGACAGGGTTAACAGGATGTACAGGATAAACGCAAATTCTATTAATCCTGTAATCATCCTGTTAATCCTGTCAAATAAGATTTTCGGGTGCCTCCATGACCGCCATCGACCTCGCCAAACGCAAATGCAAAACCTGTGAAGGCGGCGTAGCGCCGCTCAATGCGGATGCGGTTGCGCGGTTGCTCAAGCAGTTACAAGGCTGGACCTGCGACAAAGGGATGATCGCAAAAACCTATGCCTTCAAGAATTACTATCAGGCCATGGCATTCGTTAACGCGACCGCGTGGATTTCGCACCGCGAAGACCATCATCCCGACATCGTAATGGGCTACAACCAGTGCCGCGTGTCCTACGTCACCCACGCCGTCAACGGGCTGTCAGAAAATGACTTCATTTGCGCGGCAAAGCTGGATGCATTGTTTGATCTCTAACAGCGCATCGTTTGTTAGTCATGAAGTCATTTCGGCGCAGGCTAACATGCGCGCAGCGCATGTTAAGAAAAGCGCCTGTGCGCTTTTCGGGCGAAGCCAAAATGACTTCATTTGCGCCGCGAAGCTGGATGCGTTGTTTGATCTGTGAACATCAATAGGCCGCGCACGCGATCGACCTTGCTCGCCGGCCAGGTGGTCGCGAGTTATGGACGCCGCTATCGCGTTGAGCTCGCCGACGGCACGCACGTGGAATGCGCCACGCGCGGCAAACGCAGCGACGTCGCCTGCGGCGACCGCGTCAGCATACAACACAGCGGCGATAACAGCGGCGTGATTGAAGCCATAGCGCCGCGCACCACCCTGCTCTATCGCTCCGACGCGCACAAGCAAAAACTTATCGCCGCCAATGTCACGCAGGTGGTGATCGTGGTCGCCGCAGTGCCGAGTTTTTACGAGGATCTGCTCAATCGCTGCCTTGCCGCGTGCGAACACCAGGACGTGGCGCCCCTGATCGTGCTGAATAAGTCCGATCTGCCGCAAAGCACTGCGGCGTGGGACACGCTCGCCACCCAACGCGCGCTCGGCTACCGTGTGCTGCGTATTTCGGCGATGCAGGATGTCACGCCGCTCATACCCTTGCTTGAAAATCAAACCAGCGTGCTGGTGGGCCAATCGGGAATGGGGAAATCCACCCTGGTGAACCGGCTGGCGCCGGGCGCCGCGGTGCGCGTGGCGGAGACCTCCATCGCGCTCGACTCCGGCAAACACACCACCACCGGCGTGCGCTTGCATCACCTCAATGCCGGCAGCCATTTGATCGATTCACCCGGCTTGCAGGTGTTCGGCCTGCATCACTTGAGCCTCGCACAGACCGCGCAGGCGTTCATCGAGTTTCGCCCGTGGCTGGACCAGTGCCGCTTTCGCGATTGCACCCATCGCGTGGAGCCGGGCTGCGCGATTGACCAGGCCTGCAACGACGGCAAAATTGCGCCCTCGCGCCTGGCTTCGTATCGAACACTGGCTGAGGAAGCGTTGCGGGCGAAGGGGCGGCGGTATTGAGGGGCCGTGAAGGCGTGAAAGAGTGAAGACGTGAATGGGGTACCTCTTTTCACTCCTTCACTCCTTCATCCTTCCTCTTAACCCATCACGCCTCACTCTTCACGCCTCCCGCCTCACAAAATCACCCGAGCGAATGCGCAATCGTCACCACGCCGATTAACATCATCCACATCACCAGCGCGCGCCAGATCAGGCCTATCGCGCTCGACAAATAATCGGCATCGGCTTCGTCGCCGGTGCCAAGTTCGGGGCGAAAGTGATCGCCACCGGCTTGTGGCAACACCCCGCCCAGTTTCACGCCCAGCGCGCCCGCGCCACTGGCCAGGATAATACCCTCGGCTTCATCGGCCCACGCTGCGGCCTGCGTGCGCCAGCAATCCACCGCGTCCTGAAAATTGCCCACGGCGGCGAAGGTGGCCGCAGTCAGCCGTGCCGGCAGCCAGTCGATGATTTCAAACGCGCGCTGCGCGAACAGCGGGAACGCTTCAGCCAGGCCTGTTTCGGGCGCGGCGTTCGCGCGCCATTGTTCACGCAGCATCGCTGCCAGCGTGTAGAGCAACGCGCCGGCAGGGCCGCAGAGCATGAACCACGCCACCGGACCGAACACATTGCGATGCGATGCCATCAGACCCAGTTCGATCGCCATACCCGCGACCGCGCCGGAATTCAACTCGCCGCAATCCTGGTTGCGCCACCGCCGCAATTGCGCGCGCGCATCGGCCAATTCGCCGTGACGAAGCAGGCTGTTGATTTCATTGAAATAATTACTGAACTTACGAAAACCCACGATGACATACAGCACACCGATGCTGAACACCAGCGCCAGCGCCGTGCTCACACGCGACAACATCCACTCGCCGGCGAATACCAGCAGCGTGAGCGGCGCCACGGCGGCCAGCCACGCCATCACACCCTGCCGGTAGTGACCGGCATCGAACAGTAGCCTTAGGTACTGCGCGAAACGCGTGAACGCGGCATGCACCGCATTGTCCTGGCGCAGCGGGCGCGCCTGTTCGATCAACAACACCACCAGCAGTGCCAGAAATTTCATGTTAATCCATCATGGATTTTGTGCAGCGCTGTCGCCCCACCCCAAAAACGCCAGCAAATCTTCCTTGCGTGCCATGGTGTCTTTGTAACCGAGCTTGATCAGCGCCCGACAATAGGATTTTTCAAACAACAGATACGACAGCAGGTTGGAGCCGCTGCGGCGCGTGCCGCCCACCGTCGATAACAGGGTGCGTATAGTGCGCGGCAATTCCTGCGCAAATTCAGCGGCTATTTTTTCCAGCTCCTCGCTCGGCGTAATCACCCGAAAATGCACCTGGCGCAGCGGATAGCCGGTCTGCCTGCGCACGTCTGCAGGGATCAGCTCGAGCGTGCGATTGATGCGCTGCAAGCGCTCCAAATCCACTTCGAGGCTATCCAGAAAAATACTGTTCAGCGCGTGGCCTGCAATTTGCGCCAGCGTCGGATACGAGCCGCCCTGAATACGTTCGGCGTTGGGCTGCAATTGCCGGCCCACGCCGATCACCAGCAGACGGTCGGCGCCCAGGTGCAAGGCGGGACTCACCGGCGCAATCTGGCGCATGGAGCCGTCGCCAAAGTATTCGCGATTGATGCGTGCCGGCGGAAAAATAAATGGCATCGCGCTCGACGCCAGCAAGTGATCGATCTCGATCGGCATCGCCAGCCCGATACGGCGCGCTCGCTGCCAGTTTTGCAAATCCGGCTGGCCCTGGTAAAACGTCACCGACTGCCCGCTGGTATAACCGGAGCAGGTGATGCTCAATGCAATGAGATGACCCTCATCGATCGAGCGCTGGATCGCGGAAAAGTCAACAAACTTGCGCAGCAAACCGGCCAGCGGCGTATTGTCCAGCAGCGAAATCGGTTTGCTGCTCAAACGCCGTCCGCCGGTGAGCCCGGTAAACATCCAGCGCGCGCTATTGCGCAAGGCGCCCAGCATATCCGCGCGGTAGACATGGCTGACGTGAAAGTTTTTCCACACCATCATCAGTCGCCGCACGGCATGGTGGAAATTCGCCGCGTCCACCGCCAGCTCGGTGGCATTGATCGAGCCGGCGGAGGTGCCGCAAATAATCGGAAACGGCGTACACGCATCCTTGGGCAGCAGTTCCGACAACGCGCGCAGCACGCCCACCTGATACGCCGCGCGTGCGCCGCCTCCGGTCAGTATCAGCGCGACCTTGGGCCGTGCTGGTGCATTATTATTTTGCATGGGTCGACAACACACGCGCCAGACTCAGCAACATGCCCGCGGTCGCTCCCCAGATATAACGGCCTGCATAGGGAATCGCCACGTAGTGACGGTGCCGTCCGTTGAAATGATATTGATGGCGCTGATAACGCGCAGCATCCAGAAAATGCGCCAGCGGCGCTTCGAAGATCTCATCCACCTCGAACGGGTCGGGCCGCGTGTCGAATGGCGCCTGGATCCAGCCGACGATCGGTGTAATGTGAAAACCGGTGGGAAGCGAGTACTGCGGCAGCGCGCCGAGCACCTGCACATGGCGGCGGGCGAGGCCGATTTCTTCCTCGGTTTCGCGCAGCGCGGTGTCTTCGCGGCTGGCATCGGCGCTTTCGACGCGACCGCCGGGAAAACAAATTTGGCCCGCGTGCGCGGCCAGATGCGCCGTGCGCTGGGTGAACAACAGGCTCAGGCGCCCCGCGCGCTCGACCATCGGCACCAGTACCGCGGCATCATGAATTTTCGTGCCTTCGACAAGCTCACCCACATGCAAATCCGCGGCATCCGCAGGCGGTGGCGGCAGGCGCAGCAGCGCGGCGATCGCGGCAGGATCGAGTAGCGACGGCGTTCGAGCGGCGGTCAGCATGGCGTGGCGTCTTTCAATTCACTGCTTAATTCGTGACTCCCGCGTGATTTTAACCTGCGTCCAGCAATGGCGACAGCAGCCCGGCAAGTGCGCACCCCGGTGAGCACTCAAGTGAGCACCCAGGTGAGCAGCCGATTGACAACCCCTCGCGCGCTAACTATCGTGTGTCCCCTTCACCCGGCCAACACTGGAAAATCCTCGTATATGCCTCATTTTCACTCTGGTCACCGTCCGTTGCGCGTCGCAGCTGTGCTTGGCGCGATAGCGGCAAGCGTGGCCCAGGCGCAGACCACTGGCTCAGCACAGGCCTACCCCACGCGGCTGGTGCGCATCATTGTGCCGTTTGTGCCCGGCGGACCGACCGACATCCAGGGCCGTTGGGCGGCACAGCAACTCAGTAGCGTGCTCGGGCAGAATTTCATCGTCGAGAACCGCGGCGGAGGTGGCGGTGTGCCGGGCACCGAGGCGGTGGTGAAAGCGGCACCCGATGGCTACACGCTGCTCGCGGGAAATCCTGGCCCGCTCACGGTATCGCCCAGCGTGAATGCGCGGATGCCGTATGAGACGCTGCGCGACCTGGCGCCGATTTTTTTGATCGCGCGCACCGCGAGTTGCTTGTGCGTGCATCCCAGCGTGCCGGCGAAAGGTGTGCAGGCGTTCATCGCGCTGGCAAAGGCGCAGCCGGGAAAAATAAATTATGGTTCGCCAGGCGTGGGCACGGTGGGCCACTTCGCCACCGAATTGTTCGCCACGCAGGCCGGCATCAAAATGAATCACGTGCCGTACAAGGGCGCAGCGCAATACACCATCGACCTGATCGCCGGCCATATTGAACTCGCCATCATCC
Source organism: Bordetella parapertussis (assembly GCA_945861275.1). GTDB lineage: Bacteria > Pseudomonadota > Gammaproteobacteria > Burkholderiales > SG8-41 > UBA5216. Next base: position 131,041 of record CAMATZ010000009.1, read on the forward strand.
AGTTCGCCGGCTGCGCACCGCTGCTACAGCATAACAAGCTGCGCGCACTCGGCGCGACGTCCGCAACGCGGACACCGCTGCTGCCGCAACTGCCCACCATCGCCGAACAAGGCATCAAGGGCTTCGTCAGCTACAACTGGAACGGCGTGCTGGCGCCGGCGAGGACGCCCGCTGTCGTCATCACGCGTGTGCATGAGGTGCTGGCAAAACAGCTGGCAAACCCGGAGCATCGCGATTCGTTTATCAATCAGGGCCATGAAGTCGCGGGCCTCGGCCCCGACGACTACACGAATTTCATCCGCAGCGAAATCGAAAAATGGGCGCGCGTGGCTAAAGCTGCGGGAATTCAACGGCAGTGAAATTTTGAAGATGTGAAGATGTGAAGGAGTGAAGCGGTGAAAGCGGTACCCCCTTCACCCCTTCACTCGTCACCCTTAACCCTACACCGCATACAACAAGGAGCATCCTGTGGCCGAAAAAAAAGACCCTCCCTACTTCATGTATTTCCCCGGCAATTACCGCTGGTCGGCAGCTTTCATCAATATGATGGGCTCGGCGACGTACGGCGGCTCGGACATCGGCGAGCTGCACAAAATCGGCACGCTGCTCAAGGGTGCTGCGCCGGACGACGACGACGCGTGGTTCGATGCCTGCCTCACCGTCGCTGACGGCGTGCGCGCACATGCGGAAAAATTCGAGTCCGGCGGTCATCGTGTTTCCGCCGCGGCGGCTTACCTGCGGGCGTGCAACTACTACCAAATGGCCGAGCGGTTTCGCACGCCCAAGGACGCCAAAGCGCTGGCGGCGTTCAAGACCGGCGTGGAATGCTTTCAAAAACACGCCCGGCTCAGCGAGGAGAAGATTGAGGTCGTGGAAGTGCCGATGGGTACGGATGGCAAAGAAAGTCTGCCCGGTTACTTTGTGCATGCGCATAATCCCAAAGGCAAACGCGCGCCCTGCGTGGTATTTTTCGACGGCCTGGATGTAACCAAGGAAATTCAGTACGTGCGCGGCGTCACCGATCTCATCAAGCGCGGCATTTCGTGCCTGATAATGGATGGGCCCGGCACCGGCGAAGCAATCCGCTTTCGCGGTAACGTACTGCGCCATGATTATGAAGTTGCGGGTTCGGCGTGCATGGACTGGCTCGAAAAACGTGATGACGTGGATGCCAAAAAAGTGGGTGTAGTGGCCATCAGCCTGGGCGGTTATTACGCCCCACGCATAGCGTCGATGGAATCGCGCTTTGCCGCGTGCATTGCATGGGGCGCGATCTGGGATTACTACGGCACCTGGAAAAAACGCATCGACGCCAACTTCAAGACGTCGTTGTCGGTGCCGGGCCATCACATCACCTGGATACTGGGCGTTAATACCCTTGACGAGGCGCTGAAGAAGCTGGAACCCTACCGCCTCGACGGTGTCGTACAAAAAATGCGCTGCCCGTTCCTGATCGTGCATGGCGCCGAGGACGAACAGATCTCGCTTGCCGATGCGCAGGCGCTATACAATGCGTCCGGTTCCACCGATAAAACGCTGCGCGTGTTTACTGCCGAAGAAGGCGGCTCGCAGCATTGCCAGCGCGATTACCTGACGCTGGGCGTGGCGACGATGTGGAACTGGTTTGATGAGAAGCTGAACCGCTAGGGACGTGCGGCGGATCAACCCTTCCAGTTGTCCGCCGCTGCGCTTAAAAACGGCCATGTGTGGTGCGTAGAGCGAGAGGCATACGGTGCATCCCGAGACCGCAATGATGACCACGGCACGTCTGGGATGCGCCTCTGCCCCGGTCAGCACAAAAATCCACACAAAAATCCGCATTTGACACGCAAGTTAGTCAAGGTCATGCTGCCTCGATCCGCATCCAGCGCGGGCCGATAGAACCTCAATCATGGAGCGCGAAACCCACGAACACTCCAGGTACTGCTTTAAGCCGGCGCACGGTGCCGTCAAAGCATATTCTGGCGTTCAACCTCCAGGTCATTGCCGCCGCGCTCGCCAATTTCGTTGCTCTATTTACGCTGGGTGCAGCACAATATGATAGTTAAACGCTGGCAGGAGAAAAAAATGAAACACACACACCACATCGGTATGCGCGCCATAATTTTGGCGATGCTGGGTGTTGGCTGCCTTGCTTCTGTACCTCCGATGGCGTATTCGCAGTCCCATTGCCAGCCCTATTGGACCGCCGCGTATAAATGCTCGCAAGGCTGCGGGTCCTGCGCCGGCACTGGAAACCAAGGTGGTTCTACGCCGTCTCCCAGCTACAGCGGGCCGAATCTTTGGAATATCTTTAGAAATACCGGACCTTCCGCTGCCGAGCAAGCCGACCAGCAGGCCCGCGCGACCAACGAGAATGGTGTCCAAGCCTACAACAAGGGCGATTGGGCCACTGCGGTTTCGCTTTTCCAGCAGGCATTACACAACTATCCCAACGATCCGGTCTATCGCAAGAATCTTGCCAATGCACAGGCTAATCTGGCGAACCAGCAGGCAAGAGAAAGGGCGGAACGGGATGCGATGGAGAGACAGCGCCAGAACCAGGTTGCAGCAAATAACATGCAGCAGTCCATTCAGAACTTTGCGCAAACATTGAATGCCGCACCAGTAACGGGCGGTTTGGATTTCGATGGAAGCACAGCCGGCAGAGCGCCAAGTGGTGGTAATAGTAGCAGTTTGGATTTCACCGCGACTGTTGCGGCACCAAGCAAGCCTACGCCCGCCGTGCCATCGGGCGATCCCATGGTGGTAGATGCGCGCAACGTGCCATCGGGTCTGCCCAAAGACGTGGAAAATGCCATTGCCGGCGTGTATCAGAATGCGTCTCCCGGTGTCAGCGACCGGGTTCGCAAAGGATTCCAGGCGGTCATGGACCGCGACTGGAAGGCTGCCAAGGCTTGGTTCGAAGACGCACTCAATCGCGACCCCGGTAACGTCGGCCTGAGGCGCTTTGTTGCGCTTGCGGGTCAGACCCCGGAGCGTAACAGGCAGGCTGCTCCGTCGACAGCCACGCCAGTGAGAGAGCCGCGGCTGCCCAGTTCGGACGATGTGTATTATTACGTTCCGTCCAGGGGCTACGACCGAATGACACTGGAGGATGCCACGTTACGCCAAGCTTGGGACGAGACGTTGGGTATACCGCCCGGATCTATCGTCAATATCCGTTGAGCGTTCGGGCGCCGGACAGTGATGGGCCGCACCGCCTAGCCACCCCCTTTATCCGTAGTCAAAAACACGCGTCAACCTGTCAATGAACAAACATTGGACACAACTGCGATGACCCCAAGGCAAAATCAGCGCGGCATTTCACTGCGCCAGCGCGTACTGATGTTGCTGCTGATAGTTGCACCGAACGTTGCCTGGGGCCAAGGCATTACTCGCGCGACCTTGCCGCCCGCCGCACAGGAAGCGCTCAACAAGGGAATCATCGCGGCAACGGTACCGGACTACCTGATGGCGATCAGCTTCTTCGAGGAGGCGCGCAAGATCGCGCCGCAGGCGCCGGTGATCTATCTAAACCTCGGATTGGCCGAATCAAGAATCCCGGGGCGGGAACTCCGGGCCATCGCGTGGTTTGGCGCGTATCTGGCAGCCTACCCCCATGCGCCGAATGCGGCGGCGGTGAAAGAACAGATCGCAGCGCTGGAAGTGAGAAACCGGAGCAATGTTTCGCGATTGATCAAGGCTGTGCAGGATACGACGAGCCAAATACTTGGCAACGACATATGGAGTGGGCGCGGCAACAAGCTTGAGCGCCTGATTTGGGTGGCAGTATTGCAGGCGCAAGGCGGTGACATTACAGCGGCTCTTAAAATGGCTGATCTTATTCAGGACGGACCTTATAGAAGAAGCGCACAGTCAGCCATCGCTGTAGTCCAAGCAAAGAGCGGTGATATTGCAGGCGCTAAAAAGACTTTTTTCGAAGCACAAAAGACTGCTGATCGTGATCGGGACGCCGGTGATAAAAGCTATGCATATAGTCAAATTGCTGAAGACCAAATAGAAACTGGCGATATTGCGGGAGCTCAAAAAACGTTGGCATCTGCTATAAAGAACGCCGATCTTGTTATTGACACGTCTCGTTCTGCCGTCGTACGGTCACAACTCGCCCAAGCCCAAGCAAAGAGCGGTGATATTATCGGCGCTCAAAAGACCGCTGAACTTATTCAAGAATCAGATTGGAAAAGATATGCACAGGAAGCCATCGCAAAAGCTCAAGCAAAGGCTGGTATTGCGAATGCGCGAAACACAACTCGCCAGTTAACTTCAGATGTCCAAGCTCTTCAGCTCCAGCCTGTTATTACAGTTTCTGATTGGCTCAAGAAACTGGATGACAATAACAAGAGCAGCGACTGCCCCTTGAACACCGAACCTTTCCTGGACCTAGCTGGCTATCTGAAATACCTTCCGCCATCGAACGATCCCCTGTTGGTTTCCAATCGGCTTTATGCAACCGCCAAGATAATTGTCGGAGCGCAAAATGTCATCATCGGAATGCTGAATCAGCAGGCGAAATGATGAAACACCACCCTGCAGCTTTCCCGCTCCTCTGCCCGCAACGCGGCCGGATGCCGACACTGTGTCGCCTACTTCGCCTGCTGATCATCACAGTTTAGGCAATGGCTATCTCCGATGCGAAGGCCAGGGCTAGTGTTGTAAATATGCCGGCATCCGCTTGGCTAGTGAGACTCGACGACGCCGAGAGCGTATCTGAAATTTTGTGTGGGAGGTCATATCATTGTGGATAAAGGAGAAATGAATGACCGACAACACCAAAGCCTACAAGCCCCGACAACGTAAGTCTAAGGGCCCATTTTCCGATGATCTGCTGGACCAATTGCTTGCCCAGGT
>CAMATZ010000010.1 GCA_945861275.1 Bordetella parapertussis
GTGTGACTTTAGCCATTTGAAAGATTTCGCTGGCGTCTGAGAGCGACTTTGTGTAATGTTCCCCGCTTATGGGGAGCCTCGCCGATCCGATTGTGTTTCGCCACCGCGGCCGTGACCTGACGATGGCGGATATCGCCAGCATTCAAGCCACAATCGCCGCTCACTACGAGCGTGGCCGCACCTTTATCGGTGTGCGACTTTGCGAACAATGGGATTGGCGGCAATCGAACGGGCAGTATAAAGCCTTCGCGGCGCGCGATTTGTTGCTGCGGCTGCAGCGCGCGGGACTGGTCGAGCTGCCGGCACCGCAACGAACCAAGGTGAACCGGCCGCGGCAGAACTACGAGCAGATGCCGCTGTTTATCCAGACGCGGCTCACAGGCACGCTCGCGGATTATCCGGCTGTCCGGCTGCAACCGGTGCAGGGCGCGGCCGAGCACTATCTTTGGGACTACCTGCTCGCGCACCACCATTATCTGGGGCGCCCGACGCTGGTCGGAGAGCATCTGAAGCAGCTGGTGTTCTTGGGCGAGCAGGTGGTCGGGTGTCTGGGCTGGGCGAGCGCGGCCTGGAAGATCGGGCCGCGTGATCAGTATATTGGCTGGAGCCTTGAGCAGCGCCGCGCCCGCTTGTCGTTGCTCGCCAATAATGTGCGCTTCCTCGTTCTGCCCTGGGTGCGCGTGCCGAGTCTTGCCTCGTGCGTGTTGGGCCTGAGCGTGCGAGGACTGCCGGCGCTGTGGCAGCAGCGCTATGGTCACGCGGTGGTGTTGGCGGAAACCTTCGTCGATAGCGCGCGCTTTGCCGGCACCTGTTATCGGGCCGCCAACTGGCAGTGCGTGGGCCAGACGCAAGGCAGCGCGAAACGCGGTCACCTCTATCACCATCATGGCAACGTCAAACGCATTTATCTGTATCCGTTGACTCGTCATTGGCGCGAACCGTTGACTGCCGGGCTGATACCGTGACTCACGCCGAGGCGCTCGCCATCTTGGCTTCGCCGCGTGCGCAAGCCACGCGCACCATCCTTGCCTTGGCTGAGAAGGCCGAGCGTTGGGACCAACTGCAAGCCAAGGGAGCGACTACCCCGATCAGTCCCACCACCCCCTCTGGGATGCAGCCGGTGTATCTGAAGCCGCGCTCGCGCCGGCGCGCCAAACCACCGGGGCGCAAGGCCGGACATCCGGGGGCGCATCGGCCTGCGCCGACGCGCATCGATGCGCGCCTCGAAGACAAGCTTACGCACTGCCCGGACTGTCACCATAAAGTCGGACCCTCGATCCGCCAGCACACCCGGATCATCGAAGAGATCCCACCCGTGGTGCCCAAGGTCACCGCCCACACCGTGCACGGTCATTGGTGTGCCACCTGCGGCAAAATCGTCACCGCGCCGGTGACGGCGGCCCTGCCGCATAGCACCTTGGGCCTGCGCTTCGTGGTCTACACGGCATGGCTGCATTATTTCGTCGGCGTGAGCGTCGGCAACTGTGTGAAGATCGCGCAGGCCTCGCTCGGCTTCACGGTGAGCCCCGGCGGCCTGACTCTCGCATGGACGAACCTCGCGCGGCGCTTGGAAGGCGACTATGAGCGCATCCGCCAGACCATCCGCAACAGCGCGGTCCTGCATGCCGACGAGACGGGCTGGCGCATCAACGGTGTAACGTGCTGGTTGTGGGCCTTCGCCACCCGCCACCAGTGCTACTATTTGATCGATCCGCATCGCGGTTCGAGCGTCGTCAAGGCGGTGCTCGGCTCGCTGTTTCCCGGCATCCTGATTACCGACTTCTGGGGTGCCTACAACGCGCTCGATGCGCTCGCCAAACAGAAGTGCTATTTCCATTTGTTCACGGAGCTCAAAAAGGTCGATAAACTCACCCCCGCACGCCCTTGGCGACGCTTCCGCAAAAAACTCGCCCGGCTGCTCAAAGATGCGGTCCGCCTTGGCGAGGCGCGCGCCACCATGAAGCCCCAGTGCTACGCGCGGCGAAAGGCCCAGCTGCATCGGCGCCTCGACCAATTCATCGCCACCCCATGGGCCGACCCCCACGCCAAACGCCTCATCAAACGCTTGCGTCGCCACCGTCACGAGATGCTCACCTTCCTCGATCACGAGTCCGTCAGCCCCTACAACAACCATGCCGAGCAGCAAATGCGGGTTGCCGTCCACACCCGCAAGGTCAGTCAACAGAACCGCTCAACCCAAGGCGCCAAAACGCACGCCATCTTGCTCAGCCACTTTCGTACCGCCGATCTGCAAAAGCTCAACCCCCTCGACTACGTGATGCAATTGGCCGAGGCTGCGATCGTCGCCAAACCCGCTCCCGCCGACACCGCAGCCGCCAACCTCACGCCCCTCAAACAAGCTGCCTGATCGCCCCGCCTGTCGCCTGCGCATCGGCGCACCTCTGCTAAAATCACCAGCGGGATCTATCCGCTTACAGGACACTCTCCGCCATGCCTAAGCCTCGCACCTGTCAGCAGTGTGGTGCCCGCAACCTCCAGCGCCGCTCGACCACTTACCCCCTCATACTCCCCGGCCAGCAGATCAATGTCGGACGCGTCCAAGTTGATGAGTGCGGCGAATGTGGCCACCTCATGCCGACCCCAGCAGGACAGGACAAATTGCAGCGTTGTCTCCACGTCTTCACCGGAATGCTCGACATCGCCCGAAAATCGTAGCGCTATCGTTTCAATCCGCTAAAGTCACACAAACAATTTTATTAAGCAGCAGCGGACGCATCAGGACGCGCTCTTTACGCGGCTCCGCAATTCTTTCCAGGCGCTGATACTATCCGAACTGCCCCCCGCCTGCTTGCGCCCCTCCTGCTGCTGCTTGGCGCTCCACAGGCCGGTACCATTAAAGCTGTAGATCGGCCGCAGGTCGGTGCGTGTCGACGCCGGCTGTATGGTCTTGTTGATGTTGTCGAGAATCACCGGCTCGGCGTCGGGCGTGGCGAAATAGGCGAGCACCATGTGCGCTACGTTGTACACCCTGATTTCTTTGACGTAGGTGATCTGCAACTTCTCATCGGGCACGCCCAGCATCAGCAAGGTGAAATATTTCGCGATGGAATAGTCCTCGCAGTCGCCGGCATTGGTGGACAAAAATTCTATCGGTGTTGCCCAGTAATCTTCCTTGCCCCAGTGATCGCGATCTTCTTTGAACGGCGTCAGATTCATGAAATCATTCACCAGTTCCAGCTTTTGCCGCTCGTTCAGTGCGCGATTTGTCGGGCTGGTCATCAGCGTGCGCCAGTTGGTCAGCCGCTCTTTCGCTATCGGGCCGAGCCTCGTCGTCAACCTTGCGATCTGTTCGTCGCTGACGGTTATCGCTTCCTGCGCGAAAGCGAACGCAATCATCAGCGCCGACATCAGCCACGCCAGCCAGGGAATCGATGCGCGGGAAGCGCGCACGGAATTCAAAGGGGTCAGGTGCATAGTCCAGGCCATTTTTTTGCAACGTGATGCGCCACTGGTTTTAAAACCGCGCTAAAAACGCTGGCGCGCCCGAGACGATTCGAACGTCCGACCCCTGCCTTCGGAGGGCAGTACTCTATCCAGCTGAGCTACGGGCGCCTGGTTGTCAAAATACTGTTAACCGGGTGTGATATTAGCACGTGCGAGTGGTGCGGCCTAAGCGTAGACTGGGTGCAGTCCAGGGTAAATTTGTTCTATGAAATTTATGATGAAAATCAATGACGGTAGGGTGGGCACGCTTTTGTGCCCACGCGGATACCCAACCGCGTGGGCAGACGATAAACCTGTCTGCCCACCCTACGCTATTCTCTGAGATCAAACTTACCCTGGGGCGCAGTCTGAGGGCGGGGGAAAAAACGTTATACTCAAACCATGGTTAATTTTGAACTAAATCAAGGCATTAACACGACGCGACGGGCGGTTCGCTTTGCACTGGCGGGGTTCACGCTGATCGAGCTTTCGATTGTGTTATTCATCATCGGCGTGGTGATGACAAGCGGACTGCTGGCGTTAAATGCAGTGCAACGCAATCAGGCAGCTTCCGCCACCGAGCAGCGGCAAGTCACCGTGCGCGATGCCTTGATAGACTACCTGCGCAGGAACAACCGATTGCCGTGTCCGGATACCAATTTCACGGTGCCGGACGGCATCGAAAACCGCGCGACTGCGGGCAACCCGGCGACGGCGTGTTCGGCCGTGTTCGGCATCGTGCCGTACGTGACCCTGGGTCTTGCGCGGGATGCGGTTCAGGATGGATGGGGCAATTTTTTCAGCTACCACATATCCAATACCGCCGGCGCGAACACCGACTGGACCATAACCGCAAACTTCAACGCCGGAAACACCGGACTACTCACCGTCAATACGCGCGTTGCGGGCACCGCAACGCTGGTAGCGAACGCGGTGGTGGCGGTGGTGGTGTCGCATGGCCCTAACGGGTTTGGCGCCTATACCATAGGCGGCACGCGCAACACCATGCCGGCGCCGACCACCAGCGACGAATCCTCCAATGCGCGCGCGAATGCAACCAGCCTTGTCACCTATTACCGGCGTGATCTGACCACCGACGACGCTGCCACCGGTGGCGCGATCGACGATATCGTGCTGTATATTACTGCCGATGAGTTATTGCGGCCGCTGTTCAAGGACGGTTCGCTACTATCGCCGGCGGCCCATGTGAATGCCGAGATGCAAAAAATCAAGTCTGCGCTGATCGGTTATGCGATGTCCACGCAGTCAAGCAGAGGGACTTCCGCTTGCGACGATAGCGGGTCGACGCCCAAGTGCAGGAATCTGCCGTATGCGGATGTTATTGACGGTTTTCAAAACGTCGGCACCTTGAGCCTTTTAGTGCCCTATAACAACCTTGGCCTTTCCCTCGCAGACGTAACCGATGCGTGGGGTGTGCGCTACAACTACACGGTGAACACGACGGCAGCTTCGACCAGTTCGGGAGGCGGAATTTCGAGTACCCAGCCGTCCGCCAGCACCATCGTCATAACCCTAACTTCCTACGGCCCCAATCGGGCGTCGGGGGGCGGGGATGATATAACCGTGACTGTTCCCGCCTCTGAGATCCGCGGTTACCTAGGGAGCGCTATACCATGAGCCGCTTGCTACTTTTGCCCTTGCGTCACCATCGCGCACTACGGTCCCGGGCCAGGGGCTTTACGCTGATCGAGCTGGCGATAGCCATGGCCATAACCGGGTTGCTGCTCACCACCGTTTTGATGGCGACCGGTATCATCGGGGTGTCAGACTCGCAGGCGGTTCGCTCCGCGGTGTCGGACCTGGCTACGGCCACCTCACAATTTCGCGCGCAATACAGTTACCTGCCGGGTGATATGCCGACCGCAACCACGGTGGTTCCGGGTGTAGCCGCAAACTCCTGTACTGCAACGGCCAACGGCGATGGCGACGGGGAGGTTGAGGCAGCAGAAGTGGCTTGTGTACCCTGGCATCTGAATAAAGCCGGGTTAATCAAAGGCAGCGGCGCTGCGATTGTCTACTCTCTGTCCGGCGGTACCAGGGTTACGCTGCGGGTAATTGCGCGCTCGGCAAGCGGCGTTACCACCTTCCCGACCAGCACCCGCAATGTGATTGAGCTACTGAACGTTCCCTGCCCCATAGCGCAGGATCTTGATGCGAAGATGGATGACGGCAATTTCGCCACCGGCAACGTGCGCGCCAGTGTTGCCTCCTGCACCGGCACTGCTATCGTCGCGAGTGTTGCGGTGGCGCTCTAGCGGGCGAATGGCAGCCTGAGGGCCGCAAACAAACCGTTATCCTCAAACCATGAATAATTTTAAACTAAATCAAGGTGTTAGCTTCACGCATCGGGTAAACCGCGCAGCGCCGGCGGGGTTTAGTCTGATCGAGCTTTCAATTGTGCTTTTCATCATCGGCGTAGTGATGACGAGCGGGCTCGCGGCGTTAAATGTCTTGCAACGCAATCAGGCGTCTTCCGCAACCGCGCAGCGGCAGGTCACCGTCCGCGATGCCTTGATAGACTATCTGCGCAGGAACAACCGATTGCCGTGTCCGGATACCAATTTCACGGTGCCGGACGGCATCGAAAACCGCACGACTGCGGGCAATCCGGCGACGGCGTGTTCGGCCGTGTTCGGCATCGTGCCGTACGCGACCCTGGGTCTTCCGAGGGAGACCGTTCAGGATGGATGGGGCAATTTTTTCAGCTACCACATATCCAATACCGCCGGCGCCAACACCGACTGGACCATAACCGCAAACTTCAATGCCGGAAACACCGGACTACTCACCGTCAATACGCGCGTTGCCGGCACCGCAACACTGGTAGCGAACGCGGTGGTGGCGGTGGTGGTGTCGCATGGCCCTAACGGGTTTGGCGCCTACACCATCGGCGGCACGCGCAACACCATGCCGGCGCCGACCACCAGCGACGAATCTTCCAATGCGCGCGCGAATGCAACCAGCCTTGTCACCTATTACCGGCGCGATCTGACCACCGACGACGCTGCCACCGGTGGCGCGATCGACGATGTCGTGCTGTATATTACTGCCGATGATTTATTGCGGCCGTTGTTTAACGATGGTTCGCTACAATCGCCGACGGCCCATGTGACCGCCGAAATGCAGAAAATCAAGCTTGCGCTGATCGGCTATGCGATGGCTAATGATGCCAGCAATGGGAATTCCAATTGCACCGGTAGCGGTGGTGGTGTGCTGAAGTGCAAAAATCTGCCGTATGCGGATTCCGGCACTAACGGTTCTCAAAATTCCGGTACTACCACAGGTCTTCTGCCTTATAACGATCTTGGCATTTCCGCCGCGGAGGGAACCGATCCGTGGGGTGTGCGCTACCGCTACACGGTGAACTCGACGGCGGCTGCGTCAGGCAGCGGTAACGGCATTTCGAGTAGCCAGCCCTCCGCCAGCACCATACTCATAACACTCACTTCGGACGGCCCCAATCGTGCCTCAGGCGGTGGTGATGATATAACCGTGACCGTTTCCGCCGCTGAGATTCGCACATTCATGGGCACTACTGTTTTGCCGTGAGCGCTATCGTCGTGAGTGTTGCGGTGGCGCTCTAGCTGGCGTCAAGACCAAAGCTGTAGATTGCTTTGGCGGCTATTGTTCAATAGCATGGCGCACCTGATTGCCTGCTTGACTCCACCGGAGACACCGATGATATCCAATGGCCGCACCACCTGGCTTTGCGTCGCCGTCCTGCTCTCCGTTGCCGCCACTGCGGCTACGGCCGCACTCGCCGCTGACTATCCCGAAAAGGCGATCCGGCTGATTGTGCCGTTTCCCGCGGGCAGCGGCCCGGACGCCAATGCGCGCGTGCTCACGGCGGGACTCGCGCGCCCGCTGGGCCAGCAAATGATCATTGATAACCGGCCGGGGGCGAGCGGTATTATCGGCACGCAACTGGCTGCGAAAGCGCCGCCCGACGGTTACACGCTGTTGTTGGGTACTGCAACCGTATTCGCTGCGGTGCCGACGCTGTATGAGAAACTGCCATTCGATCTGGATCGCGATTTCATCCCGATCAGCATGATTGAGTTGATACCCTGCGCGCTGGTGGTCAATCCGGCGCTGCCCGCCAAAACCGTCAAGGAATTTATCGCACTGGCAAAGGCGCGGCCGGGTGAACTGACCTTCGGTTCTGCCGGCAACGGCGGCTTTCATCACCTGTCGGCGGAACTGTTCAAAACATTGACCGGTACCGACATGCGGCATATTCCGTATGGGGCCGGTGGTCCGTACGCCGATCTTGTCAGCGGGCAATTGCCGCTGATGTTTGATACCTTGTCGCCGTTTCTGCCCAATGTCAAAGCGGGCAAGCTGCGTGCGCTGGCATTGAGCGGGAAACAGCGGCGGCCACAAGCGCCCAATGTGCCGACCTTCATCGAAGCCGGCGTGCCGGGGTTTGATTCCTACGCCTGGTACGGCCCGGTGGCGCCTGCGGGCACGCCGCGAGCGTTGATCGCGCGCCTGCATGCCGCCATTGTGGAGACGCTGAAATCGGCCGAGGTGACAGAACGCTTGACCAACGTCAGCGCGGGCTATGTGGTTGGCAATACGCCCGAAGAATACGCGGCGCTGATTCAGAGCGAGCGTGCAAAATGGGCCAAGGTGATCCGGCAAACCGGTTTGAAGCTGGCGCTGTGACGCGCCGCCTCTGCGCACACGCTGCGCCGCTACGGCGCACGCTGCACCGTTACTGGCTGATGTCGTCGGGTGTGACTGCGGGCTGAGCCGGCTGAGCCGGTGGAGCGGGTTGCGTGGGCGCGGCTCTGCGTTCGACCAGATTGACCCGCAGCCATCTTTGCATGTCCTGCCAGACATGGGTGAGCTCGGCTTCGGTGGGCATTTTCAGCGCGTGCGGCAGTTCGAGTGTGACCACCGGTATGCCTTCTTTCAGGCCGCCAAAATTACCCAGCGAGCCGGGGTAAACGCCGACGCGATTCAGATGCAGCCGGCCAAAGCGCGAAGGCGCTTCCACGCCGGTGGGCGGGCCATCAAAATCGAGCACGCCGTACGGCGCGTGTATCGCCACAATCACATCGGGCTTGAAGCGCACAATTTCATCGTGCAGCCAGCGTGACTCCGGTTCCGACGCGGGCGCCTTGCCGGGATAACGGCGCGGATCACGCCGCGTTTGTTTTTCCCAGTAACGCGGCGCTTCCTTCAGCCAGTTATAGGTCGGGAAATTGCGATTCAGATCCACGCCGCGGGCATTCACGCGCGTGGGCGGACGCGCCAGCAGGCCATCGGGGTTTAACACCGGAATCACCCGCCAGTGGTATTGACTGGCTTCGTTGTTGGGTTGCTGCAGCAATTCCAGCCAGCGAAACACGATCGACGCCGATGTCAGTTCGTCGCCATGGATGGCGCCGATCACCAGCACCCGCGCGCTGGGCGAATGCGCCGAATTGAATTCGCGCAGCATGATGTGCCGGCCCTTCACCGATTTGGCGGCGACCGGCTTAAGCTGCGCCGCCACGCAGGGTTTCAATTTGATCTGCGGAATGGCAAGCGTGACCACATTGCACCAATCGTGCAATTCGCGCCCGGCGCTATCGGCCGCGGTGGCGGCAGTGGCGCTCTGCGCTGCAAAAACAACTGTGGCAGCCGGTGCAGTCGATAGAAAAATAATAAATAAAAACAATAAGTTACTGCTCATAAGCACTCTTGTTCAATTGCCGCCAACGGACGCGGCACGCGGCGCCAGACACGACCAATAGTGGACTTGCGTATTCACAGTTTGAGGTGAAGCTCCGATGGCATGCGCCTGATAAATGTCACGCAGCGCTACGAAAAAATTTCAGCCGGCGAAAAGCGGAGATTATCAGGAAACACGCAGCGGCCCGTAGCGATTTTTCGCGGAGTGTACTGCGCGCGTGCTTCATCAAGCCCATAGCGGCATCATTAGTTAGCGCAGCGCCATAAGGCTGCGCTAGACTACGGCGATGTCTGACATCGTGCTCACCACCATCAACGCGCGCTACGTGCATGCCGCGCTGGGGCTGCGCTATCTCGCCGCCAACATGGGCGAACTTCAGCCGCGCACGCGCATCGTCGAGTTCGTGCTGGGCCAGCGCGCGTTTGAAATTGTCGAGGATTTGCTGGCGTTAAATCCGCGCATCATCGGCATCGGCGTGTACATCTGGAACGTCGAGGAATGCACGCGGGTGGTGGCGCTGCTGAAAAAAGTGGCGCCCCATGTCACGCTGGTGCTCGGCGGCCCGGAAGTGAGTTACGAGGCCGCCGAACAGCGCATCTGCGCGCTGGCGGATTATGTGATCACCGGCTGGGGCGATGTAACGTTTGCGCAACTCGCGCAGGAAATCATTAGCGGTAGCGCGCCCGCTGGCAAGGTGATTGCCGGCGAGCAGCCGCCACTCGCGCGCCTTACGTTGCCCTATACGCAATACACCGATGAGGATATCGCGAAGCGCTTTATTTACGTCGAAGCCTCGCGCGGCTGCCCGTTCAAATGCGAGTTCTGCCTGTCGGCGCTGGATAAAACCGCGTGGCCGTTCGAGCTGGATGCGTTGATGGGCGAATTGGAAAAGCTCCATGCACGCGGCGCGCGTAATTTCCGCTTTGTCGATCGCACGTTTAATCTCAAAGTGGCGGCGAGCGAACGCATACTCGAATTTTTTCTGGCGCGCATGGACGGCAACTTGTTCATGCACTTCGAGTTGATCCCGGATCATTTGCCGGACAGGTTAAAACAAACCATTGCGCGCTTTCCGCCGGGCGCGCTGCATTTTGAAATCGGCATTCAGACTTTTAATACGGAGGTGCAGGCGCGCATTTCGCGCCGGCAGGACGATGCCCAGGCGGAGAAAAACATCCGCTGGCTGCGCGAGCAATCGAATGCACTGATCCATGTCGATCTGATCGCCGGACTGCCCGGCGAAGACCTCGCGAGTTTCGGTCGCGGCTTTGACCGTTTGCATGCGATGAAGCCGCATGAGATTCAGGTGGGCATCCTGAAGCGCCTGCGTGGCGCGCCGATAGCACGGCATACGGAGGCGCACCAATTGCGCTTTAACCCCGATGCGCCGTACAACGTGCTGGCGACCGATTGCATCGCCTATGCCGACATGCAGCGCATCTCACGCTTCGCGCGCTACTGGGATTTGGCGGGCAACTCCGGGCGCTTTCATCAGGCGTTGCCGCTGCTGCTGGGTGCCGCGCCGTTCAACAACTTCATGCGCTTTGCCGATTGGCTGTACGCGCGGACACACAAAACCCACGAATTCGCTTTTGAACGGCTATGCGAATTCATGCACGACCACCTGACACAGGTGACCGGCGTGGATGCTGCCGTGGCTGACGCAGCACTGGTCTGCGATTACCAGGCCAGCGGCGCGCGCGGCCGGCCGGCGTTCATGGATAGCGGCGCAGGTCCGCGTGACGATAAGCAAAAAAGTGACAGCGCCACCACGCGGGCGCGCATGCGGCAGGCGCGACACGTGACGGCGTAGGCATGTAACTATTTGTTTTTATTGGATAATTTATGAGACGATTCAATCCGCACGAACATGCCCGCAATGTGCTGGGCGAAAAACTTCTATCCTGCAGCGAAGACCCGGTGACCGGTTTTTACCGCGACGGCTGCTGCAATGTCGGTCCCGATGATCTGGGTGTGCACGCGGTGTGCGTGCGGCTGACGGCGGAGTTTCTGGAATTCAGCAAAGCGCGCGGCAACGATCTGTCGACGCCGATGCCGCAGTTTGGTTTTGACGGATTAAAGCCCGGCGATCAATGGTGCCTGTGCGCCGCGCGCTGGAAGGAAGCGTTCGATGCCAACGCCGCACCGCGCGTGGTGCTGCGCGCCACGCATGAGGCGACGCTGGAATTCGTGTCGCTGGACGAACTGAAAAAATTTGCGATTGATTTGAGCTGAAGGAAATTATCATGGCCGATTACGACGGTAAATCGCAACTGGCAATGCCCGACAGTCACCTGATAACGGTGGCGCATGTGGTGTATGCACTGCATGCGTTCAGCGCGATCACCGGCATCAGCAGCACCGCGTTTATCGTCACCGCGTTTCTTTCCGGCTGGCCTTCGATCATCGCGGTGGTTATCAATTACGTAAAGCGCGGCGACGTGCGCGGCACCTTTCTCGATTCACACTTCAGTTGGCAGATCCGCACCTTCTGGTGGGCGCTGCTGTGGTTTTGCATCGGCGGAGTGCTGATCATTACGCTGATCGGCGCGGTGATCGGCGTTCCGCTCATGGTGGTGACGGGCATATGGGTGCTGTATCGCATCGCGCGCGGCTGGCTTGCGTTGCTGTCGAACAAACCCATGCCGATGTAACAGCCCGGTCGCCATGCGCATCGACAAATGGCTGTGGGCCGCGCGCTTTTACAAAACACGTGCGCTGGCGCAGCAGGCGCTTGACGGCGGCAAGGTCAAGCTGAATGGCGAGCGTGTGAAACCTGCGAAAGACGTGCGTGCCGGTGATCAACTGGATCTGCGCATTGCCGCGCAGGATTGGACCGTACGCGTGCTGCAACTCAGCGATAAACGCGGCCCGGCCCCGGTTGCGCGCGCGTTGTATGAAGAAACGCCGGAAAGTGTGTTGCGACGCGCGGAACAAGCCGCGCTGCGCAAGCTGGCGGCGGAGCCATCGCAAGAGCGTAGTGGCCGTGGCAGGCCGACCAAGCGCGAGCGGCGGGAATTAGAGCGCTGGCGTGATGCTTGAAAATAAATTAAGGAATCGCTGATCAAGTAGTCACGCGAGGCGACAGGTGATAGCGATGACATCGATTATAACCAATGAAAATGGCGTTTTTGAGCAGACCGCGATAACGGGTAGTGTCCTAATTTGAAACGCGGTCAACTAATTCCTCCATCGACCACAGGTTGTTAGCCACTCCAGCAGCCATCGCAGGAGTTACCCGCAGCGTCTTGTGAATCCTCACCATGTTGTAGTGCGCAAAGTGTAGCGCAACGGCAGCCCGCAGATTCTCAATCTTTTTGCTGAATGCGTTTGTCAGGCGCGTAAAGCGCCGCATGCTCATACGCATGGTCAAATTCTGTCGTTCAACGTAGCTCGTTGAAATGTGCTTTTGCACTGGGTCGCCATAGATCACTTCCCGCGTTGCGCGAACGACTTTCGGCGGGCTATAGCGGCCTGCGCCAATGGGTTCTGCTTCATAGTGTTTTATGATCCGCCCGTAATCTACATTGTCACCAAATGCCCCACTGGTAGCGTCTGTGTAGGCCGCCAGCGCATCGGATGACAGTTGCACGCGGTTATCAAGGCAGTCTGCCAGATCGTTCATAAACACGCGTGCGGTGGCTAGATCGCGCTTGCCAATCAGCCAAGCCAGAACGATTTTAGTATCCGCATCAATCGCAACGAAGATCCATTGATCGCCAACGCGGGAACGATCTTCCCACGGCGCTACCTCGCGTTATTTCTTTTGCACGTAGGTCCAGATTTCATCGACCTGCAAACGCTCGCAAGTCAGGTTACGCATGGTTTTGTCCATGAGCTTCGCGCAGTTATCACCTACCTGCACCATGAGGCGCATAACCGTGTCGCGGTGAGTGTTTGTTATGCGTTCGGTTGAGCGAATGGAGTTGCCTTCCACCAAACAGCTTATGATTTGTGTGCGATCCTTTAGGCCCAGTCTGTTCATCATTTTTCCCCTGCTACACAGTTGACAATATCCGCTCAGTGGTTGACAATATATTTCATATGGTTGACAATGTCAATGTCTGTTGTTGACAAAATAGAGGATTTTTAGATGAGTAGAATATATGAGCAAGGCGAGCGTGTACGAAGGTATATCATTGAAAATGTTGAGAAATATCCATCTGATATAGCAAAGAAAACATCCGACAAATTCGGCATTACTCGTCAGGCTGCAAATAAACACCTTGTTAGGCTTACAAAAGAAAAAGCACTAACCGTTCTGGGTAAAACGCGGGCAAAAACATACAAGCTGTGCCCTATATCAGAATGGAGCGCTGTATATCAAATAGGGCCGGGGCTAGAGGAGCATGTAGTCTGGAGTCGTGATGTCAGCGCTCAAATAGGAGTCCTCCCTGAAAATGTTGTCAACATTCTGCACTTTGGTTTTACAGAGATGTTCAATAATGCAATCGACCATTCCGGCGGCAGTATTATTAGTGTGCATATCAAGAGAACTGCGGCTGACTGCGAAATATTAATTTCCGACGATGGAGTAGGAATTTTTAGAAAAATTCAGGCCGCGTTGAATTTGCTTGATGAGCGCCACGCGGTGCTTGAACTGGCGAAAGGAAAATTCACTACCGATCCAAAAAACCACAGTGGCCAAGGTATTTTCTTTACATCAAGAATGCTCGATTCATTCGATGTGATATCAGGGGGCGTTTTCTATTCGCATCAAATAGAAAAAGAGAACGATTGGCTATCAGAACTGCAAGAGGCAAATAAGCACGGTGGAACATCTGTGTGGATGAAGATTTATGCGCACACGTCCAGAACTAGCAAAAAGATTTTTGATAAATTTTCAAGCGCAGATGACGATTACTCGTTTAACAAGACAATGTTTCCTGTTGAATTGGCCCGCTATGGAGATGAAAATCTCGTGTCAAGATCGCAAGCCAAGAGACTCCTGCAACGCATAGAACTTTTTAAGGTTGTAATTTTAGATTTCAAAAACGTACCGTCCATAGGTCAGGCATTTGCTGACGAAATATTTAGAGTGTTTAGCAGCGAACACCCGGACATTGAATTATTGCCTATCCATACAAACTCTGAAGTAAAGAGGATGATTGAAAGAAGCAAGGGTGGCGGCCTTTGGGGATTACGTGCGATTAGGGATTTGTTCAAACCAAATGAGAAATGAAAAAGCATCAACGGATGACCTTGCAAAGGCAATAGAGTTGCAGCACGGCGGCACGGCAACGTTTGCCCATGAAATGCCAGTTACAGAAACGTGGCAAGGAAAGACCGTGTGGAAAGGCACAGTTCATGTGTTTGACTTGGCCGGTCATCCTACGGCCAGGCGTGCGTATGCGTGGTCAGAGCCGGTAGAAGGTAGTGACAACCCGACAGCGGGTTTTGAGTGGTGCGGTGGGTGAATTTTGCGGGGAAACAACGGGCTTGCGCAACTGCGGTCAGATTTTTACGTGATTGACTGCCTGGCGCATGGCCGATACATTGAGGGTTATGCAAAAATGGTGTTTGAAATTCTTATACCCGATCCAGAGGATCCGCGACCCGTCGGCGGGGCGTGCGGCGCGAACCGCATTCCGATCGTGATGCCGTGCCATCGTGTCCTCGGCGCGAACGGCATCGGGGGGTTCATGCGCGGCCGCGGCGCAGACGCGCTCGACATCAAGCGCTGGCTCTTGCGGCACGCAGGCGTGCGCGTATGAGCGGGCAGTCGAGCCACGACGTATTGATCGTCGGCGGAGGCCTCGCTGGCTTGACGCTTGCGTTGCAGCTCAAAGCGGCGATGCCGGATCTCGATGTGCGCATAATCGAGCGCCGGTCCCATCCGGTGCCGATTGCAGCGCACAAAGTCGGAGAGTCGACAGTGGAGATCGGTGCGCACTATTTCGCCGAGGTGCTGGGACTGCGCGAGCATCTCGACCGGCAACAGTTGCGCAAGTTCGGTTTCCGGTTTTTCTTCAGCGAAGGCCGCCACGATCTCGAAGGCGTCACCGAACTGGGCGGAAGCCGCTCCCTGCCGACGCCGGACTGGCAGATCGATCGCGGCATTTTCGAGAATTTCCTCGCCGAAGAAGCGGTGCGGCGGGGCGTTCGCTTCGACGATGGCAGCACGGTCAAGCGCATCGATCTCGACGGGGCAGATGGACATCGCGTCGAGCTCGAGCGTAACGGCGAACGAGAGGTCGCGCGCTCGCGCTGGCTGATCGATGCAGCGGGACGCGCGGGCCTTCTCAAGCGCAAGCTCGACCTGGCGGAAGACAATGCGCACGACGCGAACGCGGTGTGGTTCCGGGTCGATGCGCGGCTCGACGTCGACGAATGGGTCGCCGCTCCTCACTGGCGCGCCCTGTGTGACCCGCCCGCGCGGTGGCGCTCGACCAACCACATGTGCGGGCCGGGCTACTGGCTGTGGCTGATACCCTTGAGCTCGGGGTCGCATTCGGTGGGCATCGTCGCGGATGCAGCCCTGCACCCGTTCGAGACGATGAATACGGTCGAGCGGGCGTTTGCGTGGATCGAGACCCATCAGCCCCTGGTCCACGCGCGTCTCTCCAGGGTGCTGGACCGCGCTCCGGGCGCGTTGATGGATTTCCTTTATTTCCGGAATTTCTCTTACGGCTGCAAGCAGGTGTTCTCGCAGGACCGATGGGCGCTCACCGGCGACGCGGGCTGGTTTCTCGACCCGTTCTATTCGCCTGGCTCGGATTTCATCGCGATCGGCAACACCTACATCACCGATATCATCCGGGCCGACCGCGCGGGCGAGCCGATTCGCGCTCCGGTGCTGCTGTACGGCGAATTCTTTCGCCAGCTCTACGAAACCATGCTGTCGCTCTACACGAACCAATATGCGCTGTTCGGCGACGCGCGGGTGATGCCTTTGAAAGTGCTGTGGGATTACACGTATTACTGGGGCGTGCTGTGCCCGCTGTTTTTCCAGCAGCGGCTGACAGACCTCACGGCGCTCGCCGAGCTCGAGGGCGCGCTGACGGGCGCAAGCGCGCTCAATCACGGCATGCAAAAGCTGCTGCGCGAATGGGGCGCAGCGACTCGCAACGCGGACGATCCGCCCGGAGGCAGTCCCGGCATGCTGGACCAGTGCTCGCTGCCGTGGTTCGTCGAGTTGAATCGCAGTTTGCGCGACCGGCTGGACGACAGCGGGTTCCGCACACGCATTCGCGAGAACGTGGCGCAGCTCGAGCGTGTCGGAAGTGAGATCGCAGCACTTGCGGTGCTCGATGAGCCGGCGCTCGCGGCTCACGTTCCGCCCGGTCTCGCCGTCAGCAGCGATCCCGCGCTGTTGGGGGCGATGAGGGATGCCGTGGAGCGCCGGCCGGCCGTCCAGGAAAGCGCCGTCTGAGCGCGCACGCATCGACGCCTGGTAGGGAGGTCGCGCCCGATCTCAGGCGCATCGCGATGCAGGATTGGACCGTAAGCGTGCTGCAACTCAGCGACAAACGCGGCCCGGCGCCGGTGGCCCAAAACTTATACCAAGAAACGTCAGAAGGAATCTATTTCTGTAGCGGCGCGCGATAACCCTGAAATACCGGCGGTTCAGTGCCCGGCGCTGCGCTCTCTTCACCGCTGAATCCCACGCGCGGCTGGCTGTAGCCTTCACGCGCGCCAGCCGGGATACTTGAGTATGAAATTATTGAGTCCGCCGCCGGTGTCGTATTCAATTTTTTGTCCGGGATTGCGCTTCATCCATTCGGTGCGTAGTTCGAGGCCGGTCTTGTACCAAGGCACTTTGCTGAACCATACGCGCCGCGCGTACTGTTGACGCCATGGTGTGTCCTTCATCTCCGGCCACAGGTCGTCGGCCTTCTGGATGTTGAAGCGGTAGTTCATCTTCCAGAATTCGCGCCCGAGAATGTCGCCGAAGATGAACAGGCGACCGTCGATGATCTCGAATTCGGTGGGGTCTGTGCCGAGCTTTATGCCGTACGCCGCGCCGTTGGAACAAAACGCGCCGTACTGCGGTTCATACCGCGTCGGGGATTTTAAAAACGTAGTGCGATGATTTTCGTTGAGGAAGTAATAGGTTTTGCCTTCGTGTGTGGCGGCGATGGCAGGGTAGCCGCGCATCGGCTTGCCCAGGGTGAAATAGGCCACGGGATCGTGACCGAGCAGCATCACCTCACGTCCTTCCTTGTCTTTGAGCGTAGCGTTGATGGTGCCGCAGCCCGACATCAGCGCCAGCGCGGCAATCACCATCAACAGTTTTACTTTGGCCATCATGCGGCTACGCCACTGCGTGACTGCAAGGCCGCACGTGTTATTGCCACGGCGCCTGTACTACTTCGCCCTTGATGGTTGTGCGATGCATGATGCGGCGCTGATTGACATCGACTTCGGTGCGATAGTGCATGCAGCAGCGGTTGTCCCACAGAATGATGTCGCCGGCTTGCCAGTAATGCGTCCACGCGTATTTCTCCTGGGTCGCGTGCGCCCACAGCTTATCGAGCAGGGCTTCGCTTTCGGCCGTGGCGATGCCGGTGATGTAGTTCGACGGCCACACACGGCGGCGGCCCAGATACAGCGCGCGTCTGCCGCTGACCGGATGCACGCGCACCAGCGGGTGGGTGGGGCCTTCGACTTCTTCCGGCCGGGTGGGGAGTTTGACGCCGGGGCGCAGCACGCCGGCGCTGTTGCGGCTGGAGTCATGCACTTGTGATTTGCCTTCGATAGCGCGCTTCAGATCGTGCGGCAGATCGTCGTAGGCCTGATACTGATTGTTGAATGAGGTGTCGCCGCCGCCGTTCACCGGTACTTCCAGCGAATACAGCATGCTGCCCGCGGGAGGGTTTTTTACGTACGAGTTGTCGGTGTGCCATACCACTTCATAACTGCCGAGACCGCCGTTATCCATCACCGGGTGCCCGTTGGGGCCGATGTTGGAAATGATGCTCACGCTGGGGTGCCGTGAAATCATGAAATCGTCGTCCACTTTTGCGCCCACATTGAGATGGTATTTGCGCGCGGCGGCTTCGTGCGGCGGACCGAATACGCCGGAAACCGCCATCAATTGTTCATCGTCTATTTTTTGTCCACGCCAGTAGATGACCATGTGCTGCGCCCACGCCTTGCGCAGCGCGTCTTTCACGTCATCGGGAATCGGCTGCGATAAATCCATGCCGCAAATTTCCGCGCCTACCGCGGCGCCGGTGGGCACAACGTTGAAGGTGGCGAGGGTGTTGGCGTGGCTGGCGGGGCGTAGCGCAGGCGCAGCCTGGGTTGTTGATTGCATGGGCATTCTCCAGTGAAAGACTTTAACGGCTGTTCATTTTGTTCCCGCCGCATGTCAGCGTCAAGACACGGACTGCGCGTTACCCCGTCGTTGCAGGGCCGCCATCGATGTAATACCAGCGTCCGTCTTCGCGCACAAAGCGGCTGGTCTCATGCAGGCGTTGCGCGCGCCCGCTGCTGTCGCGGCAACGTGCTACAAACTCAACCACGCCCGCGTCGCCTGCGGTTTGGGTGTGCTTCACTTCCAGCCCCAGCCATTTCACCAGCGGCGGTTCCAATTCACCCGGCGCAGTCGAGCCGTGCCAGGTGGCCAGCAGGTAATCCATAAGGCCCGCAACATAGGCACTGTAGCGCGAGCGCATCAGCGCCTCGGGGGTGGGCGCGTTTACGCCCGCGGCGAGACCCCTGTGCCACAGGTCGCAGCACTCAGCGTAAGGCTGGCCGCTGTCGCACGGGCAGGGCGCTTGCGGCGATGGTGAAGGCAAAGATTCAGTGAGCACGGTGACCGAGCATCGTAATATCATACGCTCGAACAAACGTATTCACGATTACTGACGAAGGGGACGCCGCATCATGGAAACAGGTCTCAAGGGTAAAACAGTATTGATCACCGGCGCCAGCCGCAATGTCGGGCGCGTCGCGGCGGTGTCGTTTGCGCGCGAGGGCGCAAACCTGGCACTGTGCACCAGTTCTAAAATGGAAGGCCTCGAAGAAACCGCGCGCCAGGCGCGCGCACTCGGCGCCGAAGTGCTCACCCACCAATGCGATGTCGCCGACGGCGCGCAGGTCGCCGGCTTTGTTGCAGCGGCGCGCAAAAAATTTGGCGGTGTTGACGTGGCGCTGAATAACGCGGTCTATCGCACCGATACCAAGGATCAGGGATTCCTCGAACAAACATTCGAGTCCTGGCAGCGCAATATCGATGTCAACATTACCGGCCCGTATCACATTTGCCGCAATGTGGTGCCGCTGATGAAGGCGAAGCGCTGGGGACGCATCGTCAATTTTTCGGGCATTGCGCCGTTTCTGGGGCACGGTGCGCCCAAGGCGATGGCGAAAGTGGCGATCGTCGGATTTACGCGCGGGCTGGCGACCGAGTTTGCTGAGTATGGCATTACCGCCAACTGTATCGGCCCTGGCACCATCGGCACCGAACGTGAGACGTACCTGACCGAAAAAAAACTGCACGCCCAGCAACCGGTGCGCCGCCTCGGCAAGCCCGAGGAGATTGCGCAACTGGCGGTGTATCTATCGAGCGAGCAGGCCGCCTTTATTACCGGGCAATGTTATCTGGTCAACGGCGGCCTGTATTACCTGTAGCGCGCCTTATATCTTCCAGCCGATAAAATTGCACAGCGCGCGGCCCATCACCAGTTCCAGATCGCGTCCCTTGAGCCACGGCATTTCCTCGGTGTACATGGTCACGCACTGACGATAGCTACAAGGCATGCGTGTAATGTCGGTGCCCCAGAACATGCGCTCGGGGCCGAAGGCATCGAAAATCTGCTTGATGTAGCGGTGAATGTTGCGATAGGGATAGACCTCTGTGGAGTAGCTCGGCCCGCCGGTCGCTTTGACTGCAACATTCGGATACTTCGCCAGCGCCAGCAGCTCACCCAAGTCCGAAAACCCGGCATCGTCCACACTAAATCGCGGCCGCGCCATGTGATCGACCAACAGCTTTAGCGCAGGATGCTTGGCCGCGATTTCGCCTACTACTTTGCAGCGATTGGGGACCAGCAAACCAATCGGGATGCCCGCGCGCTCAGCAGCCGGCCACAACCAATCCAGCGTGCCATCGACCATGCGGCTTTCTTCGCCGGGTTTTAAAAACGCGAAACGCAGCCCCAGCATGCCCGGTTGATTTTTCCAGGTGTCGATCAGCGAACGATTTTCGGCGCGCGCCACATCGAAAAAACCGAGGATCGCCAGCCGGTCCGGGTGCTGCTTCGCTGCCGCAATGGCCACCTCATTCGCCATCACATCCCAGCTCGGCGGATGCAACAGCGCGCCGTTAACGCCTGCGCTATCCATGTCGCGCAGCAACTCGTCTTTGCTATAAGAGCTGGTCTGGCGATGGATATGCACGGGCGTGCCGCTGCTCCAGATGTGTACTTGCGCGTCTACGATCAGCATTGCTTTAATCTCCTGTGGGTGAGGTGAGTGCGTTCGGCCCTGGTTTCTCATGCGTTGTTTCATCGCGCGCTAAAATACCCCTTCAGCGTGATTCCAGCATTTTTGCCGTAGCTGCGCGGCTTGCGCGGAATCGCGAGGCGGCCGGCCGCGCAGGTAGGCGGGATTGCAGTCTATGTAAAAGCTGTAGCGGTTTTCTACGTAGGGCGAAAAATCGCCGTTCTTCACCCACACCTGCCCCATCGGGCTGGCCGCTGTTGTTGATGTCACCGTAACCCAGCCGGTGTGGAATTCTGCCCGGCCTGCGCGATAGTACGTCGCGCGTAATGCCGAGCCACCCCATCTAAAGTTTGGAAATTTGATCACGATGCTCACGCGCGCCGCGCGCGGGTATGCAGCTGAGGCATCCGCCAGCGCGCGCGCAAGCTGCGCAGTGGCGGGGCCCCTTCCTTCAAAGTAAAGTCTCTTTTGCGCGTTTTTCTCCGCCGGGGCGGCGGGACTCTCGAAATGATCATGCACTATGCGATAGCGGCGGCTCGTCGTGAGCGGGCCTATCATCCAGCCAAAATCGAGTTCTATCCATTCGGCGCCCTTGCCGCCGGAAAAAGTTTTGAACGTGGCCTCAGGTTTGGCATAACGTTTGGCGATTAGCGCTTCAAGTGCTTTCAGGCCCGCCGGCTCGGATTGCCGGTTGCGGTAATAGACCTCGGCGCTGCGTTTTGCATCGGCAAGTTTGGCAGGCGCCAGCGCTTGCGTGAGATCAACATACTTCAATGCGTGATCCAGCGCAGGTTCGATGTACGGCGGATCGGTGATCACGTATTCCGCTTTGCCATCGAGAGCGAACGCTGGATTTTTCAGATGCTCGCGCAGTTGCGCGCGCACCTCTTCGCTGATGCTGGCGGCGCCGGCAGGCCAACCAGCGATACCTAGCGCCATCATCAGAAGGAAAGAAATATTCATTTAAAACAAATACTTACCTCGATTGAGCTGCGCCGTATCCGGGCTACGCGCTACATTCTCCTGCCGCCATAGTTCGGGCGGCGTTTGTCGTGCTTAACTACGAGGATACGAATCTCGTCTGTACGAACGCGGTAGATGACGGTATAAGGGAACACATTCATCCCAAAGCCGCGCTTGTCCTTCCCCCGCGCTGATCCTATTTCCGGGCGCTCCAACAAAAGCTCACACACGCTTTGAATTCCTTTATGTATCGCGCTGCAAGCGCCGGTGATCCTTCCCGCTCGTAAAATGCAGCAGCCTCCACAACATCCCGTTCCGCACCGGGATGAACGGAAAGCATCATCCCGGGAAGCGAGCCTCAAGTCGAGCAATTGCTTCAGCGAAGGGCGCTGCCTTGACAGCGCCGGAATCCAATTCGGCATCCCGCCGATTCGCCTCAGCGTCCCAAGCGGCCTCGGCTTCGGCGTCCTGATCAAGGCTTGCAATTAACCGATCCAGCAGGCGCGCGCGATCCGATGGCGACAGGCGCAGAACTTCGGCGTGCAGGGCTTCAACACTTGCTGACATGGGATCCTCCGAACTTGAATGTCATCGAATAATCGTAGCTCGCCACAAGCCGACGGCGGCGCCTGCATCGAATCGTCGCAGACAAATCGATTAAGTGCAATAGATACAAATGAAGCTTCCGGCAGAGCGTCCGGTTCCCGCCTGACCCATTATTGCGCGGTCCAAATTCGGAACTGTCATTTTTGGCGGCCCATCGCAGCGGGCGCGCCCATACCGATAGGGTTATGGCTGCACTATCAGCGGCAGAATCGGCGTTTCGCCAAAAATCTCGGGCGCGTACATCGCTTCGACGCGTGCCGGCGGAAATTCAAAGGTGCCCGCGTTATTCAGGCGCACGGTGTATTCAACGCGCCATTGACCTTGCGGCACATAACGATAGTAGCCGCGATAACTTTCCGCGGCGCGCTCCTCGAACACCGGCCACGCGCCCGCGCGTTGCTGGCCTTGCTGCGCCAGCGTGCTTTCGCGCGCGAGGCCGCGCCCCAGTATGGTCGCGCCGCTGGGCACCGGATCGCGCACCACCACCCAGGTGAGACTGGCGCTGCTCGACATCGACAACGTCACCCGCGCCACGTCGCCCACGCTCCAAATGCCGGTGACTTTTTGCGCCACGGGCGTGACCGCGCGCGACAGCGACAGGCCCTGCGCGACCGGTTTATCGAGCTTCACTGCCGCACGTATGGCCACCGTTGCCCACGGCGCGCCCGTGCCGGCGTGGCTTAACGTCAGCGTATCTTTCGCGCCTTGCGCGGGCCACGACAGCGCGGTGCTGGCCACGGTGGGCCAGGTGACGGTGGCGCTTTGCCCGCCGAGGCGCATGCTGCTGGCGCCGGTCACGGGTTCCGCTTCGCGGGTGCGGGCGAATTCGGCGAGTGCGATGGCGCCCCATACGTTGGCAGTGGTGGTGCCCCAGTGGCCCTGCTGTTGGCGCCCGACAAGGCCGGTAACCAGCAGCGGCAGCTCGTCTTTCCAACTGGCATCTTCGAGGCTCCAGCGATTGACGATCCACGCGGTGCGCGCGGCGGCGAGGTTGCCGTTCCACATGAACCACCACCAGTTTTCGCGCGCCTCGTTGCGCCAGTTCAGGCGCGTGCCCTGCACGTCGTAACGCGAGCGCAGGGTATTGGCGGCTTCTTTGAGCGCGTCGCCTCTCGTGGCATTCGTGGCATTCGTCGCGTCTTTGGGCGAGGCCAGCAGGTAACGCACCCAATCGACGAGTGCAGTGGTGGGCAGCGCCGCCATATCCAGTGGGGAAACGACGCGCTCCAGCGCGCGCGCAGGCTCTTGTTCGATCAACGTCGCCTGCAGCGCCAGCGCGCGCGCCATGCTCACATCCTGCGGCGCCCAATCCAGCGCCTGTGCGCGGCCGCTAAACTGTTCACGCAGCGCGTGCAACATGCGGGCTTTCTCCGGCGCCGGCAGCGACCACTTCAGCGCAGCAGCGGTATCGAGCACATAGGCAGTAAGCGTTTCGCTTCCGGGCAATTGCGTGGCGGGGAAGTAGCGCGCGAGGCCGCTGTTATCCAGATATTTGGGCAACTCGCGCATCAACAGTTCCCAACCCTCGCGGTCGCCGAGTGCGGCGAGTTTGGAGGTTTTTTGTTCGAGACAGATGAACGGATACGCCTGCATCCACTTGCGCACTTCGATTAATGCGGCGTCACCGAGACTCGCTTTCCAATCGACCGCTACGCCGCCTGCATTGGCGCGCGCGCCACCGGGTTGTGCAATCGGTAGCGTTGCGGATTTTTCTACTTGCAGCAATAGGGCCTGGCGCACGGTTATCGGCACCGATGGCGTGACCATCTGCTCGATGTCGATGGCGTCACCGAGATCAGCGGATTGGACCGCGATGCGCCACTGCATGCGCGCGACACCTTCCGGCACGCTGACCGGCCAGGTGACTTCCTGATTTTCTTCGGCTTTAAGCGTTAGCCTGCGGCTGATGAGCAAGCCCCGCGCGGCGTCTGCCGCGACCGTCAAACCATCATCGGACAGGAGTTGTGCACGCGCCGAAAAGTCGAGCGTCAGCGGCGCCTTGGTGGTGTTGCGCAGCGTTACCTTTTGCACCAGCGCATCGCCGCTGCGTACGGAAAGCGGCAAGCCGCTGACCACCTGCAAAGGCTGCACCGTGCGCAGCGTGGCGTCGCCCGTGCCGAAGCGATCCGCTTGATGCGTGGCCACGGCCACGATGCGCCAGCGCGTGAGGCTGTCATTTAACGGAACGTCGAGCGTGGCTGTACCCTGAGCGTCGGTGACGATTTCGGTTTGCCATAGTGCGAGCGAAGAAAAGTCGGAGCGTACGGTGGCACCCGCGGCACCTGTGGCGCCGCCTGCCGCAGTGGGTGGCGGGGCGGCAGCGGGATAGGCGGCGGCTCTCAGCGCTGGGGTGGGCCTGTCGAATCCCCGTACCCCCGGCTGTGTTGCGTCCCATTGCGACAAGCGTTCGTCCTGCGGGCGAAAATCACGCTGCCGGCCGGTGGCGATTTCCCGCGCCAGCAGTGTCGCGAGCGTATGGTGGATGAACATTGCTGCGCGTTGCCGCGTCATCGCCGCGAACAGATTCCAGGTACTGTTTGGCCGCAGCGCCAGCAGCGCGTCGTCCACGGCGATCAGGGTGACCCGCGCGCCGGCAGCAGGGGCGCCCTGCGGTGTGCGTACCGTCACCGTGACCGGCACCGATTCACGCGGACGCGCTTCATCGCGCTGCGGCTTCACCGTAACCGCCAGCGCGTAAGCGGTGGGCCGCACGCGCAACATGATCGCATGCTGCGCGCTGGTCTCCAGGCGTCCCGCAGGGTTTTGCGAAGTTGCCTGCGCTGCGCTGAGCGGTCGCACAAAACTGGCGGCGATTTGCACATTGGGCGCGTAATGGCCTTTGAGTTCGAGCGGCAGGCGGGTTTCGGCAACATCGATGGTGTGTACGCTGTGCGCCAGCACGCCTTCGCGCTCAATCGTCAACAGCATCGCCGCCGGTATAAAAGGCGCGCGCACGCGCAGTTGGGCGGTATCACCGGGCGCGAGCGCGGCATTGGCATCCTGCGCGTTGAGGCCTTCAATTTCCAGTACTGCGGCAGACGGCGCCCAGCGCAATTGCCAGTCGTACAAGATCGCCGTGGCGACGTGTGGCTCGCCATCCGCGTGCGCCGCGACCAGCCAAACCTCGTTGGTGACGGGAGCGGTTGCTGCAGCGGGCGGCAGCCATTCACAACGCGCCTGACCCTGCGCATTGGTGGCGGCCTGG
Organism: Bordetella parapertussis; assembly: GCA_945861275.1. Taxonomy (GTDB): domain Bacteria; phylum Pseudomonadota; class Gammaproteobacteria; order Burkholderiales; family SG8-41; genus UBA5216. The sequence goes on from CAMATZ010000010.1 coordinate 25,314, forward strand.
CAGGCGGCGTTTTCTTCGCCGGTCACCTCGAAATAACCGGCGCTGTTACTCCGCGCGCGCGCCACCGTGAAGCGCAGGTTCCTGCCGGAGAGGGGCTGATGCGTTGCGCCGAGCGCCACGCCCGCAAGCTCCACCGCGCGGGAGGCATTGCCGGCGGCGCCCGGCTGCACCGTCGCGCGCACACCCACCTTCACCGGATGAGGCCACAGCGGCAAACGTTGCGCAATGGATTGCACTTCGCCATTGGGGTCAGAGAATTGCATTTCGGCCAGCAGCGTGATGGCGTGTTGCGCGGCGGGTGGATGGATGGTGGTGCGTGCCTCGCCCTTGTTGTCCAGCGTCAGCGCCAGCGCAGGCTCTGCTTGCGTGGCGAAGGGCGCCAGCCTGCGGTTGGTGAATTCAAAGCCCGCCACCAGTGCGGGCGCGCCCATCGTCCAGCGACCCTGCACGAACACCCGTTCGCCCGCTGCAGCGCCACCTGCGAGGTAGTTAAGCGACACTACGACAGGCAGTTCCTGCTGCGTCGCCGTACGCCATAGCGGCGCGCCGGAAAGTTGGGCATCAAACACCGGCGCGCGGAATTCCTCCACCTGAAATTGCGCGTCGTACGTCGCGCCCGATGCACTATCCTGTATGCGTGCGAGGTAGCGGCCGAGCTTGGCGTTTGCGGGAATGCGCCAGGTGCTGTGCGCCGCGCCGTGCGCATTCCACTGAATTTCGCTTTTGTGCACCGTCTCATTGAAATTAAAGCGAATTTCAAGTGTGCCTTTGCCGGCTGGCAGATGCGTGAAGCCGCTGGCGACTTGTTCGCGCACGTGGTTTTCAAGGTGCAGCGTTTCGCCCGCCTTGAGCAGCGTGCGATCCAGAATGGTGTGGCCCACCACCGGGCCGCTGCTTTGCCGCGGATTGTTGGCGCTGTTGAATTGCAATACCGCCAGGTCGTCGCCGTTGCGCACGACGACAGCGTGGCGGTCGGAATAAGACGCACAACCTTTGCCCAGCGTAACGTTCACTGTGCCATCCGGCGCGGACTTGCCGCGCCAGATTAATGCGTCTTTGCAGTCGTACAGCGCCACCTCGACATTGCCTAGCGGCTTGCCATCATCGAAGCCCGTTACCCAGATCAGGGAGCCGCCGTGCGCACCCGCCCGCAGCGTGATGTTCAGATTGGTCACTTGCACCATCGCCGCACGCAGGCCGGGCGGGCGCTGGGCTTCGGCACGCGACGCGCGGAACGCCGGGCTGTCGATCTCGACCAGCCACAGCCCGGGTTTGCCGAGCGGCAAACCGTGAAACGCCATCGCGCCGGCGTCGGTAGCCACCGGTAAATCCACCGGCGCGGGTAGCTGCGAAGCGTGTTGCGCCAGCACCGGATAGCGCACGCCACCATCCTGGCGTGGCCAATCGTGCGCGGCACGCAGCAGCGCCAGGGCGGTTGTTTCCGCGGCTACACCCTGTTCACCGCCGATGCGCACACCCCTGGCTGTGAGGCGGCGTTCAACATATCGTGCCGCAATCACCAGTTGTGCGGGCTTGCCGCTTTCAGAGGTGCGCGCGAGCACGCCGTTGTGGTTGTGAACAAAACCCGCGTAAGGCGGAAGCCGGGCAATGTTGATGGTCTTGGGAAAATCGCCGAGGTTGCTGAGCGTGCGGCCGTCGCTATCAAGCAGCGTGCCGGTGAGCGACACGCTGACTTTGCCGCCGTCATCGAACATCTCGAATGCGTCCGACGTGACATGGGTTTGTGGTGTGTTTTGAGTGAGCGGGCGCAGCGCCACGCGCCTGCTGCCACCCGCGACATCAGCGGCAACCCTGATTTTGTCGAGTTCCGCCGGCGCCACCGGCGCGCTGAAGCTGAAGTTAAGGCCGTTGCGCGGATCGCAACCGGGATTGCCGTCGAGCACGCCGCAGGTAACGTTCATGGTGAAGCGCGGGCGCACGCTGTAGTTGATGATTTGATCTGTGCGGCTCGCCACGCCACTTAACGCAGCAATGCGCGCGCCCCACACCAATCGCACCTTCGCGCTGTTGGCCAAGGGCCGGGCGCAGCGGTAGGCCATCCACCATTGTGTATCCCAGGTGTCCTCGTCAAAGCGCGGTTGCTGCAAGCGCAGCGCGCGCAACCCGTCTTCACGCGACAGGCGTTCGGTGCGCAGCGGCGCTTCGCCTTCGGCCTGGCATTGCAGATGCTGATCGACACTCGCCAGATCGGGCCGGGCATCGGGCCGCAGCAGAAATATTTCCTGCTCCCTGATGCTGGCATTGCCGCCATATGGAATGGTGGTGATCAGCTTGGGGCCGCCGGTGGTGAATTCCCACGGGCCGGCGCGCGCGACATCGCGCCCCTCCAGTGTTTTCACACTCTCGCGCAGCGTGACCACGCAGCGTGTGCCTATAGGCAGATCGCGCGCCCACTCAAATACAAAGCGCCGTGTATCAACCCAGCGGCCCTTGGGTTGCTCAGCTGTCCCCTGCGGACAGGTAACGGCAACAGGCGCCGCCGCATCGCCTTCGCCCAGACGCGCCATGTCGGCACTGAAGCGCACCGCCACTTGCTGGATGCGCCGTACCTCGCCCTGCGGCGAGAATGACACGACTTCGGCCGGCGCGGCTGGCGTCTGTGCGGCGGCGGGCAGCAGCGTACAAAGCATCAGCGCGACGCATCTTAAAAATGGGGTCAGAGTGGAATTAAAGGAATGCCGCATCATAACTATTTGTTTTCATTGAGATTATTTCGTATATTGTAACGCGGGTACCTGCTATGTGCCTCTGCGGGCAGAATGTTCGCGCGCGCGGTGCCGGAGGAGCATCGTGGCGATTCGGACGCGACAGCATTTACGCGTTGTGCGCGCCGGGTTTGCCCGTTTCAACCACAAACCCCGCCGAATCTTTTATTACCGCCAGCGGATCGGTTACCCGGGAAAGCGTGCGCATCCGCACCTGGCATTGTCCGGGCGTGAGATCAAACGCGGTGTAGCCGCGTCGGGTCCCATCGTGGAATTTTAAATGCGGGTTGTTGAGGCGCGCGGCTTCCGAGGCTTTCAGATTGGGCCCTTGCGAGCTGATCGAGGTGCCGACGAATTCTGTCGCCACCACAGGTGACTTCGCATCATCGAAGTTCACTTTAAGATCAGCAACGATGCCCGTGTGCACATCGCCGCCGAGCACCAGTGGATTGCTGATCCTGCGTTGCGCGATGAAGCCGAGCAGCCGTTCGCGCGCTTTGGGGTAGCCGTCCCAACCGTCGGTCCAGTACGCGGGTTCCGTGTGCGCGCCGCGCGTATTTTGCGCCATCAGCGTTTGCTGCGCGATGATGTTCCAGCCCGCGGTGGATTTCGCCAGTGCGGCTTCGAGCCAGCGTTCCTGCTCGATGCCGAGTAGCGTGAGGTTTGGCGATAGACGTTGCGCACATGCCGCTGCTTTAACCACCGCGCTGCCGCCGCGTTCGGGGCGCGCGCACACCTGATGCGAGCGGTACTGGCGATCGTCAAGCACGTAAAAACGCGCAAGTTGTCCAAACGCGGTTTGCATATACAGTTGCGCATTTGGCCCGCGCGGACGCGCCGATGCGGGCAACGGCATGTGCTCGTAGTAGGCTTGATAGGCTGCCGCGCGGCGCTGCAAAAATTCGGCGGGCGGATCGAGATATTGCGAGCGGTCATTCGCGTAGTCGTTGCTGACTTCGTGATCATCCCAGGTCACCAGCCACGGGAACGCGGCATGTGCCGCCTGCAGATCAGCATCGCTTTTATACAACGCATAACGATTGCGGTAATCGGCGAGCGTCACTGCTTCAGGGCTGTCGTGGCTGCGCACGCGGTTGTTGCCCCATGACGACTCATATATGTAATCGCCGACATGGATCACCAGATCCAGATCTTCGCGCGCCATATGGCGATAGGCGCTGAAGTAACCCTGCTCATACTGCTGGCACGAAGCCAGCGCGAAACGCAAGCGGCCGTTCGCGGCAGCGGCGGCAGGCGCGGTGCGAAAGCGACCTGCCGCGCTGGTCGCTGCGCCCGCATGGAAGCGATACCAGTACCAGCGCGCGGGTTGCAAGCCGTTGATTTCCGCATGCACTGAGTGGGCGAGTTCCGGCACGGCGCGCTCAATGCCCTTGTGCAGCACGGTGCTGAATGATTCGCTGTCCGCGATTTCCCACACCACTTCCACCGCAACATCGGGCATGCCGCCGCCGTCAAGCGCTTCGGGCGCAAGCCGCGTCCACAACACAATGCCATCAGGTTGCGGATAACCGGATGCAACACCCAGTGTGAACGGGTTTTTCGCGAAACGGGGTTGTGCGAGCAGGCGCGGTGCGCACAGCATGCCGGCCGCTGCGTATGCCGCCAGCACCGCGGACCGCGCGACAAACGAGCGGCGCGTAAGCGTCATTGCCGTACGCCGATTTGTGCGCTTACGGCATGCGGGCGGCCGTCATGCACTGTCTGCTTCACCGCTTAGCCCGGCAATTTCAGCACGCTGAATTTGCCTTTGATGTCCCAGTCGATGTTAATTTTCGGCTGCGCCTTGCCGGTGGTGTCGGCGGGAATCGCGCGCTTTGAGGCCAGCGTGCCCTTGCCGCCCTCCTTCAGTTCGGCGCTGAAGCCCTGGAAATCCTGCGAAACCTTGTCGGGATTTCCAGGGCTGCGCGGGAACGTATTGTTGCGATGCGCACCGCCGCAATCCACCGAAGTGAACATGGCAATCTTGGCGTTATCCAACCCCTTTTGCTCCAGCGTCGCAGGGGTAAGCCCGTCCTTCAGATCAATGTTAAAGCGCAGCGCAATGGCATTTTGAATTTCGTTTTGCCGTTTGAAGTCTTTCAGAATGGCGCCTTTGTAACCGAAATCCTCCGCGCCCATGTACACGCCATCGGGCTTTTTGCGCATGGCGTCGCGCGCAGCCCACCACTGTTTTTCCTCGGCAGTGAGCTTGGTCTTGAACACATGAACGCGCACGCTCCATTGCTTGCGCCCGAAAAATTCCGCCTTGTCGTTTACGTAGGCGACTGTATCTGTCAGCGGAATTTTTGTTTTATCACACGTCAAATTACCGCTGATATCCTGCGCGCCGGCAAGCGAAAAATGACTTAGCGCCGCAAATACGCCGCTACATACTGCCATTCCGAGTTTGCTATTCATTTTGATCCTCCGGTGATGGAAATGAAAAAATGAACCTGTAACGCAATAGGAATCAGGCAGGCTAAACGTTGCCCCTGATACCCTGCAGAAATGCCTTGGAGCCGCGGGCCATGAATTGCTTTTGATGCACGTTGATCCAGCGCAAGCCCAGGCCGATGTAATGCTGCACGGCATCGATTTCGTCCTGCACGTTCATGCCCGCGATTTTGCCGGCATCCGCTATACGCTTGATGGTGTCTTCAACCGCGGCCTTGACTTTTGGGTGCTTGCGCTGGCCCTTGAGGCCCATCGATTCCGCAAGATCGTTCTGGCCGATGTAGAACACATCGATTTCCTGCATTTTCAGCAGCGCCGGCAGATTGTCCATGGCCTCCTGCGATTCGACCATCATCAGCAGAATTTTTTCGCGATAGTCGCCATCGCCCCAGCGCCGCAGACCTTCGATGATGCGCGTGGCGTCGGCGACGTTGTGCACATGGGGCGCCTGTATGCCGCCCGCGCCGCAACTTAAGAAACGATTGATGAGTCCGGGTTCGTTGCTCCACGGACGCAGCACCGAATGCATGTTCGCGAGCCGCGCGGCGCGCGCCAGTTCCGCGACCAGCTTGAAATCGGTGGTGCTGTGCTCGCAATCGATAAACAGCAGGTCGAAGCCGATGGCGCCGATGAATTCCACCATTTCCGCTGTCGGAAAATCCGCATTGCAAACGGAAATAATCTTTTGTGCGAACAACTGCTGCTTGGTCTTAAGCGTCATGTGGTACTCACGCGGCGTGTTTTTTTGCGTAATCCCAATCGATCTCGATACCGAAGCCGGGCCTGTCATTCATATAGACGTAACTGTCACGCACCTGCGCGCGCTCACTGAACAACCCGTGCCAGATCGGATCGCGGTCGGGCGAGCCATGTGACTCGACGGCGAAGCCGGTGCGCGGAAACGCTGCCACCAGATGGCAATGCAGTTCCGGCGCGTGATGCGGCGTGATCATCACGCCGAGTTGATCGGCGATGTGCGCCACGCGCAAGGACTCGGTGAAACCGGCGTAGCGTGTGGAATCAAATTGCACATAGCGGATCGAGCCGTTGCCCATGAAGTCGCGCGTGGTGAAACGCGTGAGTTCGCGTTCGCCGTGCGCCAGCGGTATCGGCGTGGCTTTGGCCAGCAGCGCGAAATCCGCCGGCTGCAAATACCAGTGCAGCGGCTCTTCCAGCCAGAAGATGTCGTAGGGCGAGACCGCGCGTGCGAATGCTATGCACGCGGGCAGATCGTAAGCCGCATTCATGTCGAGCATCAGCGAAATATCCGGCCCGATCGCCGCGCGCGTGGCGCGGATGCGGGTGACTTCGTTGGCGAGGGTGTCCGCGCCGGTCTTGAGCTTGACGGCCTTGTAGCCGCGCTCGACAAAGCCCGCGAGTTCGTCGGCGCAGGCAGTGAGTTTCGCGCCCTCGACATAGTATCCGCCGGTGCCGTAGGTGAATACCGGTTTGTTTGCCGCGCCCAGCAGGCTGTACACCGGCATGCCCGCCGCCTTGCCTTTGACGTCCCACAGCGCCATGTCGATGCCGCCGATAGCCGCCATGATTTGCGGGCGCGCGCTGCGTGCCAGTCCCCCCACGCCGGGTTGGGGCGAGGTGAGCGCAAAGAGTTTTTCCCATACGTCCACATGGGCCAATGCATTCATGCCGATCACGTGCGGCGCGAGCTTGGTGGTCCACGCGGCAATATCCTTCATCGGCGTGCTGCTGACCTGCCCGTAACCCTTGATGCCGTCGCTGGTCACGACTTCAACCAGCAGCAGCGTGACGTCGTCGCGCGATTCGTGCGCGGTGTGTTGCCTGTGCTTTAGCGGCGCGGCAATCGGATAGGTGTTGATGGCGGCGATGTGGCTCATGATGGGTGTTATGGTGCCTTTTTGACGCCTATGTATTCCATGAAATCACCCACGGTGGGCATTTGTTTGGCGAGATATTGTGTGACCGCGGCGCTGCCCATGTAAGTGTTTTCGTACATGTTTTTGGTGGCGTAGTCGCGCCATTGCGCGCTCTTGTGCACGCGTTCCGCAGTGGCCTCCATCAGCGCAAGCGTTTCTTTGGATACGCCCGCGGGCATGGCAAGGCCACGGCCGCCGCCGACATGGATGTTGTACCCCAGTTCTCGCAGCGTGGGCACGTCGGGCAGACCCGACAGGCGGCGCTCGGCCGGCACTGCGAGGATGCGCAGTTTTTTCGCTTCCACGCCGCTTAACACTTCGCTCACGTTTTCCATGGTGAGATCGACGTGTTTACCCATCACCGCCGCCATCGCGTCGCTGCCGCTTTTAAACGAGACATGCTTGAATTTCGCGCCGCTGGCTTTTTCGATCTGATACTGCAAAAAGCGCGCGGTGCCGGTAGCCGAGGAAATGCCGTTGACCACGCTGTCCGGCGATTGTTTCGCGGCGTCGATCAATTCCTTGAAATTCTTGAAACGCGAATCCACGGGCACGGTAAATGCCTGCAAATCGAATCCGAATAGCGCCACCGGCGTGTAGATGTCGAGCGCGAGGCCGAGATCGGGGCGGTGCGCCAGCGCGAGCACAATGGTGCTCGACATCGACAGCAGGTAATGCGGGTCGCCGCGTTTGGATTTGATAAAGGTGGAGGCCACTGCGCCGCTGCCGCCGGGACGATTGACCACGGTGAAGGGTTGCGGCAACAGTTTTTCGCGTGCGCTGATCTCGGCGACAAGGCGTCCGAAAACGTCTTGCCCGGCGCCAGGATTGCTGTGGATGACCATTTCTATCGGGCGGCTGGGAAAAGCCTGTCCTGAGCCTGTCGAAGGGGCCTGCGCCTGTATCGCGGCGGGCGCAAAAGCGGCCGCCAGCGCCAGCGTGCCGGCAGCGCATTGCAGACGAAAACGGTTTTGACGCAAGTGCATGATCGATCTCCTCGTGATTTGTTTGAAATGTGCGCTACTTTTCGTAGCATAACGCACCGCCGCGAGCATGCTGCTAGTCTGTTGTAACCATTTGTTTTTGCTAACTATTTTTGATGCGTGCGCGACGTAGTATGATGCCCCACCCCGCATGAGAACACTCAATATCATCGGCGCCGGCCGCGCCGCACGCACGCTCGCCGCGTTGTGGCGGCAGCATGGCGTGTTGGCAATCGAGAGCGTGCTGAACCGCACGCCGGCCAGCGCGCGCGATGCGGTTGCCTTCATCGGCGCGGGCCGCGCGGCTGACAGCTTGCACGATATGCCACCCGCCGACTTGTGGATGCTGGCAACGCCCGACAGCGAAATTGCGTCCGCGGCGCAAGCGCTGGCAGCCGGCGGCAAATTGCGCGCGGGTGACGTGGTGTTTCATTGCAGCGGCGCGCTGCAGGCGGGCGACCTGCGTGCCGTATTCATGAAGGACGTGCATCTCGCCAGCGTGCATCCGCTGAAAAGTTTCGCCGATCCGCAAGATGCCGTGCGCACGTTTGCCGGCACCTATTGTGCGGCTGAGGGCGAGCCCACGGCACTGGCGCTGCTGAAACCCGCGTTCGAGCAGATCGGCGCGCATGTCACCGCAATCGACCCGCAATTCAAAACCATTTACCACGCCGCCAGCGTGATGGTGTGCAACTACCTTACCGCGCTGATGGAAGCAGGCCTGCAGTGCTATGAAAAGGCGGGCGTGCCGCGCGCAACCGCAAGTGTAATGATGGAACCGCTGGTGCGCGAAACCGTGGATAACGTGTTTCGGCTCGGCACCATGAAGGCGCTCACCGGGCCCATCGCGCGCGGCGATCACGCAGTGGTGGCGCGGCAACTGGAGGCATTGCGCGAATTCGATCCAAGCATCGCGGAAATTTATCGCGGGTTGGGGGTGATGGCGGTTGAACTGTCGCGTGCGCAGGGTGGGGCGAGCGAGGAAGCACTGTCTGCGCTGGATAGTTTGCTACGGCACTTGCCGAAGTTGTAGGGTGTTAATAATTGAAGCAGATAGAGCGCTACATCGTGAATCACCTTGGTCGTCTTTGCACTGAATGGGGAAGAATTCATGGCCACTGAAAAACGCCGTATTTCGATGATGGATGATGCCGTGTTCGCTAAAGCTTCGGAACAAGGCCGCAGGCTCCTGGCGCGCGGGCCTTTAGCCACCGCTGCGCGGTATGCAGCTGGCCACATTCGAGTCGAGCTGAACAACGGATGCGCTTTTGAGTTTCCGGTAAAGCATGCACAAGGCCTGGCTGGCGCCAAGGCCGCTGACTTGCGCACGATTGAAATACAAGCGTCCGGGCTTGGCTTGTATTGGCCAAAGCTCGATGCAGACCTGTACGTCCCCGGCCTGGTGAAGGGCATCCTGGGCGCCAAGCAGTGGATGGCCCGGATCGGCGCGTCCGGCGGTAAGGCAACGACTCGGGCAAAAGCAACCGCAGCACGTGTCAATGGCAAGCTTGGGGGGCGACCAAGAAAATCACGGGAGTTGGAAGCCGCCTGACTGGGCAATGCACGCAATGGCCGGGACTAGCTGGACGCTATGCGTGCGTTCTTACAGCGTTATCTGCGTGGGCACAAAGGACGTGCCCGCCCTTGCTCGCTGCCGCGCATTGTAGGTTGGCGGTGAGCGTAGTGAACCCCAACGTTCGTGTGTGATGCACCGCTGATGTTGGGCTTACCAGCCCAACCTACCGGGCTGAGGGTGTTGAACGAAGTGCTGAAGGGCGAGAACGAGTGAACGGGTGAATGAGTGAAGGGGTGAAGGGGGTACCCCATTCACATCTTCACTCATTCACTCGTTCACCCTTTCACCGCCGCAGTAAAATAGCCGCTCTTTTCACACCAAACACGAATCCATACCGTGTCCATCGATACACAAATCCGCGACCGCGTACTGCGTGCCCTCGCCCTTAACCGCACGCCGGGCTATCACTATGCCGGCAATTTCCTGGAATTTTCTTTCGATCACGTTTCAGAGCAGGATGTGCGCATGTCGATGGCGGCCGGCCCGCATGTCACCGGGTTGAATGGCAACGTCGACCATGGCGTGCTGGCGGTGTTTGCGGATATTGCGATGGCTGCCAATGTGCGTGCGGGGCACACACCCGCCACGCGGCTGGCTACGGTGCAGATGAATTTGCAATTTACCGGTGCGCCGATGACAGGCACCCTGCGCGCGCAATCGACGATACAAGGTTATGTCGAGCACATCGCCAGCCTGCAGGCAGCGACGCGGGTTAGCGTTACAGCGAACGGCAAACCGGTGTGTTACGGCGTGGGTACTTTCATGGTGCTGGACCCGCCCAAGGGCGTGGCCTTGTACAACATGGCGTTGCGCAAGGACAGCGATCCGGCGGTGGCGCCACTGGCCGAACAGGAATTGAACCGGGTAGAGCGCAAGGTGCTTGCCCTGGCCGACGCTGCCCTTGCGCGCGCCTCTGCGGGTGAGGCGTTTATCCACGGCTTTTTGGGCGTCCATACACGCGCAACGGAAAAGGGCGCCACCGGCGCACTCAAGAACGGGCCGCATGTGGGCAACCGTGTGGGGCATCTGCAGGGCGGGGTGACGATGGGGCTGGGGATTGCGACGGCTGAAGCGGCGCTGCCCGCGAGCTGGATGTTGAGCGCGGTGACGGCATGGTACATCCGTCCCGGCGAAGGCCGCGTGATCAGGGCCAGATCGAAAGTCATTCATCACGGACGGCTCACTGCCGTGGTACGCACCGAGATCACCGGCAAGGGTAAGCGGCGGGTGATGGAGATGGTGACCACGCATGCGCATAAAGCGGTCAAGCCGCACAGTGCCGGATAACCTATGGCGCTGCGCACGCTCTCGGGCAAGCACACCGACCCACGCAAAGGGCGGGGCGCCGCGATCAACCCGGAAGGGCGTTTCGAGAAAGTAGAGCGCGAGGCGTTCGATGATGGCTGGGCGCAGGATGACGCAGAGGATGCGCCGGCACTCAAGACGCAAGTCATCGAGGAACGTGCCGCCAGCATCATTTCGCGCAACCAGTCGCCGGATATTCCGTTCACGCAGTCGATCAACCCGTATCAGGGCTGCGAGCATGGTTGCATTTACTGCCTGTCGGGGGATACACGGATTCTCATGGCTGACGGCAGCCTGCGCCCACTTGCGAAAATTCACGTCGGTGATGAGATCTACGGCACCGTTCGCCGTGGTTGGTACAGGCGGTACGTCAAGACGAAAGTAATTGCGCACTGGAGCGTAAGCAAAAGGGCATATCGAATCTCCCTTGAGGATGGCACATTACTTACCGCTGGCGCGGACCACAGATTTCTTACCGAACGTGGCTGGAAGTTTGTTGCAGACACGGTTTTGGGGACTGGCCCACAGCGGCCGCACCTTACGGTCAACAACAAACTCATGGGTACAGGCGACTTTGCGCTTCCTTCGGTGAAAGATCGAAACTACCGGCGCGGCTACTTGTGCGGAATGATCCGTGGTGATGGAATGCTGGCGTCGTACCACTACCAACGCGCTGGCCGCGTTCACGGGGATCAGCATCACTTCCGTCTGGCGCTTTGCGATGTGGAGGCACTCCAGCGGGTGCGGGAGTATCTGCAGGGTTGGCGGATAGAAGTGGGTGAGTTTGTATTTCAGAGACCTACCTCGCTAAGGAAAATCTTGTATGCGATCCGCACCCATGCACGCGCTGACGTAGAGCGGATACGCGATATTATTGCATGGCCCTCCGTGCCATCGCCCGAGTGGATGAGCGGATTTCTCGCCGGAATATTTGACGCCGAAGGCAGCTACAGTCAGGGTATTTTGCGAATCACTAACACGGACAAAGATATTATTGCGTGGATTGTCCGTAGCCTGAAGACTTTTCATTTTCGGTTTGCACGGGAACATACTGGCCGTGATCGGATCAAACCCGTCGTGGTTGTACGTCTGACCGGAGGATTGCGCGAGCATCTTCGCTTTTTTCACAGTGTCGATTCGGTCATAGCCCGCAAGAAGGATATCGCGGGCCAAGCCGTGAAAAGTAATGCGCGTCTGGGAATCGCCAAAATTGAACCGGCAGGCAAAAAGTTACGCTTATACGACATCACCACTGGGACCGGGGATTTTATTGCGAATGGGGTGGTTAGCCATAACTGCTACGCCCGCCCCACGCACGCCTATCGCAACCTGTCGCCGGGGGTGGATTTCGAGACACGCATCTTCGCCAAGGTCAACGCCGCCGAATTGCTGCGCCAGGAATTGTCGAAGCCCGGATACCGGTGCGAGGTCATTTCACTGGGTGCTAATACCGATCCGTATCAGCCCGCCGAACGCAAACTTAACATTACGCGCGGCATACTTGAAGTGTGCGCCGAGTTCAATCAGCCGCTGGGCATCATTACCAAGAATGCGCTGGTCGAGCGCGATCTGGACATTCTGGTGCCGATGGCGCGAAAAAATCTGGTGAATGTTCATCTGTCGGTCAACAGCCTTGATCACGAGATTGCGCGCCGGCTGGAACCGCGTTGCGTCGCACCGCAGCGGCGCATCGAGACCATACGCGCGCTGGCACAGGCGGGCGTGCCGGTGGGGGTGCTGGTGGCGCCGGTGATTCCGTTTCTCACTGACGATCAGATCGAAACCGTGCTCGAAGCCGCGTTTGCGGCGGGCGCGACGCAGGCGGGCTATGTGGTACTGCGGCTGCCGTACGAAGTAAAAACGCTGTTCCGCGACTGGCTCGAACGCCACTACCCGCTCAAAGCCAAACATGTGATGAGCCGCGTGCACGAGCTGCGCGGCGGGCGCGACAACGATCCGAACTTCGGCAGCCGCATGCGCGGGCAGGGCGAGTTCGCCGAGTTGCTCGCCCAGCGCTTTAAAATCGCCAAGCGGCGCATCGGTTACGACGCGCGCGGGCGCATGCTGCGCAATGTGTCGCTGGATACCACCCTGTTCCGGGTGCCGGCGTCAGGCGCCGCAAAGCAGTTGTCGTTGTTTTGAATCTTGTGTCAGCGCACTTGAATGTTGCGCGTTATTGGGGGTGCCGGGGCTACTCTCGGTGAGCAGCTCGAGGAAACAACTATTTGTTATTCAATAATTATTTGGAGATTTTCATGAAAAAACTGATCGCAATGATGTGCTTCATGCTGGCAGCTTCACCGCTGGCGTTTGCTCAAGATAAGGCGAAGGACGACGCGAAGAAAGCCGCGCCTGCAGCCGCCGCCGCACCTGCAGCCGCGCCCGCAAAAGCCGATGCACCTAAGGCGGACGCGGGCAAGGCGGAGAAGGCCAAGAAAGAACCCTCGGAGAAGCAAAAAGCCCAACAAGAGCGCATGAAGGAATGTAACGCCAGCGCAGGCGAAAAGAAGGGTGACGAGCGCAAGAATTATATGAGCACGTGCCTGAAAGAGCAGAAAAAAGCGGCCGACGACAAGAAAAAAACAACGCAGCAGGAAAGAATGAAATCCTGCAACAAGGACGCCGCCGACAAAAAAATGAAGGGCGACGAGCGCAAAGGCTTTATGAAAGACTGCTTGTCCACCAAGAAGGACGCCCCTGCGCCCGCCGCCGCTGCGCCCGCCGCCGCTGCGCCCAAAGCGGAAGCACCTGCCAAGAAGTAATTTGAGAATCCCGCGCCGGATTGTCAGGCGGCGCAGCGAGGGGCATACTGGAAGCGGTATGCCCCTTTTTGTTTTCCGGTTTTTCTTCGCATGAAAACATTGCCTGGATTATTGCTCGCAACGGTCATGGCCACCGCATCCGCGCAGGATCAATACGCCGCGCCACGCGCGAAAATGACCGATGAAATCGCGGCGATGGCACGCGACACCGCGAGTGAAACGGGACGCGCAAGCTTCAGTTTTCGCGTGATGAACGCCATCGCAAAAGTGGAACGTCACCGCTATGTTGCGCCGGGTGACGAGGCCAACGCCTATCGCAACACGCCGCTGGCGATCGGCAGTGGTCAAACGATTTCACAACCGTACATCGTGGCGCTGATGACGGATTTGCTGGATCTGAAGGGCGGCGAAAAAGTGCTGGAAGTAGGCACCGGTTCGGGCTACCAGGCGGCAGTGCTCGCCGAATTGACCGCAGCGGTTTACAGCATTGAAATTGTCGAGCCGCTGGGGCGCGTCGCCGCGCAGCGGCTGACAGCCGGCGGCTATCGTAACGTGATCACGCGCATCGGCGATGGTTATCAAGGCTGGCCTGAGGCCGCCCCGTTTGACGCCATCATGGTGACGGCAGCGGCGCGTGAGATACCGCCGGCGTTGATTGAACAGCTAAAGCCCGGCGGCAAGCTGGTGATTCCGGTAGGCGCGCAGGGTTCGCATCAGGAACTGCTGCTGATCACAAAATCCGCCGCCGGCGTCACGCACACGCGCCATGTGCTGGGGGTGCGCTTTGTGCCGCTGACGGGCGGGCCGGACAGGAAGAAATAAAGCCTGCGTTTGTGCGCAACAAAAAACAGCACTGAGGGCGTTAGCGCATATAGTAAAAAGTCTTTAAATTCAAATGGCTGCACCAACAACCCACATTTGCACAGGGCGGGTTTCCGGTGCTGACACGCCACGCGCCTGTGCTAGAATCACCCGCGTAAGAAACATAATAATTCACGCAAGGAGCAAAATCATGGCTGCGTTTTTTTCGTCTTTGGGGAAGACCATTATCGCGGGCGTCGTCATTCTGATCGCCCTTATTTTGTTGGTAAGTGGCACGGGCAAATTTGGTGAGCATGTGTGGTGGACGTTTGTCATGCGTTGGCTGCATGTGATGTCGGGTGTGATGTGGATCGGCTTGCTGTGGTATTTGAATTTTGTGCAAACGCCGTCCATGCCGAAAATTCCCGACGAGCACAAGCCTGCCATCGGTAAAGTGATCGCGCCGGCGGTGTTGTTCTGGTTTCGTTGGGCTGCGCTGGCGACGGTGGTTACCGGTCTGCTGGTGGCGGGCATGAGCAACTACATCATGCAGGCGCTGACCTTGGGTAAAGGCTTCACCGCCATCGGCATCGGCATGTGGATCGCACTGGTGATGGCGTTCAACGTCTGGTTTATCATCTGGCCGAATCAGAAAAAGGTGCTGGGCATAGTAACCGCTACGCCTGAAGAAAAAGCCGCCGCAGCCAAGCTCGCGGGCATGACTTCACGCATCAACACCATGTTGTCGATTCCTATGCTGTTTTGCATGGTGGCGCAGCAGAATGGCGGGCTGTAATTTAGGCGGTTCGACGCATCAATTAAAAAGCCCGGCATCGCCGGGCATTTTATTGTGCTGTGACCGGTGCCGGCTGATCGAGCCTTAGCGCTTCGAGTTTGCTTTGCTCTTGGCTGCCGAACTGGTGGCTTTGCTTTTCGCCGCGCCACTGGTCGCCTTGCTTTTGGCGGCGCCGCTGGTGGCTTTGCTCTTGGCCGCCGAGCTGGTCGCGCGGCTCTTGCTGGCACCACTGGCGTTGGCGGCGATAGCGTCACTAAACATCGGCGTGCTCAGTGCAACAGCCGCGCCTGCGATGGCGAGGTAACGTAGTAATTTCATGATACGCCTCTTTATATAAAAATATTATGAAACAACAGTTTACAAGAAAATACTGAAATAATAAATCCCTTGCCGGATTACCTCGGCAAGGGCGCTTTCTCCAGCCCTTCAATCTTCGCGCCGGGCTTGATGCCGCGCTTGGCGAACCAGCCCAGATTCATTTCCAGCGCGTAGCGCACGGGTTTTACCGCGGGATGGGTGTCGCGCGTATGCGGCTTCATGTCTTCGATGTTGGTGATGATGCCATCGCTGTCGATAAACGCAACCGACAGCGGAATGAAGGTGTTTTCCATCCACATCGCGTGACGCGACACGCTGGTGAACACGAACACCATGCCGCGATGCTCCGGCATCATGCGCCGGTGCATCAGACCCTGCATACGCTCCGGGTCGGTGGCAGCGACTTCGGCGGTGAGCTTGTGGCCGGAAATGGTTAGCGTGATTTCCGGCATTTGTGCGCGCGCGGCTGTGACGGCAAGCGCAGCGGCGGCGAGTATCAGCACCAGCAGCGGGCGTAAAAGCTTCAGGGTGTGGAAATTTTTCATGGTCAGTGATGAACGCGGCGTAACGCAGCAGCGTTGACCTTAACACGCCACATTGGTGCGCTCCGGATGCCGCTAACCACGTCTCTAATGCCACGCGCACCAACAATACGCCGCTAAATGCTGCTATGCACCAATAGTGAGCATATAAATCTGAAAATGTAAGTTAAGCTATTGTTTTAAAACAATAACAACTATTTGGCACGGTCGTTGCTATAACTTGGCTATCTAGACGCTGTGCTTCTACACAGAAAGATGAGCCATGCTTTTTGGACGCCATACCAAGAACCCGATCAAGATTGCCGATAAAGGCGTGGTTGATTGGAAATATACCACCTGCGGCTACTGCTCAACCGGTTGTTCGATCGAGGTCGGGCTCAATGCCGATGGCAAGGCGGTGGCCGCGCGTGGTGTTGCCGATGCGCCGGTGAATCAGGGCAAGCTGTGCATCAAGGGCATCTTCGAGCACGAACTGTTCAACTCCGCCAATCGCGGCAAGACGCCGCTTGCGCGCGACAAAATCATCGACACCTATGGTGAGGTGTCGTGGGACGTGGCGCTGGATCGTACCGCTGCCGAATTTCTGCGCATCCAGGAAAAATACGGGCGCGATTCCGTTGCCATTGTTTCCACCGGGCAGATACTGACCGAGGAGTTCTACACGCTCGGCAAGTTGACGCGCGGGGTGATCGGCACCAACAACTATGACGGCAACACCACGCTGTGCATGGCTTCCGCCGTGTCCGGCTACAAGCGCTCTTTCGGTTCCGATGGCCCGCCCGGCTGCTACGACGATTTCGAGCACACCGAATGCCTGCTCGCATTCGGCTCCAATCTGCCCGAGCAACACCCCATCATTTACTGGCGTCTCAAGATGGCGCTGGAGAAGCGAAAATTTCCGGTGGTCGTGGTCGATCCGCGCGTCACCATGTTTGCGCAGATGGCCGACATTCATCTGCCGGTCACGCCCGGCACCGATCTCGCGCTGCTCAATAGCCTGGCGCATGTGATCCTGAAGGAGAATCTGCACGACCGCGCGTACATCGAGGCGCATACCAGCGGCTTTGACGAATTCGCCGCGTTGGTAGCGCAATATGATCCGGTCACGGTGGCGCCGATATGCGGCATCGACGAGGACACCATCCGCCACGTCGCGCGCCTCTACGCGAAGGCGGGCGCCGCGATGTCGATCTGGACCATGGGCATCAACCAGAGCACGCATGGCTCGGATGGCGTGGCGGCGATCAACAGCCTGAATCTCATCACCGGCAACATCGGCAAACCGGGCGGCACCAGCCTGTCAATCACCGGCCAGTGCAATGCCATGGGCACGCGCGAATGGTCTTCGTGTTCGGGCCTGCCCGGCTATCGCGCACTGGAGAAAGAAAAAGACCGCGAAACCATCGGCAAGTTCTGGGGCGTGGATCCGGAGTTTTTTCCCAAGCAGCGCGGCATGTTCATGACCGACATTTTTCCCGCCATGGAAACCGGCCAGATCAAGGCGCTGTGGCTGATCGCCACCAATCCGATGACCTCGATGCCCAACGCGCCGCGCATCAAGAAGACCTTGCAAAACCTGGAATTTCTGGTGGTGCAGGATGCGTATGCCGATGTTGAAACCACCAAATACGCACATGTGTTTCTGCCGGCCGCGCTGTGGGGTGAAAAGGAAGGCGTGTTCACCAACACCGAGCGGCGCGTCAATCTGGTGCGCAAGGTGATGGAGCCGCACGGCAATTCCAAGGCTGACCTGTGGATATTCAACCAGATGGCGAAGCGTTTCGAGCAGGGGCGCAAGATGCGCTTTCCTGAAACGTCTGCCGAGGTGTTCGAGGAGATGCGCGAGCTGTCCCGCGGGCGCATGCTCGACTATTCCGGCTTGACCCACGACAGGATCGAGAAGCAACGCGGCATTCAGTGGCCGTGCGCGGAAGGCGCCGAGAGTGGTTCGCAGCGCCTGTACACCGATGGCGTGTTTCAGCACGCGGACGGCAAGGCCAAGCTGCTGGTGCTGCCGTTTGTCGATAACAACGAGCGGCCGGACAAGCAGTTTCCGTTCTGGCTCAACAGCGGCCGCGTGGTCGAGCATTTCCACACGCGCACGCGCACCGGCAAGATCGGCAACGTCAACAAGTTCAGTCCCACGCCGTATATGGAAATGAATCCGGACGCGGCGCGCGAGCTGGGGGTCGGCCACATGACTTATGCGCGCCTGATTTCGCGGCGCGGTTACGCGGTGGTGCTGGTGCAGACGACGCATCGCGTGCCGCATAACATGGTGTTCATCCCGTTCCATTTTCACGAGTGCGTGAACCAGCTGACGCTGGGCCTGCTCGATCCGCATTCGCGCCAGCCTGCGTTCAAGCAATGCGCGGTGAAAATCGAACCCGCCAGCGATCAATTGGCCGCGGCCGCGGCTAACGTCGCCGCGCGCAGTTACTGAAGAGGAAAACCATGCTTAACGTGGGCGTAGACAAAGACGGACTGGCCTTCATTGCGCCGTCCCCCGCCAGCACCAGTACGGTGGGCTGCGGTAGCGGTAGCGGCTGCGGCTGCGAAGGCGCAGCACCTGCATTCAAGCGGCGCGAGCATGAGCCGGCCTATGCCTTGCTGCAACCATCGAATGACGCCACGGTCAATCAGCACGGCAAATCCATTCGCCTGGTCGATGAAACCAACGCCCTTGCCGGCAAGAGTCTGAAAATCAACGGCAGCGATGCCATCAGTGTCAACCCGGACCGCTACAAGCAGCACGGTTTTCATTTCAGCGCCGACAACTGCATCGGCTGTCATGCCTGCGAGGCGGCATGCAGCGAGAAAAACAATCTGCCGGCGCACATCAGCTTTCGTTCGGTGGGCTACGTCGAAGGCGGCAGCTACCCCGATTTTCGCCGCGTCAATATTTCGATGGCGTGCAACCACTGTGACGATCCGGTATGTCTGAAAGGCTGTCCGACGCGGGCCTATACCAAGTTCGCCGAATACGGCGCGGTGCTGCAGGATCCGGACATCTGCTTCGGCTGCGGTTATTGCACCTGGGTGTGCCCGTATAACGCACCGCAACTCGACCCGATCAAGGGCGAAGTGTCCAAGTGCAATATGTGCGTCGACCGGCTCGAAGTGGGCTTGAAGCCCGCGTGTGCCGCGGCGTGTCTGGCCGGTGCGCTGGACTTCGGCGTTATCGAAACCACACCCGAGAACCGCGTGCAGGCCAAGCTTGCGATACCCGGTTTTCCCGATCCGGAAATCACGCACCCGAACATCCGCTTTCAGCAAACGCGCGAGCTGCCGCGTGAGATGTTCCGCACCGACAGCATGCCGCTGGTGTATGTCAAGAAGCAGGAAGCCGGCAACGCGAGCTACCAGCCACAGGTGGCGGAGAAGCTGTTGCTGCGCGAATGGAATCTTCAGAAACTGAGTTCGCGCGAAAATCCGCTGGTGTTTTTCACGCTGGTATCGCAGGGCGTGATCGGCGCGTTTCTCACGTTGTTTGTGGGACCGATGTTGGGCTTGAACGCATTGTCGATGGAAGCGCACCCGGCGCTTCATGCGTCGCTGCTGTTCGTGCTGCTCGCGGTGGAGACCGCCGCACTCGCGATTTCCACCGCGCACCTGGGCAAGCCGCATCGCTTCTACCGTGCCTTCAATAATCTGCGCCACTCGCCGGTGAGCCGTGAAGTCGCCGGCATCGCGGTGTTCTTCAATGCGCTGGGTCTGTACGCGTTGTTATCCGTCATGCCGGGCTTGTTCTCGTGGCTGTTGCCGCAGAGCTGGATCGGCACACTGCAATCCTTTTCAGGCTGGCTGGCGGTGGTGTCGGGTCCGTTGGCGATCTACGCGATGAACCGTATTTATCGCATCAGGGCGCGCCCGTTCTGGGATCACTGGCAAGTGCTCACCACGTTCTACGGTTCGATGCTGACCTTGGGCGCGTTGGCGGTGGGCGTGGTTTATGCAGTGGTGCTGGCCGCGCAAGGCCAGGCGTTTTCCGGTCTGTTGTCGGTGCTGGTGTGGCCGATGGTGCTGGGACTGGTGATCGAGGCGGCGGGATTGGCGATGCACGCGCGCGATCTTGAAAAGCGCGGCGGCGAGGCCGCCGCGTCGCAGCTTGAACAACGCACCACCTTCGGCAAGACCTACCTGCTGCGCAATAGCGGCATCGCCGTCAGCATCGCAGCGCTGATTGCGCTTGGCATGGCACCGCTCGACGGCATCGCCGGCGCAACGGCGTGGCTGTTGGTGGCAGGGCTGGTGATTGCAACCGCCGCTGTTGGCCGTGCATTGTTCTACGTGCTGGTCATTCCCACCACTATGCCGGGTGCCTTCTTCTGGCGCAACAAAGGCTTCGAGGAGCACGCGCGGGCGACCGGGCTGGCGAAAATGCCACAGGTGGGCGTGTTGCCGAATGTCCACTGAGAAAATTTAATCACTCAAGTTAACTCGAAGCGTTCACGGATTTGGCGTCCCCGCATCGGTACCTATTTTGTGAGTAGGCAGCATCATGCTACGTATTATGCTGGTTGACGAATCCCCGGAGCGTTCGCTTAGTCTGCGCCTCGCTCTGCAAGGATTGGGTCATGACATCGTTGCGGAATTCTCTGATTCGCGAACGCTGTGTAACGATGTCCGGCGGCACGATCCCGACACCATCATCGTAAACACGGATTCACCCGGGCACGACACGCTGGAGGCTTTGTGCAGTATCTCCGCAGGCTGCCCGCGTCCCATCGTCATGTTCACTCGCGATGCCCGGCGTGTTTCCATACGTGATGCGGTGCGCGCGGGGGTTAGCGCCTATGTGGTAGATGGGGTTGACGGCTTTGCGCCGGAGCGCGTCGCGCCGATTATCGAGGCTGCGCGCGCGCGCTTCGAGGCGCTGCAACTGGTGCGGGCCGAGCTCGCACAGACCAAAGGCAAGCTCTCCGAGCGCAAACTGATCGACCGCGCCAAGGGCATCCTGATGAAGGAAAAAAAATTGTCCGAGGAAGAAGCCTATCGCCTGCTGCGCAAGCTCGCGATGGATCGCAGCGCGCCGCTGGGCACGGTCTCGGAACAAGTGATTACCTACGCCAAGCTTTTGGGCTGAAGGTTTTGTGCGTCCTTGGTGCGCATGCCCTGCATTGTGCACCGCAACAGCGCGTTGCATCCGATTTGAAACCAGGAGCATGCAAATACAAATAAGTAAATAAAAACAAAAGGTTATGTAAAATTATGCTTTCATGAATCGGCGTTGGCACGCCGATTGCTATTGGTGTAGCGAGAGCAGGCCAACGGCGGTCTGTTCAAGAACAAGGGTGTTCAACTGCGGTGCGTTGTTTGCGCGCTGCAGTGGAGCGCCCTTTTTATTTTGTGCAGACAACACTGAGGTGGAGAACAGCATGGACCATAACATCACTCGCAATACGCTTAGCGCACCGGCAAATACCCAACAACCTCAGTTGAGTGATGTGCGCCGAAAATTTCTCAAGCAAGCGGGCGCGGCTGCGATCATGAGCCTGGTGCACCCGGCGGTGCGCGCCGCGGCATGGGTCGCGGGTTCGGATGCGCCCGAGAAGAAGGAAGTCAAGATCGGCTTCATTCCGCTCACCGATTGCGCCTCGGTGGTGATCGCCTCGGTGATGAAGTTCGACGAAAAATTCGGCATCAAGATCACGCCCACCAAAGAGGCGTCGTGGGCTGCAGTGCGCGACAAGCTGGTCAACGGCGAGATCGACGCCGCGCACGTGCTCTACGGCCTTATCTACGGGCTGCAACTGGGCATCAGCGGGCCGAAGAAAGACATGGCCATCCTGATGAATCTGAATCACAACGGCCAGGCCATCACGCTGTCGCGCAAACTCTACGACAAAGGCGTGAAAGATGGCGCGAGCCTGAAGGCGCTGATCGACAAGGAAAAGGGCGATTACACCTTTGCGCATACCTTTCCCACCGGCACGCATGCGATGTGGATCTACTACTGGCTGGCGGCCCATGGCATCAATCCGTTCAAGGATGTGAAGACCATCACCGTGCCGCCGCCGCAGATGGTGGCGAATATGCGCGTTGGCAATATGGACGGTTACTGTGTCGGCGAGCCGTGGAACAACCGCGCCATCGTCGACAAGATCGGCTTTACCGCCAACACCACGCAGGAAATCTGGAAAGACCACCCGGAAAAAACGCTCGGCTGCTCGGCGGAATTCGTGCAGAAGCACCCGAACACCGCGCGCGCCATGACGGCCGCGGTGATCGAAGCCGGCAAATGGATCGACGCCTCGCTTTCCAACCGGCAGAAAACCGCCGACATCATCGCCGACCGCGCCTATGTCAACACCGACAAGGATGTGATTGTCGCGCGCATGCTCGGCCGCTACGACAACGGTATCGGCAAGACCTGGGACGACAAGGACTATATGAAGTTTCACAACGACGGCTACGTCAATTTTCCGTATCTGTCCGATGGCATGTGGTTCATGACGCAGCATCGCCGCTGGGGCCTGCTCAAGACTGATCCCGATTACCTGGCGGTCGCCAAGCAGGTCAACCGCATCGACGTCTATAAGGATGCCGCGGCGGCGACCAAAACAGCACTGCCCAAAGACCCGATGCGCACGGCGAAGATGATCGACGGCGTGGTGTGGGACGGCAGGGATCCCAAGCGCTACGCCGGGGATTTCAAGATCAAGATGGCCTGATTTCAGAATGCCGACAACGGAGGTCACCCTATGAGTTCGATTGCAATCAGAAAGAGCGACGCGTTAGCGGTCGTTGTGTCGTCGCCACAAACGGGTGCGTCACACCCGGCCGCGCCCGCGCTGACGGAGAGTGCGACACGTGCCGCCACCCGGGGCGCGGCGGCGCCTGTCAAATCCTACCGCCGCCTGCAGGCGCCCGAGTGGGTGCGCGAGGTTGTTGCCTACGTGCTCGGCCTGGTGATTTTTGCGTTGATCTGGGCGGCTGTCGCCAAAATGAGCGGGAGCATTCCTGGACCGGCGGCGGTGTGGGCCGCGGCCGTCAACATTTTTTCCGATCCGTTCTATCAGAAAGGCCCCAACGATCAAGGCATAGGCTGGAACGTGCTGTCGTCGTTAAAGCGCGTCGGCATCGGCTTTGGCCTTGCGGCGCTGGTGGGCATACCGCTCGGCTTCATCGTCGGACGATTCAAGTTTTTGTCCGATATGGCGGCGCCGATCATCGCGCTGCTGCGCCCGGTGTCGCCGCTGGCATGGCTGCCGATCGGGCTGCTGTTGTTCAAGGCGGCAAACCCGGCGGCGATTTACGTGATTTTCATTTGCAGCCTGTGGCCGATGATTATCAATACCGCGGTGGGCGTGCAGCAGGTGCCGCAGGACTATCTCAATGTGGCGCGCGTGCTCAAGCTTTCCGAGTGGAAGGTGTTCACCAAAATCCTGTTCCCGGCGGTGCTGCCCTACATGATCACCGGCGTGCGCTTGTCGATCGGCGTGGCGTGGCTGGTGATCGTCGCCGCTGAAATGCTAACTGGCGGCGTCGGCATCGGTTTCTGGGTGTGGGACGAATGGAACAACCTGAAAGTTGATCACATCATCATTGCCATCTTCACCATCGGCATAGTCGGGCTGCTGCTGGAACAGGCACTGGTGTTGCTGGCGCGGCGATTCAGTTATTCATGAGAGGCGATTATGGAAAATTACCTGCAAATTGAGTCGGTCAGCATGACCTTCGACACCAAAAAAGGCGCGTTCGTCGCGCTCAGCGGCATCGACCTTGTGGTTGGAAAAGGCGAATTCGTTACACTGATCGGCCACTCCGGTTGCGGCAAATCCACGTTGCTCAACCTGGTTGCCGGGCTGCTGGCGCCGACCGAGGGCGGCATGATCCTCGCCGGACGCGAGATCGCCGGCCCCGGACCCGATCGCGGGGTGGTGTTCCAGAACCACTCGCTGCTGCCGTGGCTCAGTTGTTTTGGCAATGTCTATCTGGCGGTCGAGCGTGTGTTCGGCGCAGCGGAGCGCAAAGCGAAGCTGAAGGCACGTACCCAGGCCGCGCTCGAAATGGTCGGTCTCGCGCATGCCATGGATAAGATGCCGCAGGAATTGTCGGGCGGCATGAAGCAGCGTGTCGGCATCGCGCGCGCGCTGGCGATAGAGCCCAAAGTGTTGCTGCTGGACGAGCCGTTCGGCGCGCTTGACGCGCTGACGCGCGCTTCCCTGCAGGATGAATTGATGCGCATCGTCGCCGACACCGGCGCCACGGTGCTGATGGTGACGCACGACGTGGATGAAGCCGTGCTGCTTTCCGACCGCGTGGTGATGATGACCAACGGTCCGGCGGCAACCATCGGCGAAGTGCTGGACGTGGGCTTGCCGCGTCCACGCGAGCGTCTGGCGCTCGCCGCCAACGCGCGCTACATCCACTTGCGCTCGCGCGTGCTGGAGTTTCTCTATCAAAAGCAGTTCAAGGCTGCGGCATGACCTGGTTCGAGCGTAAGAGCAGTTTCATTACGAATGCTGGTTAAACGGCAGGGGGTGAACATGCATCGATTTTCCATACAGCAACACAATATGCCGCGCCCCTACGGTATCAGTGTCGGACGCATGGCGCGCTACACCCGCAATACGGTGCTGTCACACCAGCCGATAACTATTGCAGCGGTCGAGCGGCTGCTCGCCGCGTGTGCCACGCACGTCACACAGAGTAATGATCCTGAAATCATGCAAAATTTTCAGCAGTTGCTGCTGGTGACCATGAGCGATTGGCGGCGGCGCACGGACGCAAGAGATATTCCGGGATGAGTGCCCGCCTGTATTCATTTGTTGGCAGTGACACCGGACCTTGGCGTGTCATGAACAGCAGCGCGATACTCGGCGAACCGTTGAGTGCCGTGGCAAGGGTTGACATAGTTTCCGGCGCGAACATGGGATCAGAGCCGCAAAGGCCACTATCCGGTTGGTCGCTTCGAGGGATCACCAGCAATGAACGGTATGTGGTTCGCGAAGAGAAGAACCAGCTCGTGTCCAAACAACAAGGTCTTGGACGCGCCGAGGCATCACGCGCGGCACTGATACCCCTGCGAAAAAATGCGGCGTGGTGGGCATTGACACAAGATGAGCGCAGAAAAATATTTGAAGAGCAATCCCATCACACCCAAATTGGAATGCAGTACTTGCCTGCCGTGGCGAGAAGGCTGCACCACTGCCGAGACCTCTCCGAAAAAGAACCTTTTGATTTCCTCACATGGTTCGAGTTCGCGCCCGCTCATGAGAATGAGTTTGATCGACTGCTGGCGGAATTGCGGGCAACCGGGGAGTGGAAATATGTTGAACGGGAAGTGGATATCCGGCTGGTTCGCGATGGTGATTTGTCTGTCGTATCGACAACGGAGCAGCTTGCCTGACTTGAACGCTTCACCATAGCAGGGTACTTCCGCCAAACCGGCGCGCACCACAAATGCCGCGCCGTGCCGCGCATTTGCAGTGCGTAATCCCGCTGTATTGCACCCCTATGGTGCGCCGCAACAACCCATTTCCAGAGATCTCTAGGGCGTAGCTCCTGTTTGTGGATACTGGCATCGTAATTGCTATAGCTATCACAGACGCTTGTGCATGGATTATAAAAGGTCAATAAAATGAACAGGTTACGCTTTTTTGGTGATGGTAACAGCAGCGCTGGAACAGCCGCGCGAGGTGCCGCATGAGCCCCGCCATGAAAACCGAAAAAATCGTCGTCATCGGCAACGGCATGATCGGCCAGCGCTTCCTGGAGCAATTGGTGAGCCGCCTGGAAGGCGAAGGCCGCCGGGCTGAGGTGACCGTGTTTTGCGCGGAGCAGCGCCCGGCTTACGACCGCGTGCAACTGACCAGTTTTTTTTCCGGGAAATCCGCCGCCGATCTGAACCTGGTGCCTGAGGGATTTTTCGAGCAGCACGGTATCGCGCTGCGGCTCGGCGACAAGGCGGTCGCCATCGACCGCACGCGCAAAGTGGTGCGCTCGGCACGCGGTCACGAGTTGCCCTACGACAAGCTGGTGCTGGCCACCGGCTCCTACCCCTTCGTGCCGAAAGTCGCCGGCACCGAATGGCAGGATTGCTTTGTCTACCGCGCAATCGAGGATCTGGAAGCAATACGCATCGCTGCCGCTACGGCTAAAGTCGGCACGGTGATCGGCGGCGGTCTGCTCGGACTGGAAGCCGCCAAGGCGCTGCACGATCTGGGCCTCAAAACGCATGTGGTGGAGTTCGCCTCGCGGCTGATGGCGGTGCAGCTCGACGATTCGGGTGGAAGGCTGCTGCGCCACAAGATCGAAGCGCTGGGTGTTGCGGTGCATACCTCCAAGCAAACGAAAGAAATCGTCAAGGGCGATGAATGCCGGCACAAATTGCTGTTCGCCGACGGCAGCGCGCTGGAAACCGACCTCATCGTGTTCTCCGCCGGTATCCGCCCGCGTGATCAGCTTGCGAAAGCGGCCGGGCTTACCATCGGCGAGCGCGGCGGCATCGCGGTCAACGACCATTGCCAGACCAACGACGCAGACATCTATGCGCTGGGCGAGTGCGCGCTGTGGAGCGGGCGCCTGTATGGCCTGGTCGCGCCCGGCTATCAGATGGCGGAAGTCACGGCGCGCCATCTCACCGGTGAGAAGGATGCACGCTTTCCCGGCGCCGACATGAGCACCAAGTTAAAGCTGCTGGGGGTGGATGTGGCATCCATCGGCGATGCGCATGGTGTTGCGCCGGATGCGTTGAACTATGTGTACACCGACGAGGCTTCGGGCATTTACAAGAAGCTGGTGGTGTCGGGTGACCGCAAGCGTTTGCTGGGCGCGGTGCTGGTGGGCGAGGCCGACGACTACGGCAGCCTGCTGCAATTGACGTTGAACGCGATTGCCTTGCCTGAGCATCCCGAAGACCTCATTCTGCCCGCGCGCGAAGGCGGTGCGAGTAAAGGCATGGGTGTAGCTGCACTGCCGGACTCGGCTTTGATTTGTTCCTGCAACAGTGTGTCTAAGGGCGCGCTGTGCTGTGCCGTCGCTGCGGGGGCGACCAGCCTTGGCGCGTTGAAGAAGAACACCAAAGCGGCCACCAGTTGCGGCGGCTGCGGGCCGCTGGTGAAGCAAATCCTCGACAGCGAACTCAAGAAGCAGGGCGTGGATGTTAAAAACTATTTGTGCGAGCACTTCCTGTATACACGCCAGGAGTTGTTTCACCTCACGCGCGTCGGCGGCCTGAAAACCTTCGACCAGATCATATCCAAGCACGGCCAGGGGCGCGGCTGCGATATCTGCAAGCCGGCGGTTGCATCGATACTGGCCGCGTGCTGGAACGAATATATCCTGAAGCCCAAACATGCGCCGTTGCAGGACACCAATGATCACTACCTCGCCAATCTGCAGAAGGACGGCACCTATTCCATCGTGCCGCGCGTGCCGGGCGGCGAGATTAGCCCAGACAAGCTGATTGTGCTGGGCGCGGTGGCGAAAAAATTCGGCCTTTACACCAAGATTACCGGCGCCCAGCGCATCGATCTGTTCGGCGCGCGCGTGGAGCAACTGCCAGTGATTTGGCGGGAGCTGGTGGACGCGGGCTTCGAATCCGGTCACGCCTATGGCAAGGCGCTGCGCACGGTGAAGTCCTGCGTGGGCAGTACCTGGTGCCGTTACGGCGTGCAGGACTCGGTGTCGATGGCGATCAACATCGAGAACCGCTACCGCGGGCTGCGTTCGCCGCACAAGCTGAAGATGGCGGTGTCGGGCTGCACCCGCGAATGCGCGGAAGCGCAGGGCAAGGACGTCGGCATCATCGCCACCGAAAAGGGCTGGAACCTCTACGTGTGCGGTAACGGCGGTATCAAGCCGCGCCACGCCGATTTGCTGGTGAAAGACATCGACGATGCCACCCTCATCAAATACATCGACCGCTTTTTGATGTTCTACATCCGCACCGGCGACCGGCTGCAACGCACCGCGACCTGGCTCGACAACCTCGAGGGCGGCATCGATTATGTGCGCAAGGTGGTGTGCGAGGATTCGCTGGGCCTCGGCGCTGAACTCGAAGCCGACATGCAACAGTTTGTCGATACCTACGAGTGCGAATGGAAGAAGGCGATCAACGATCCGCAGACGCTCAAACGCTTCCACCACTTCGTCAATAGCGACCAGCCGGACAGCAACGTGGTGTTCGTCGCCGAACGCGGGCAGATACGGCCGGCGCGCGCGGAGGAACGGGATCAACGCGAGGCGGAGGCCGTGGTATGAGTGCGCGTCCGAACATTGCAATTAGCGAGTGGGTCGCGGTGTGCAAACTCAGCGACATCGTACCCGACACCGGCGTGTGCGCGCTGGTGGGCGGGCGCCAGGTTGCGGTGTTCCGCCTGACGGGTGATGGCGGCGATAGCGTTTACGCCATCGACAATCGCGACCCGTTCTCGCGCGCGAACGTGCTGTCGCGCGGCATTGTCGGTGATTTGAAGGGCGAGCTGGTGGTCGCTTCACCCGTGTACAAGCAACACTTCAATCTTGTCAGCGGTCAGTGTCTCGAAGATGCAGATGTGCGCGTTGCTGTGTTTCCTGCGAGCGTTGATGGCGACACGGTGTTGGTGAATATTAATATTTAGTGAAAAAACAATTACTACATTGTATTCGAGAATGAAATGAAAGCATCGTTCCTGAAAGCCGGCCACACGCCTACGCTGTTCGCGGCGTTTTTGTACTTTGATCTGAGCTTCATGGTGTGGGTGCTGCTGGGGCCGCTGGCGGTGCAGATCGCGCAAGACCTGAATCTGACCGCTGCGCAGAAAGGTCTGATGGTGGCCACACCGGTGCTCGCGGGCGCGTTGCTGCGTCTGGTGATGGGCATCCTGGCGGATCATTTGAAACCAAAAATGACCGGACTGATTGGTCAGGTGATCGTGATCGTGGCGTTGCTGCTGGCATGGTATTTTGGCATCCACAGCTACACGCAGGTGCTGGTGCTGGGGCTGGCGCTGGGTATGGCGGGGGCTTCGTTTGCAGTGGCCCTGCCGCTCGCCTCGCGCTGGTATCCGCCCGAGCATCAAGGTACGGCGCTGGGCATTGCGGGAGCAGGTAATTCGGGTACCGTGTTCGCGGCGCTGCTGGCGCCGGGTCTCGCGGTCGCTTATGGTTGGGGCAATGTGTTCGGCCTCGCGGCGATTCCGCTGATGGTGGTGCTGGTGATTTATATGTGGCTCGCCAAGGACAGCCCCGAATGCCCGCCCGCCAAGCCGCTCACCGAGTACCTGAAAGTGCTGCGCGACAAAGACGCGTGGTGGTTCATGTTTTTCTACAGCGTGACCTTTGGCGGATTCGTCGGGCTGGCATCGTCGTTGACAATATATTTTAATGACCAGTATGGGTTGTCGCCGGTGGTTGCCGGTTATCTCACGGCGGCCTGCGTGTTCGCGGGTTCGCTGGTGCGTCCAGTGGGTGGCATGGTGGCGGATCGCATCGGCGGCATCAAATCACTGTCGCTGATGTATGTGCTGGCGGCGGGGTTTCTCGCGCTGGTAAGTTTCGGCATGCGCGAGGCATGGATGGCGCTGGTATTGTTCGTGTGCGCCATGCTCGCGCTGGGTATGGGTAACGGCGCGGTGTTTCAACTGGTGCCGCAGCGCTTTCGCAAGGAGATCGGCGTGATGACCGGGCTGGTGGGCATGGCGGGGGGCATCGGCGGGTTTTATCTGGCCTCGTCGCTGGGTTATTCCAAGCAATTGTCCGGCAGCTATCAGACCGGACTGTTGATATTTGCGGGGCTGGCAATAGTTGCACTGAGCGGATTGACCGCGGTGAAAAACCGCTGGCGCACGACCTGGGGCGCGGCGCATTTGACGGCGGCGAAGGTTTGAATTCGTGAGGCGTAAGGGGTGAGGGGTGAGGCGTCGGCGGTCATCCGGCCTTATTGCGCT
This sequence comes from Bordetella parapertussis, assembly GCA_945861275.1. Lineage (GTDB taxonomy): Bacteria > Pseudomonadota > Gammaproteobacteria > Burkholderiales > SG8-41 > UBA5216. Next base: position 55,349 of record CAMATZ010000010.1, read on the forward strand.
TACTTGACGCACGAGCGCATCATCACCTAACGCCACCACCCCTCACGCTTCACGCCTCACGCCATACAACCATGCCCCTCGAATTCGCCGTAGGCCACGCCACCCGCACCGGCAAGCGCGAGCGCAACGAAGATTTTTGCGGTCTGGTCACACCCGGCGCGGACGAGCTCGCCGCGCGCGGCGCGCTGCTGGCGGTGGCCGATGGCGTCTCCGGCGAAGGCGCGGGACGTGAAGCTGCCGAGTACACGGTGCGTGGCCTGCTCGCGGATTACTACGCCACGCCCGAAACCTGGGAAGTGCCGCAGGCGGTGGATCGCGTGTTATCAGCCATCAACCGCTGGATGATGGGGCAGGGTGCGGTGGACAAAAACCGCGCCGGCATGGCGACCACCTTGAGTCTGCTGGTGTTGCGCGGCAATCGTTACACCATTGGGCATGTGGGTGACACGCGCATTTATCGCTTGCGCAACCACGAAATGACGCTGCTCACGCAGGATCATGTGTGGGATCGCCCCGATATGCGCCACGTGTTAAAGCGCGCGGTGGGCCTCGATCAGCATTTGATGGTCGATTACGCCGATGGCGATCTGCTGGCTAAAGATCGCTTTCTCATTTGCACAGACGGCGTGTGGGAAGCGCTGGGTAACAAGCGCATCCACGAATTGATGCTGTTGCACGAAGACCCGCAGCGCGCGGCTGATGCCGTGGTCGATAGCGCACTGGAAGCGGGCAGCGCCGACAACGCAACCGCATTGGTGGCGCGCATCGACGCGGTGGCGGCAGAGGGCTGGCGCGATATGTTGAGCGCGTATGTGCGCCTGCCGGTGCCGCCGCGCCTGAAACCCGGTGGCGTGATCGATGGCTTCGAGGTGTTGAGCCTGATTCATGAGTCGCGCGCGACCTTGCTCTACAAAGTGCGTTCCGCCTCAGGGCAGGTATGCGCGCTGAAAACGCTGCAAACCGCGTTTGCCTATGACCGCCCGAGTTGCGAAGGCCTGCTCGGCGAGGAATGGCTCGCCAAGCGGCTGGTGTCGCGGCATTTTCCGCAGGTGGTGCCGATTGCAACGTCAGCGCGCCACCATCTGTATTACGTGATGACGTTCCACAGCGGCGCCACACTGCAGCAACATCTCGATAGCGGCAAGCATTTTGCCGCGGCGGATGTGGCGCGTATCGGTGCGCAGATTTTGCGAGCGCTGGGCGCGCTGCATCGCTTGTCGATCATTCATCGCGACATCAAGCCCGCCAATCTGTTGTGCGACGACAGTGATGAACTGCGTGTGCTCGACATGGGTGTGGCGCTGGCTGCGGGCGTGCCCTACCCCGAATTGCAGGGCAATCCCGGCACGCCCAGCTATATGGCGCCGGAGCTGTTTGAAAATGCAAAGGCCACCGCACAAAGTGATATTTACGCGGCAGGCGTGAGTTTGTACCATCTGCTCACGCGCAAATATCCGTACGGCGAAATCGAGCCGTTTCAGCATCCGCGTTTCGCCGACCCCACGCCGCCCACGCGCTACCGGCCCGATATTCCGCAGTGGCTGGAAAATGTGTTGCTGCGCGCGGTGGCGCGCGATCAGAAGCAACGCTTCGAGACGGCGGAAGAAATGTTGCTTGCACTGGAACGTGGTGAAACACAACCCGTATCCGCGCCGCCGCGCATGCCGCTCGCGCAGCGCCCGGCGGCGCTGTGGCAGGCGATCGCGCTGATTTCCGTCGTCATCAACCTGCTGCTGATTTACATCCTGCTGGTGCGTTAGGCTTTCCCCGTACTGCCAAACCCGCCCGCGCCGCGATCCGAGGTGCCGAATTCGTCGACCACGTTGAATTCAACCTGCATCACCGGTATCACCACCAGTTGCGCCAGCCGCTCCAGCGGATGAATGACAAACGGCGCGTTGCCGCGATTCCAGGTAGAGACAAACAACTGCCCCTGATAATCGGAATCGATCAGGCCCACCAGATTGCCGAGCACGATGCCGTGTTTGTGGCCGAGGCCGGAGCGCGGCAGTATCACTGCGGCGTAGCCCGGATCGGCGATATGTATGGCGATGCCCGCGGGTATCAGTTCGCATTGGCCGGGATTCAGCGTCAACGGCGCCTGCACGCACGCGCGCAGGTCGAGGCCGGCGGAGCCGGGTGTGGCGTATTGCGGTAACTGATCGCGCAGGCGCGGGTCGAGGATTTTTACATCGATTTTTTTCATGGAATGATTTCTGTAAAATGGTATCAAATATGGCTTGAACAACACGGAGTTGAACCATGAACGTAATGACAGTTGACGGTTTCCACGCGAAAATCGAGTATGACCCTGAACTCGATCTTTTCCGCGGCGAGATTCTCGGCATTAACGGTGGCGCTGATTTCTTTGGTAAGACCCCGAAGACGCTACGCGCGGAATTCAAGCGCTCACTCCAGGTTTTCCTTGAGGTCTGCAAGGAGAAGGGCATAAAACCGCGGCGCAACTACTCCGGCAAATTCAACTTGCGTATTTCACCGGAGTTGCACGAAAAGCTTGCCATTGCCGCGCAAGCGCAGGGAAAAAGCATCAATACACTGGCGCAGGAGGCGCTACAGGAGCGGGTTATATCGTGAGGCAATTTTTGGGTTAGGCTCAAACTTGATGCCGTTTTACGATTCGCAGCACACCTGTAGCTGGAAATCTGGGATTAACGCCGCTTCTTCCCGGCCTTATACAAGTTCGCGATGCGCGCCACGATTTCTTTCGCCACAACGTCCTTCGGCGCCCGCGCCAGTTTGTGCGTGCCGCTGTCGTCCAGCAGCATCACCTCGTTATCATCGGCCCCGATGGCGTTTTGCGCGAGGTTGGCGACTATCAGGTTCACCTTTTTGCGCCGGCGTTTCTCGTCGGCGTAGGTTTCGAGGTTCTGGCTTTCGGCGGCGAAGCCCACGGTGAACGGCGGTTTCGGTTGCGCCGCGATCCAGCCGAGGATGTCCGCGTTGGGCACGAGTTTCAGCGTGAGCTGGGACTTGTCGGTTTTTTTGATCTTGTGCTCGCGCGGTTTGTCCACACGGTAGTCCGCCACGGCTGCGACACCGATAAAAATATCCGCGTCTTTGGCGTTGCGTTTCACCGCATCGAACATTTCCGCCGCGCTTTGCACGTGTGTTACGGATGCGCCTGCGGGCAAGGGCTGGCTGGATGGACCCGAAACCAAGGTGACTTTTGCGCCCGCCCCCATGGCTGCGCGCGCGATGGCGTAACCCATTTTGCCGGAACTGCGATTGGTGATGCCGCGCACCGCGTCTATGGGTTCGAAGGTTGGACCGGCGGTCATCAGCACGCGCACGCCCGCAAGCGTTTTAGGCGAGAGGAAGGCGGCGACCGCATCGGCGATTTCTTGCGCCTCCAGCATGCGGCCGGCGCCGGTTTCGCCGCACGCCTGGTCGCCGCTGGCGGGGCCGAGCACTGTGACGCCGTCTTTTTCAAGCTGCGCCATGTTGCGTCGCGTCGCGGGATGCTCCCACATCTGACGGTTCATCGCAGGCGCCACCAGTAGTGCGCAGTCGCGTGCGAGACACAGGGTTGATAACAAATCATCCGCATGGCCATGCACGAGTTTCGCCATGAAATCGGCGGTAGCCGGCGCAATCACAAGCGCCGCTTTATCGCGTGACAATTCGATATGCGCCATGGCATTGTCAATGCGCACATCCCACATATCCGTGTAGACCGGATTGCCCGAAAGCGCCTGCATCGTTGCAGGCGTGATGAAGCCGCAGGCGGCCTGCGTCATGACGACATGCACGTCGATGCCATGCTCGCCCAGGCGGCGCACGAGTTCAGCGGCCTTGTAGGCTGCAACCCCGCCGGTGACACCTAAAACGACTTTTTTACTTGAAATATCAGCCATATAGCGCTCTTCGCGCGAATCAGAGGTGAGTGTAACGTACTGCGGTGAAATGTGAAGAGTGCAGGGTGAAGAGTGAAGGGTGAAGGGTGAAGGGTGCAATGTATGCGCTCACCCGTAAACGTAACTATCCGGAGTCGTTGTCTAACCCTCACCCCTCACAAGATTTTCCGCCGCCAACCCCAAAATCGTTGTGGCCTGATATTCTGTGAAACCCATGCTCGATACCTTACGCAGCGTCCCTACTCCCGAAGGCTTTGAGCTTACGCTACGCTTGGCGGGCCCGGTGCCGCGGGCGCTCGCCTTTGTTATCGACTTGATGATACGTGTCGCCTTGTATGGCGTGCTGGCGATGGTGCTTGCCCAGTTGAAAGGTGCCGGCATGGGCATCCTGCTGATTCTGGCGTTTATGCTGGAGTGGTTCTACCCGGTCGTCTGCGAAGTGTGGTGGCAGGGCGCGACGCCCGGCAAACGCGCATTCGGCATGGTGGTGCTCAATGACAATGGCACGCCGGTTACGTTCGGTGCATCGGTCACGCGCAACCTGTTGCGCGCGGTGGATTTTCTGCCGTTCCTGTATGCGTTTGGGCTGATTTCGATGCTGCTTAACCGCGATTTTAAGCGTCTGGGCGATCTGGCAGCTGGCACCATTGTTGTCTATCGCGACAAACCGGCGGTGCGCGCTGCATTGCCGCAGGCGCGACTGATCGCACCAGCGGTGGCGTTAACGCTCGCCGAAAAACGCGCGGTGCTTGATTTCGCCGAGCGCTACGCCACGCTGACGGAGGCGCGCGCCGACGAACTCGCCGGGCACGCCGCGCCCCTGGTGGGCGCCGCGCGCGAACCGGCGCAGGTGTTGCTGGGCATCGCGCACTATCAACGGGGCAGGACCGCATGAACCAAACCAGCTTCGAGACACGCCATCGCAAGGACTGGATCGAGTTCGAGAATGGGCTCGCTACGCTGGACGCAGGTGGTGCTACACGCGCCAGCGCGTCGCGTGCGGCTGTGGCACGCCAGTGGCCGCACGGCTACCGCGAACTGGCGCACCACCTGGCATTGGCGCGCGACCGCGCCTACAGCCCGGAGCTGGTCGACTACTTGAATCAACTCGCGCTGCGTGGCCACCAGCTGCTTTACGGCGCGCGCAGCAACGCGTTGAATGGCGTGATCAGTTTTGTCGGCCATGGTTTTCCGGCGCTGGTGAGGCAGGAGTCGTTGTTGGTGTGGATCGCGATAGCGCTGTTGTTCATACCGCTGTTGGGTTTGATTGCCGTGCTTCAGTATTTTCCCGAATTCGTTTACTACCTGGTGAGCCCGGAGCAACTCAGCGCCTACGAGCGCATGTATGCACCGGGCAATCGTGTGCTCGGCCCGCACCGCGAGGCCGACAGTCAGGTGATGATGTTTGGCTATTACATCTGGAACAACGTGAAAATCGATTTTCAGTGTTTCGCCGGCGGCTTGATCTACGGCATCGGCGCCATATTTTTTCTGCTGTTCAACGGGTTTTCCATCGGCGCTGTTGCCGGGCACTTGACGCAATTGAGTTACACCCAGACTTTCTGGGGTTTCGTTTCCGGCCACAGTTCATGGGAATTGCTGGGGGCGGCACTCTCCGGCGCTGCAGGTCTGAAATTGGGCTGGGCGCTGATTGCACCGGGCCGCTACACGCGCCTGACAGCACTGAAATTCGCCGCCGGTCCAGCCGTGCGTCTGCTTTACGGCGCCGCCGGCATGACCCTGTTTGCGGCCTTTATCGAAGCCTTTTGGTCATCCAGCACAGCGTTTTCGCCCGCTGTTAAATACGCGGTCGGGATCATGTTCTGGGTATTGTTCGCCTTGTATTTCATGTTCGTTGGCGGCGGCCGCAACAGCGATGCGCATTGACCAGCTCACCGTGGTGCTGCGCGCGCGTAACCCGTGGGAGTCGTTTGATTTGGGCATTGCATTGGCGCGCCGCACCGGCGCCAATTTGTATTGGGCTTTTGTGTTGCCCTACCTCGCCTTTGCGTTGCTGGTGAATCTGATCACCTGGGGCCACCCCACCGCCGCTTTGCTGATTGTGTGGTGGGCAAAACCGGCGTTTGACCGCATCGCGCTGTACGTGGTGGCGCAAGCGGTGTTTGGCGCCACACCGTCATGGCGCGCGACACTTGAAAGCTTATGGCAAATTCCGCGCACCGGCCTGCTGTATTCATTGACGATTGGGCGCTTTGACTTTGCGCGCAGCTTTCATCTGGCAGTGCCTCAGCTTGAAGGTCAAACCGGCAAGGCTCGGCGCGAGCGTGTTGCCGTGCTGGATAGCGCAGCGCGCAACCCCGCCGTGTGGCTTACGATTGTGATGATTCATTTCGCCTATGTGCTGCTGTTGGGCTTCGATGGCTTGCTCAAAATGATCACGCCCGGAGGCGCGCATTTCAGCGTGCAACTGGGGGACTATTTTTCATGGGGTGGGAGCGAGGCGTCGCTCATCAGTCAGTACCTCTTTAACGGCACCTTGGCGTTAATCGAGTGCGTGCTCGAACCGCTCTATGTTACGGCCGGTTTCTCACTCTACCTTTCGCGCCGCACTGTGCTTGAAGGTTGGGATTTGGAGGTGGCATTTAAACGCATGAGCGCGCGGGTCGCAGCGGCGGGCGCTGCGATGACCAGGGGCGTAGTGCTGTTGTTGACCGCAATGCTGGTGCAAGCCGCTGCCGGCAACGATGCGTTTGCTCAGGTTGCCGCGAGCGACCCGCCGCAGCGTGTGGTTTCCGATGCGACCGTGAGGTCCGCAGAAAAACGGATGATGGAAGAAATCCTGAGCGGTCCCGATTTCAAGCAGGTTGAAGAGCGCAAGGTGTGGCGTCGCAAGCACCCGGCGAATGCAGAGGAACGGGAAGAACGCAAGATCGGTGACGGCTGGCTGGTATTTGCGCAATTCCTGGCTGAAGCGCTGCGCGTCGCCGCGTGGGTGATCGGCATAGCTTTTATTGGCTGGCTGCTGTATTACCTGTCGCAGCGGTTGGGCTGGTTTAGAGGCTTGATTGGAAAACGCACACGCTACAAACCCGATGTGCTGTTCGGGCTGGACTTGCGCGCCGAAAGCCTGCCCGTTGATATTCCGTCCGCCGCGCGCGCGCTGCTGGCGCAAGGTGACCTGCGCGCTGCCTTGTCGCTGTTGTATCGCGGTGCGCTGCGCGTGTTGATCCATGAGCGTGAGCTGGATTTGCTCAGAGGCGACACTGAAGGCGATTGCGTGCGCCGTGTTAACCGCACGGCACCGGGTGCGCTGGCCGATTACTTTCGCCGATTGGTTGAGGCATGGGGGCTCATCGCCTATGCGCGCCGCGTGCCGGAACCATCGCTGGCGCATGATTTGGTGGAAGATTGGGCGCGCTACTTTATGCCGCCCGGCGAGCAGGCGCCAGCATGAAGCGGATCGGCTGGGTCCCTGTCCTTACCTTGCTGCTTTCGATGGCTGGCGGGGTTTGGTGGTTTATGACCTTTAAGCGTGTGACCGAGCCGGTCTACAGCGGGCTACAGGGCGCTGCGCGCGAAGACCCGTATCTGGCGCTGCGCCAGTTGTTAAAACGCAGCAAGCTGCCGCTGGAAGAGCCGGCGGTAGCGGCCACACCGGTGACAAAATTCGATAATCTGCCCGCCGCCGGCACGCTGTTGTTGGGCGATCGCCGCCATCTGTTGATGACGCCGGAGCGCGTGCAGAAAATTGTCGCGTGGGTAGCTGCGGGCGGGCATCTGATTGTGGAGGCGGAGTATCCGGGCCGGCCCGACCCGCTGCTTGCCGCTTTTGGTCTAAGCCGTAAAGATTTGGTGCGGCCCAAGCCAGCGCCTAAATCGAAATCGAAGTCCAAAGCTGAAAGTGAAGGCGATACCAGCAACCCGTCGGATGGCGCAAAAGCAGAGTCGCCAGCGCCGGTGCCGCAATCCGTGAAAGGCCGCGCGCGCCGCGCAGCCGAGATCGCCGAGGTGACCCTGCCCGATGGCGGGCGGCCGCTGCAAGTGGAATTTGGCGCGTACCAAAACCTGAGTGTGCTTAAGCATGAGGGGTTTCATCTGGTGGCAGATAGTTTGGGCCTGCGGCTTGTCACCGCCGTCCGCGGCGCGGGGCGGGTGAGCGCAATTTCCAATTTCGATTTTCTGGTTTATCGCGGCACCTTCGACGTGAAGGAAGTGGCGCAGCAATCGACCCATCTCGGTAAGTACGACCACGCCGAGATGGTGCTGCGCCTGGTGCGCTTGAACCCGCATCATGCGCAATCGGCGTTGCGGCTGGTGTGGGGTGATGACGATGTGTCGTTGTGGCAATGGCTCGTCGATCATGCAGCGTACGCGCTGGCCAGCCTGGCGCTGCTGCTTGCCGTGTGGCTGTGGCGCGTCGTACCGCGGTTTGGTCCGCTCCTGTCGGATGCTGCGCCGGCGGAGCAAAAACTTGCCAGCCACCTGGAGGCTGTCGGCCGCTTCTACTGGAAACACATGGAACCGGCGGAGATTTACGCCAGGCTGCGCGCCGCGTTTGTGCAGCGCTTAAGCGAGCGGCGGCCCGCTATCGCCACGCGTAATGCCGCTGAGCGCAATGCGCAGCTTGCGCAATTGGCCGGTGTCCGGGCTGAAGCAGTGGCGCGCGCGCTGGATCAACCCGCGCATTCGGTGGGCGAACTCATACGCAACGCCGTATTGTTGCAACGGGTATCACAAAAGCTTTGACGCGAATTTCTCACCTTCTTAAATTTGGATAGATACCATGCCGCTTACCGACGAACAAACCAGCCAGGCCGCGCGCTTGCTGACTTCGATGCGTGACGAGATTGCCAAGGCTGTGATCGGCCAGACAGTGATTATCGAGCAAACGCTGATTGCGCTGGCCGCAGGCGGGCACGTGTTGATTGAAGGGGTGCCCGGATTGGGCAAAACGCTTTTGGTGTGCGCTATCGCAAAGACCTTCGAGGGTGGGTTCGCACGCATTCAGTTCACGCCCGATTTAATGCCTGCGGACGTGACCGGCCACAGCGTTTACGACCCTGCCACCGGCCAGTTCTCCACCCGCAAGGGGCCGGTGTTCACCAACCTGCTGCTGGCGGACGAGATTAATCGCGCGCCAGCTAAAACGCAGGCGGCGTTGCTGGAGGTGATGCAGGAGGCGCAGGTCACTATCGACGGTGTCTCGCATCTGCTCGAGCAGCCTTTTATGGTGCTGGCTACCCAAAACCCGGTGGAGCAGGAGGGCACGTATCCGCTGCCTGAAGCACAGCTCGACCGTTTTTTGTTGAAAATCAGAATCGATTTTCCGAATCACGCCGATGAAGTCGCGATGACCCGTAGCGTGACCCTCGGCAAGACCGGCGACAAGCTGACCGTGGATGCGGTGCAAACATTGTTGAAACCGCAGACGATTCGAACCTTGCAGCAAATGTCAGCCATGGTCGAGGTGGCCGACGTGGTGCTCGACTACGCCGTGCGCATAGTGCGCAAGACCCGTGAATTTGCCGGCATTTCAAGCGGCGCCGGTTCGCGCGGCAGCCTGGCGCTGGTGCGTGCAGCGCGCGCGCTGGCGTTGATGAGCGGGCGCAGTTATGTCACACCGGATGATATCAAGCGTGTTGCGCCTGCGTGCCTGCGCCACCGCTTGCGGCCGGCGCCAGAGCTGGAGATTGAGGGGCGCGACAGCGATTCATTGCTGAACGCGCTGCTTGAGCAAGTGGCCGCGCCGCGCCAGTAATCAATCCATCGTGAGCACGTAGGTTCTCTCAATGCGTCCAAGCAAGCGCCTGATCGCTTTAGTAGCTTGGTGGCTGCTGTTGGGTGTCGCCGCCGCTATCGTGCCGGCAGTGGAAGTCGCCTGGCAAATTGCGGGTGTGCTGCTGGGCATTGCGCTGGTGGCCGACGGGCTGCTGGCGCGTGCGCCGCAGGACATAGCGCTCACGCGTGAGGTCGCCGCTTCGCTGCCCATAGGCGTGGCGAGCGAAGTGCGTTTGAAAATTGTCAATCGCACCGCGCGCGCGCTGACGCTGGCGGTCTACGATCATCATCCGGTTAACGCGATGGTCGAGGGCTTGCCCCTGGTGCTGGCACATGCGCAGGCACTGCCGGCCGGACGCAGCGCGCAAGTGTGCTACCGGTTTACGCCATTGCAGCGTGGCGATGTGCGCTTTGCCGGTTGTGATCTGCGTATCACGGCGCCCTTGGGTTTGTGGGAGCGCAAGCATTTTTTTGCAGTAGTGTCTGAGGTGCGCATCTACCCCAACTTTGCGGCGATTATGCGTTACACCCTGCTTGCGACAGACAACCGCCTGTCGCAAATTGGCATTTTGCAGCGGCGGCGGCGTGGTGAGGGGCTTGATTTTCATCAACTGCGCGAATATCGCGAAGGCGATTCGCAGCGCCAGATCGACTGGAAAGCCACCGCACGCGCGCGCAAACTTATTTCGCGCGAGTACCGCGATGAACGCGATCAGCAGATCGTATTCTTGATTGATTGCGGCCGCCGCATGAGTGCAGCCGATGCGGATGCCACACACCTGACCCACTTCGATCACGTCCTCAACGCCGCCCTGCTGCTGGGCTACGTGAGTTTGCGTCAAGGCGACGCAGTGGGCTACATGACTTTTGCCACTGACGCGCCGCGCTTCTCCGCGCCGCGCAAGTCGGGTGCCACGGTGAACCGCTTGCTCGAGGGCCTCTACGACGTTCAGCCCGGATTAATGGCGCCGGACTATTATCTGGCCGCGGTCGCACTTTCGACCCGCTTAAAACGCCGCGCTTTCGTGATCGTGTTGTCCAACTTGCGTGACGAGGACGACGACGTATTGGCCCCGGCGCTACGCATGTTGCGTGATCGACACCTGGTGTTGTTCGCTTCGCTACGCGAGCCTTCGCTCGATGAGACGCTCATGAAGCCGGTCAAAAATCTCGACACCGCACTTACCCACGCCGCCGCTCTCGATTATTTGCACGAACGCTCAAAAGCGATGAAGCGCATCGAGCACGGCGGCACCATGACTTTGGATGTGGAACCGCAAAAATTGCCGATCGCGCTGGTGAACCGGTATTTGGAGATTAAGCGAGCGGGGCGATTGTAGCCGCGAACACCGCATGCAATGGTGAGCGTTTGACCGGGTGTGGAGTGGAAGGTATATTGGTTTCGGGTGCAAAGTGGTAATTTAAACTTCTTTCCCGCTACGCCCCGCTGGTATTTCGCGCTTGAACATTTGACGCTTCATTCGACAACCAAAGGATAGCCGCATGGAAAACCCTTATCAGCCACCACAATCGACAATTGGTGACGTTACCAGCGGCGAGAACAACTCGGGGGGTGGCAAGTCGGTCATCCCCCCGCCCGGGATCAAAGGCTGGAGCTGGGGGGCTTTTCTGCTTAACTGGATTTGGGCGATCGGCAACAAGACGTGGATCGGCCTGCTGTGTTTTGTCCCTTACGTGGGCATTGTCATGAGCTTTTACCTCGGATTCAAGGGCCGGGAACTGGCTTGGCGCAACAAGCGCTGGGACAGCATCGACCATTTCAACACGGTGCAGAAAAAGTGGTCGTGGTGGGCTGTCGTGCTGGTAGTCGGTGTGGTCGGGATCGGGATACTCGCCGCGATCGCGATTCCAGCGTATCAGGGCTATGTGGTGCGATCCAGAGGCTGAGGGTGTGTGACTGTGATACGTGATACGTGAAGCGTGAAGGGTGAAGGGTGAAGGGTGAAGCGTAAGCAGTAACCGGTAAACCGTACTTATCCTGGGCCGTTGTTCGGTTCATGTCCATCACCGATTGGCCTGCCGCCGAGCGTCCGCGTGAAAAGCTGCTCAAAAGGGGCGCGGCCGCGCTTTCCGATGCGGAACTGGTGGCGATCTTTTTGCGTACGGGCGTTACCGGGAAATCCGCAGTTGAGCTGGCGCGTGACCTGCTCACAGAATTTGGCTCGTTGACGGCCTTGTGCGGCGCGGATCAAACGACTTTCTGCAATATTCACGGGCTGGGCGCGGCAAAGTATGTGCAGCTGCAGGCGGTGCTCGAAATGGCGCAGCGCGCGCTGGGTGAAAAACTAAAGCAGGGCGTTGCACTCAATGCACCGAAGGCGGTGCGCGATTACCTGCGGCTGCGACTGCACAATCGCCCGCATGAAGTATTCGTCGGCGTGTTTCTCGACGCGCAAAACCGTGTGCTGGCGGTGGACGATCTGTTCAGCGGCACGCTCACGCAGACCAGCGTGTATCCGCGCGAAGTGGTCAAACGCGCGCTGCACCACAACGCGGCAGCGGTCATATTTGCGCATAACCATCCGTCGGGCGTATGCGAACCCAGCCGCGCTGATGAGACGCTGACCGCGACTTTAAAGCGCGCTTTGGCGCTGGTGGACGTGAGTGTGCTGGATCATTTTGTGGTGGGCGCCGACAGCACGCTATCGTTCGCAGAGCGTGGTCTGCTGTAACTATTTGTTATTAAAAGCATTTTTCAGAGTTTTCACCTGGAACCACGCTACGTAAAAACTCGCCGGATTATGGCTAAGTCCTTGAGTGGACGGGCTGATTTCGTGTAAAATTCGCCCCCTTTGCAAGGTCTTTGCACTAATCACCGGTTCGAGGGTTCAACATGTCACGCGTATGTCAGGTCACCGGCAAGAAGCCGATGGTGGGGAACAACGTCTCCCACGCCAACAATAAAACCAAGCGGCGCTTTCTGCCGAATCTGCATCACCGCCGTTTCTGGGTGGAAAGCGAGAACCGCTGGATCCGCCTGCGGGTTTCTCAAGCCGGCCTGCGCACCATCGACAAGAACGGCATCGACGTGGTGCTGGCTGATTTGCGTGGCCGCGGCGTAGCGGTCTAATCTAGAAGCGAAGCGGAGACGACATCATGCGTGAAAAAATCAAACTCGAATCGACTGCCGGCACCGGCCATTTTTACACCACCACCAAGAACAAGCGCACCCAGCCGGAAAAGATGGAAATCAAAAAATTTGACCCTGTTGCGCGCAAGCACGTGTCTTACAAGGAAGCGAAGATCAAATAAAAAAACCCGCGAAAGCGGGTTTTTTAATGTTTGGAGTAACCCCCCGCCCGCCGTTCAGCCGTAACAACGCAGCTGCTTCGAGAAATCCCGCAGCGGCGCGATGCCGCTGTTTTCGGCGCGATGACACCAGTCTTCGAGCTTGCTGACCAGCTGCTCTTTGCTGGAGGTGGAGCGTTGCCACACCCCCGCGAGTTCATCGCGCATGGTGTACACCGTGGACAGTACTTTGCTGTGGCTGATGACTTGTGCGCGTTCCGCGCGTTCTTTTTCCGGTAGCGCGGCGGCGTCGATGTTGAGCCAGCGCTTGAGCCTTGCGCCATCCACGCTGACCGCACGCGCCTTGAGCGCCTGCATCTCGGCGGCGCAGGTGTCGCGCAGCGATCGTGCATAACGCGTCACCACATCGTAGCGATGCGTAATCACCGCTTGCAGCGTGTCGAAATCGCATCGCGTTTTCGCGGCATCCAGCCGGATCTTCGGCGCTATTTTCTTCACCGTGGCCAGACCCAGCGTCTCTAGTATGCGGATGTACATCCAGCCGATGTCGAACTCATACCAGCGGTTGGAGAGCTTCGCGGAAGTCGCGTAAGCGTGGTGATTGTTGTGCAGTTCCTCGCCGCCGATCAATATGCCCCACGGCACGACATTGGTGCTGGCATCTTCGGACTGAAAATTGCGATAGCCCCAGTAGTGACCGATGCCATTGATCACACCCGCAGCGAGAAACGGTATCCACATCATTTGCACTGCCCAGATGGTAATGCCGATGGGGCCGAACACGATGAAGTCCACCACCAGCATCGTGCCGATGCCGATGCGGTCGTGTATGCCGTAGACGTGTTTTTCCAGCCAGTCATCGGGCGTGCCGTGGCCGTAATGTTCCAGCGTTTCCTTATTTGCGCCTTCGACACGATACAGTTCCGCGCCTTGCAGCAATAGCTTGCGAATGCCGAAAATTTGCGGGCTGTGCGGATCTTCAACGGTTTCGCATTTGGCGTGGTGCTTGCGATGGATGGCGGTCCATGCCTTGGTGGTCATGCCCGTGGTGCACCACAGCCAGAAGCGGAAGAAATGACTGACGAGCGGGTGCAAATCCAGCGCGCGATGCGCCGAATGCCGATGCAGATAAATCGTCACCGCCGCGATGGTAATGTGGGTCAACCCCAGTGTGGCCAGCACATAACCCCACCACGGCAGGTCGAGCAATCCAGTGTACATAACCCTCCTCGTCTACAACCTGTTAGATCGGGAGAAGTCTACCGATTTTCAAGTAGGGCGCAAAGCGCTTTTTCGCTGTCGCTGCGCAGCAGGGATGAATTCAATTAAGTTATCGATTTAATTCACTATTTTCGACTTATTCGGGCGGTTTTGCCACACCAGCGGGCGCCGTCGCCAGCCGTACTACACGCTGCGGATACGGTATTTCGATCTGATGCTGCCGGAACGCACGCCAGATATCCAATTGCAGATCGGATCGCAGCCTGAGCGTGCCGGCCTGCGGATCGTCCACCCAAAAGCCCAACTCGAGATCCACGCCGTTATCCGCAAAGCGCGCGAGCAGCGCTGTGGGTGCGGGCTCTTTGAGTATGCGCGGTTGGCGCGCGGCGGCGATTTCCATCAAGCGCATGGCGTGCTCGAGATCGCTATCGTAGCCTGCCTGTATGCTGATCGACTGGCGCACCTGTTTGTCGCTGTACGACTGGTTGACTACCGTTGAAGTGATCAACGTATCGTTAGGGATAATTGACTCGATGCCGGTGAGACTGCGCAACACTACATAGCGCGCGGTCATTTTGGTCAATTGACCGGTGTGGTTGTCGATGGTCACCAGATCGCCGAGGGACACCGAACGGTCCATCAGAATGATGAAGCCGCTGATGTAATTGCTGGCGATTTTTTGCAAGCCGAAACCAAGCCCCACGCCGAGTGCGCCGCCGAACACGCTCAACACCGTGAGGTCAATGCCCATCGCCGGCAAGGTGAACAAAATCGCCGCCAGCGCCAGCAACGCTTGCGCCAGTTTTGAAATGATCACCCGCAGACTGATATCGAGATCGGCGGCCGCCATCGCGCGCGCTTCGATCAGGCGCCCCAGCCACAGCGCGATCAACAACGCTGTCAGCAGCGACAGCAGCCCCTGCAAAATCAGCAGTAGCGATAGTCGATGCTTGCCGACGGAAAATCCCAGTCCGTCGAGAAACTTCATCAATTCCGGCAGCAGGCCGGCGACATACAGCGCAAAGCCGATCCACACCAGGGTGGCGACGGTACGTATCAGCGTGTCGCGCCAGCCGCTGGGCGCGAACACCTGCCGCAGCATCACCACCGTGAGACGAATGATGATCGCGGCGGTAAGCAGCGCCACCATCAAATCGAGCAGGATCAAGGTCATGCCGCCCAGGGTGGCGCGCACAATCAGCACCAATACCACAGCGATCGCTGGAAACTGAATTGCAGTCAGCATGTCGCGCCCCAGGGCGGGCGAGTTTTCGATGGACGCAATACGCGGCCGCAAGAGCTTGCCCGCAAGCCACGCCAGCAAGAGACTCGCTGCCGCGCCGGCAGCCTGCCACAGAAATACAGCATCGTGCAGATCAGCCCAAAGATGGGTTAGCAGATTGGGCAACGGGGGCGTGCTGAGCATGGATTTGGTGGCGCAGAATGGCGTGAATTATTTTAGCACGCAGCCCGGCTAACACCGTGGGCGTGAAGCGGTAGCGTGCGCTGTGCGCACGATCAGGCATTGGTCCCGTGCGCACGACGCATGCTACTCCCGCACAAGCACCGCCCCGAAAAATCCATCTGTGCCATGCTGATGCGGCGTGAGGCGCAGGTATTTGCCGGTGCGCAGCGCAATGTTTTGCTGCGCCAAAACGCTGTCGCAATCGACGATCCTGAATGCTGGATTCGCCGCGAGAAACGTTTCAACGATGGTTTCGTTTTCATCGAGCAGCAGGCTGCAGGTGGCGTACAGCACACGACCGCCGGGCTTTACCATTGCGGCTGCTGCGCGCAGTATTGCCGCTTGTTTGTGCGCGAGTTCTGCCACGCTTTGCAGCGACTGACGCCATTTCAAATCCGGATTACGGCGCAGCGTGCCAAGACCGCTGCACGGCGCGTCGATCAGCACGCGGTCGGCCTTGCCCGCCAGCCGTTTGACGCGGATGTCGTTTTCGCTGGCCAGCGTTTGCGGATGCACATTCGACAGTCCCGAGCGCGCGAGCCGCGGTTGCAGTTTCTTGAGCCGCGCGGCGGATACATCAAACGCATAAAGCCGCCCGCGATTGTGCATGAGCGCGCCCAGCGCCAGTGTTTTGCCGCCCGCGCCGGCGCAAAAATCGATGACCAGATCGTGCCGTGTCGGCGCGAGCAGGCTGCACAATACCTGACTGCCTTCGTCCTGCACTTCAAGCGTGCCGTCGAGAAACAGCGGATGCCGGTTGATCGACGGCCGCCCGTCCAGGCGCAGGCCGTTGGGCGCGTACGGCGTGGGCGTTGCGGCAAGGCCATCGGCGGCGAGTTTGGCCATGACATCATCGCGCTTTGCACGCAGTGTGTTGACTCTCAAATCGAGCGGTGCAGGCTCGCTGAGGCTTTTGCCCAATGCCAAAATTTCTGTGTCCAGGCACTGGGTTTTGAGTTTTTCCACTACCCAGTCCGGCAGTTCGGCCTGTACCGCGAGCGGCAGGTCATGGGTAGTTACGGCTTTGATCGCGGCTGCCCTTTCAGCATCACCGCGCCGCAGTATGGGTTCGAGTTCGCGCGCATTGAGGCCTTGCACACGCGTGAGCCACGCGAGCAGAAGTTCGCGCGCGCGGCCGTCAGCGGTAAGATGGGCCAGCAGACGCTTTTTGCGCAGCACGCCAAACACTGCTTCAGCAACGAAAGCGCGATCCGCCGGGCCGAGTTCGCGATGTTCGCGAAAGTAGCGGCTGAGTATGGCATCCGCGGGAAAATCAAAACGCAACACGGCGACCAGTGCTGCGACAGCATGTTCAAACGGCGCGGCGGATATTTTCAATGGAATACGAATCCGCTGCGGCTACTTTTCGCCGAAGCTTATCTCCGTAACGACCTGTTCGCCGCCGGGCGTGCCGTCGCGCCCGATGAATCGAATGCGCACCGGCAGGAAATGATAATCGGCGCCAAGCCATACCTCGATGGTTTCACTGCCCGCGCGCCGCACTTGTTTCACCGGTAAAGCACGCACGTTGCCGAGCGGTGTTTCGATGGTTTCCTCGTCGAACACCTCGAGTTCGTAATTCTCAAAATAGACCCCGGTGGTGACGGGGATTTGCAGTCGTCCGCGCGGCGGGGGTGCTAACGACAGTTGATACATGAAACTTAACAAATCCTGCGCGCCCGCCGGCAGCGCGGAGTTTTTTTGATCGGCGGAGCGGCCAAATTGCAGCGTGCTTTTGTCCCAGTCAAACTGTGCGGTGGAATCGTCGGACTTGCCACTGACCACCACTTTCGAGGTAAACGTTCGCGGCAGCAACCCGCGCTCGGTGACAATCCCGCTGCTGTGATATGTGCGCGGCCCGAAGCGCGTCAGCCGCGCAAGCCCCGTGGTTTGCGACAGGCTATCAAGCTTGTAGGTGTTGTCCACCGCCTCCCAGGTCTGTACGGTGCGGCCGACGGTGGTGGGCATGTTGCTCAAATAATAATTGAGGCTGTAGGTGATGCGGCCGCGTGGCGGCAGCGTTTTGATGATCGCGGGTGCGGGCGTGAAGGTGGAGGGTGCTGCCATGGCGATTACCACCGGCTCAGGTGCGGGTGGCGCGGGGTGCTCCGGCGGCGCAACGGCAAGCGGCGCTTCGGCCTCCACCGCGGGTTCGGCGGCGGTGACCGGCAATGACCACGGCGCGGGCGCATCCGAAACCAGAGTGACAGGCGCCGCTGCGACGGGCGCTACGCGTGCAGGCCTGACGCGCGGCGCTTGCGTGACCGGCGGTTGCTGAGCAGGGGGCGTCAGCGGCGCGGTTTCGAGCCGCACCAGCAATGGCGGCGGATCAATTGGTGTTTGCGGCAGGCGCAGCCAGCCGCCCGACAGCGTGATGGCGTGCGCCAATACCGACAACACCAGTGCCGCCAGTAGCGGCGTGGCGCGCGCGCGGGTACGCCAGTCAGTCACGGCGTGATGTCCAGTTGGGTGACGATTTGTTCATAACGCACGCCGTCGTCTTCGATGATCAGCACCTTGACCGGCAGGTTGCCGTACTCCGGCGCGATCCAGATTTCGGTGCCGGAATCATACGCTTCGCGTTGCTTGACCAGGTGTATGGTATTGAGCCGCTTGAACGGCGTGTCGATGGTGACATCGGGCTGTGCGCTATAACGGTAACGTTCGAGCTTGCGGCCATTGGTCATGGCGAAGTCAATGAACGGCGTTTTGGGTTGCACGGCGCGCACCGCGAACATCAGTTGATACATGATCGACAACCGGTCTTGCGCGCCCGGCGGCAAATCCAGCGCATGATTGAGGCCGTCGTGAATCAGCGTCAGTTTGCTGCTGGCCCAATCGAAATCCGCCGACATCGATTTGCCCGATTGGCGGCCTTCGAAGCGCTGCGGGCGCAGACCGTTTTTGGTCAACTCACCCACACTCACGAAGCGCACCGGTTCGCGCTGGAACAGCGCGAACAGGCCGCTGGCGCGCGCTTCGCTGGTCGCGCGGTAAGTGCCGTTTTTGGCTTCAAACAGCTCGCTGATCGTGCCGAGCGGTATACCGTTGCGAAACAGGTTGTAGGTAATCGATGCCGAGGCCGGTGCCGCGGCGTTTGCGCTTGACAGCGTCATCAGCAGCGCCGCAAACAGTCCGGTTCGCCACGCGAGAGACAATAGTTTATTGTTTAAAATCATACAGTTACGATTAATCGCCCAGTGCAGGCGAAATTAGTTCGCCACGTGCTGGTGCAACTCTGTCGCAGACCACGACACCGCTGTCGTCGAGGTTCACGCGGCCTTCGCAAATCCAGCGGATCGCCTGCGGATAAATGCGGTGTTCTGCGGCCAGCACGCGTGCGGCGAGCGTGTCCTCATCGTCCGCTGCGAGCACCGGTACCGCCGCCTGTATGATGATCGGCCCGCTGTCCAGACCCGGCGTTACAAAATGCACCGTGCAACCGTGGACGCGCACACCCGCTTCGAGCGCACGCTGATGCGTATGCATGCCGGGGAAGGACGGCAACAGAGAAGGGTGAATGTTGATCATACGTCCTGAATAACGTGTGACGAATGCTTCGGTTAACACGCGCATGAAGCCCGCCAGCACGATTAAATCGGGTTGATGGCGGTCGATTTCAGCGGCAAGCGCAGTGTCAAATGCGCTGCGGCTGGCGAACGCGCTGTGCGGCACGACGGCGGTGGGCATAGAGTGGCTTTGCGCAGTGACGAGTCCCCTGGCGTTGGGTTGATTACTAATCACCGCCGCAATGTGCAGCGGCAGGTGCGCATTGAAGATCGCCTCCATGTTCGAGCCGCGGCCGGAAATCAGGATGACGATTTTTTTCATGGATTGTTAGCACTTATACAACAACGGTTTGCGGCGCACCCCGTGCGCGCCGCACCACCTCGCCGATGCGCCACACGCGTTCGCCGGCGCGAGTGAGCAGCGCCTGAGCCCTGGCAGCATCGCGCGCATCGACCACGATGATCATGCCGATGCCGCAATTGAATACGCGGTGCATTTCGTTGTCGGCCACGTTGCCTTGCTGTTGCAGCCAGCTGAACAGCGGCGGCATCGGCCATGCGCTTTTGTCGATACGCGCGCTTAATCCCGCAGACAACACGCGCGGAATATTTTCCACCAGCCCGCCGCCGGTGATGTGCGCCAGACCTTTCAGGGGCACTTTTTTGGCCAAGGCCAGCACCGGTTTCACGTAAATGCGCGTGGGCGCGAGGATCAAATCTTTCAGCGGCCGGCCGGCCAGCTTGCTCGATAAATTAGTGCGTTTGTTGCTGATAATCTTGCGTATCAGCGAGTAGCCGTTGGAATGCGCGCCGTTGCTCGCCAGTCCCAGAATCACGTCGCCGGACTTAATGCTTTTTCCATCAATGATTTTGGATTTTTCCACCACGCCCACGGCAAAACCCGCCAGATCGTATTCGCCCGCCAGGTACATGCCGGGCATCTCCGCGGTCTCGCCGCCGATCAGTGCGCAGCCCGCTTGTTCACAACCGGCCGCGATGCCCTTGACCACTTGCGTGGCGGATTTCACATCCAGCTTGCCACAGCCGTAATAATCCAGAAAAAACAGCGGTTCTGCGCCCAGCGTCAGAATATCGTTCACGCTCATCGCCACCAGATCGATGCCGACGGTATCGTGGCGCTTCAGTTGGAATGCGAGTTTGAGTTTGGTACCCACACCGTCGGTGCCGGCAACCAGCACCGGCTCTTTATAGCTGCGGGGCACGCGAAACAGCGCACCAAAGCCGCCGATGCCGGCCAACACGCCAGGGCGCAGGGTGCGCCTGGCAAAGGGCTTGATGTTTGCGACCAGACTATCACCGGCGTCGATGTCCACGCCGGCGTCGCGGTAGGTCAAAGCTTTGGAAGTGATAGATTTAATGCGCTTTTTCACACAGTTTCCCGTAAGGAGGGGCGGTATAAGTACCGCTGCGTTGATGGCGATTTCGCTCAGCCGTTATTATCGCCGAAGCCGCCGCCGCGTGCCGTCTGCGCGGGGCTGCCGCACCGTGCTTGCGCAGCCGGGAAAAAGTCTTTATATTTCGTCGCTATGAGTTATTCATCACAGGCCATCGCAGTGTTAGCACTGCTTCTTTCGACCAGCCTTCTGCTGGCCGGCCTGCTGCTGCGCGCAAGCGCAAACTAAACTTATCCCCCAATTTGCAGTACCCGGTCTGGCACCCAGTGCCAGGAATCCAGTATTTTTCGCCTTGGCGTTAAGCGTTCAAGGCAAAAGCAGCAACGGAGAACATCATGGCTAAAGAGAAACTCATCATATTTGACACCACCATGCGCGACGGCGAACAAAGCCCCGGCGCATCGATGTCCAAGGAAGAAAAATTACGCATTGCCCGTCACCTGGAACGTATGCATGTGGACGTTATCGAAGCGGGTTTTCCCGCATCGAGCGACGGCGATTTCGAGGCGGTGCAGGCGGTGGCGCGCGCGATCAAGGACAGCACCGTTTGCGGCCTCGCGCGCGCCAACGAAAGTGATGTGCACCGCTGCGGCGAAGCGGTGCGTGTCGCAAGGTCGCCGCGGCTGCACACCTTTATCGCCACCTCGCCCATCCACATGGAAAAAAAGCTGCGCATGGAGCCCACACAAGTGGTCGATCAGGCCGTGCGTGCCATTCGATGGGCCAGCGCATACACCGACAACATCGAGTTTTCACCGGAAGATGCGGGCCGCTCGGATATCGATTTTTTGTGCCGCATTATCGAGCAGGCGATCAAGGCGGGGGCGAACACCATCAATGTGCCGGACACCGTTGGTTACACGCTGCCGGAGCAATTCGGCGGCTTGATCAAGACCCTGCGCGAGCGTATTCCGAATTCCGACAAAGCCGTGTGGTCGGTGCATTGCCATAACGATTTGGGTTTGGCGGTGGCCAATTCGTTGTCCGCCGTGATGAATGGCGCGCGTCAGGTCGAATGCACGATCAACGGGCTGGGCGAGCGCGCGGGTAATGCGTCGCTGGAAGAAATCGTGATGGCGGTGCGCACGCGGCAGGATATTTTTACCTGCGACACCGGAATCGACGCCACGCAAATTGTGTCCGCATCGAAGCTGGTGTCAGGCATTACCGGTTACCCGGTGCAGCCCAACAAAGCGGTGGTCGGCGCCAATGCGTTCGCGCATGAATCCGGTATCCATCAGGATGGCGTATTGAAGCATCGCGAAACCTACGAAATCATGAGTGCGGAATCGGTGGGTTGGAAAACCAATCGCCTCACCCTGGGCAAACTCTCCGGCCGCAGCGCGTTTAAGTCACGCCTGCTCGAGTTGGGCATCCAGCTTGAATCCGAAGAGCTGCTCAACGCAGCGTTCAAGCGCTTCAAGGATCTCGCCGACAAAAAGCGCGAAATTCTGGACGAAGACCTGCAAGCGCTGATTACCGAAGAGGAAATCGAGCATGTCGAGAACCAGCACTGGCGGCTGGTGTCGCTGACCGCGCACTCCGAAACGGGCGAGCCGCCGTACGCAAAAATCGTGATCGCCGAGGCCGGCAAAGAGCGCACCTGCGAAGCGCAGGGCAGCGGTCCGGTGGACGCTGCGTTTAAGGCGGTGGAATCGGTCGCCAACAGCGGCGCGTCGCTGCTGCTGTACTCGGTGAACAACATCACCAGCGGCACCGACTCACAGGGCGAAGTGACGGTGCGCTTGTCGAAAGAAGGCCGCATCGTCAACGGCCAGGGCGCGGATACCGACATCGTGGTGGCGTCGGCCAAGGCTTATATCAATGCCCTGAACAAGCTCGCTTCGAAGCGCGAGCGGGTGAATCCGCAGGTGTGATAAGTATTTGTTTTCAGGGTTAGAGCATTTTGCCGGCTCGCCGCACATAGAGAATCGCGCTGGTGAAAAGCGCCAGCGTCAGTGCGATTTCTACGCCCGCGAGCTGCGCCGACAGGCCCTTGTCGGTGCAGGCGCGCACCACGCCTTCTACGAAGTAAACGATGATGAACAAGGTCATCCAGCGATGGGTATAGACCTTGCCGCGCAGAATGCCGAACAGCGGTATCAGTAGTGGCAGTGCTTTCAGCACCAGCCACGAGCCGCCCGCGCGCTGCGGCGCGAGCCACAATTCCCACGCCACACACAGCGCGATCAAGGCGATGAGACTGGCACTGGTGATTGCGTTTAGGGTGCGTGCGTTCACGCTGCTCTCGCTTTTTGCGCCAGCGCAATCAGCGCTGCGCGTGCGGCCTCGGCGCTGGTCACCGGCGTATCGAAATTGAAACGCAGCGTTTTGCCGTCCGCGTTTAAATCGAAGCCGTCACAGTCGATGCCGGTCATTTCTGCCGCTTTAACCTCAGGCGCTTTTTGCAGGCGGCAGTAGTCGCGCAAGGTGTGCGCATGATCGGTGTTCACGTGATCGAGGATACTCGCCTCGTCTTCAGCAAGCGAATTCGCTGGCGGCGCGTAGGCCTCGCGGCTTACCCAATGCACCTTGGCGAAGCCTGCGATTGCGCGCAAGGTCACTGGCACGATGCGCCAGAATTCAAAGTCCAGTTGCGTGCGATAGCCGCGCGTGGCGGGAAAAAAGCGCTCGTAACGCGGCTCGATAATTTCTGGATGGGCTATGCGCTGCGCGTGCCCGATCAGGGTAGCCCGCGCCTGCGCCTGCACGTCGTCACCAGCCTCGTGTATCAGCAGGCTTACACGTGCGTCGCCCATAAGATTTTTAGTGTGTTCCGCCAAGCGGCTGATCAGCAACACCGGGCAGGCTTCGTGATCGAGCGCATAAGGCACGACCGAGCCGAAGGGGTAGCCTTCCACCGCGCGTGAGTGCGTGGATAACAGCCCGTAGCGATGGGCGCGCAGCCAGCAGCGGGCATCACAAGCGAGGTTCATGGTCTTCGCTTCCTTGTTTGACTCAATGTTTACGCCAGGGTGCGCACACCCTACATCTTTGCCATGACCAGCCTCGAAAACCGCTCCATCACCTCGTAGCGCCGCTCGAATGGCGGATGGAAGGTAATCTGCTTCAATCCCTGTCGCTCAAGCTGCCGCAACTGCTCCACCAGTTCGGGCGGCTCGCCGACGATGCAAAAGGCGCGCACGATCTCGGGCGTGATAAAGCGCACCTCTTCGGAATCTATGGCGGCGTAATGGCTTGCATGCATGGTCAGGTGTGCGTCACTCGCGGCGCGGGCGCGGCGAAACTCGGCGTATTCGTTCCATACAGAGCGCACGTAAGGCGGCGGTTCCTTGCCCGTCTCGCGCACCCAATCCACCAGGTAATGGAAGTTGGTCATCACCGCTGGACCGATCTCGCCGATCACGCGCGACGATGTGAGCGACTCGCCCGGCTCCAGCATCAGCATGTTGACCATGGCCGCGGTATGAAAATCGGCAGGCAACGTGCGCCCGGCACATGCCGCGCCGTGCCGCACGTTGGCGATGGCTTCGGCGAAGGTGCCGCCGCGCGGGAACGTGGTGCACAGCCCATCGGCCACCTCGCCGGCCACCGCCTGCGCCAGCGGTCCGTTCGCGGCCACGTGTATGGGCGGGGGAGGCTCGAGCCGGACGTGGTTTTGCTCAAGCGAAGTGAAGCGTACCGGGTGCGCTTCACCACCCGTTGCGCCGGGCGCACCGGGTGCATAGGCGACCTCTTCGCCATGCACAAGAGCGCGCACAATGCGCACATACTCCCGCAACGCCCTGGCGCCGGTTGGGCGCAGCCCCAGCATGCGCATGGCCGTATTGCCCGCGCCGAAAATGGCGAAGGTGCGGCCGGGGGCCAGCGCGTTGACGGTTGCCACACCGTTGGCCGCTTCGGGCGCGAGCCGCATCCCGCATACGGCCACCCCGGCGCCGATCTGGATGCTGCGGGTCTGCAGTGCCACCGCCGCCATCGTTGCGAACAGGTTCGAGCGCAGCAGCGGGCTATCGGTGACCCAGCAGCGCGTGAAGCCGAGCCGTTCGCCATGCTGCGCGAAATCAATAGCCGAGATATGACCAACGCTGACGCCAAACTCCATGGGGCAACTCCAAAGGTTCGAGATTAATGCAGCTTAGCCTATCATTTTCGGCGCGGCAGTTGGCGCCGTACGGTCAACAGTGCTCCGCCCGGCGAACTCAACCGTAGTGTCATTTGGCCAACCAATCAAGGGTGTCCAGCCGCCGTTGACGCAAGTTGCCGGGCTCACGGGCGCGCCAGTTTCACCGCGATGAGCGCCAGCCGTTTACCCAGCGCGATGCACAGCCTGCGCTCATGTTCGGTAATGGGCTGATCGCTGGAGACACCCGCGACGTGGCTTGCGCCGTACGGCGTGCCGCCGCTGGTGGTGGCGAGTAAATCCGCTTCGCTGTAAGGCAATCCCACGATCAACATGCCGTGATGCAGCAGCGGCAACATCATCGAGGTCAAGGTCGTTTCCTGTCCGCCGTGCATCGACGACGATGACGTAAACACGGCTGCAGGTTTGCCTGCCAGGGCGCCTGTCATCCACAAGCGGCCGGTGTTATCCCAAAAGTATTTCATCGGCGCCGCCATATTGCCAAAGCGCGTGGGCGAGCCGAGTGCGATGCCGATGCATTGTTCCAGGTCTTTCAGCTCGGCATACGGCGCGCCGCTATCGGGCACCGCGGGTTCGCAGGCTTCGGCTACCGTAGACACACGCGGCACCGTGCGCACGCGCGCGGCGACGCCATCGACTTCGCCGATGCCGCGCGCGATGAATTGTGCCATCTGCTTTACCGCCCCGTGGTGGCTGTAATACAGAACCAGAATTTCGTTCATAGGGGTACTCACTTGTGTATTATAGCCAGACAGGACTCGTGCCAACGGATGATTACTTTGCCTAAACTTCTTTCACGGCTGGCGGAACTGGTGCGCGTTGTGGCGCGACGCTTTCAGGAGGATCACGGTCTGCAAACGGCATCGAGCCTGACTTTTACCACGCTGCTGTCGCTGGTGCCCATTATTACCGTGGCGTTGTCGCTGATGACGGCGTTTCCGGTGTTTCAAGGCATGTCCGCTGTCATCGAAGAATTTATTTTCGACAACATGGTGCCGGAGTCAGCGGACATCATCGGAAAATACGCCGATCAGTTTATTGATAACGCAGCTAAGTTAACCGCAGTCGGTATCGTGTTTCTGGCGGTGACATCCCTCATGCTGTTGATGACCATCGACGACGCGTTCAATAACATCTGGCGCGTGCGGCGTCCTCGCCCCATGTTGCAACGCGTGCTGATTTACTGGGCGCTGATTACCGTGGGGCCATTGCTGATGGGCGCCAGCCTGTCGCTGAGTTCGTGGCTGATGAGCGCATCGGCGGGGTGGACCAAGGGCATACCGTACGCCAATTTAACGCTGATCAAATTTTCTGCGATGGCGCTGACTTCGATGGCGCTGGCGTTGCTGTATTTCGCCATGCCCAACCGCACAGTAAGAATCCGCGATGCGCTGACCGGCGGCATTCTGGCCGGCGTGGTGTTCGAGCTGACCAAACAGGGGTTCGGTTTTTATATCACGAATTTCCCGACCTACAAACTGGTGTATGGCGCGTTTGCGGCGGTGCCGGTGTTTTTGATGTGGCTTTATATCTCGTGGCTGGTGGTGCTGCTGGGCGCGGTAGCGGTGGCGGCGTTGCCGGAATGGCGCCAGCAGTCGGTGCAGGGGCGTCTTGCGCCCGGCAGCAATTTTGTCTACGCGCTGCAAGTGTTGAAAGCGCTGTGGCAGGCGCAGCAGCGCGGCGAGGTGGTGACCGTGCCGCAGCTCCACGGCAATTTGCACATACGCTACGAGCGTATTGAAACCTTGCTCGAAACCATGCAGCGCGCCGCATGGGTCAATCGCGTATTACCGGCAGGCTGGGTGCTGCATCGTAATCCGGCCACCATCGCGGTGGCGGATGTTTACAAACTGTTCGTGTTTGATCCGGCGTTACCGGTGTCGGGACCCGAAGAGCCGCCCGAACTGGTGTCGCTGGCGCGCGCTTTTGGCGATCGTATCGTCAATGGCGCGGAGATGTCCGTGGCGAATCTGTTCGAGTCGGAGGTGGCGCAGGAAAAGCCGGTGGTGGCGCAGGATTAGGGAATCAATTCCCCGTCTTCACCACGCCCGCAGCCGCCGGCGTAAATTCCCATTGCTTCCAGGCCGCCAGCACCATATTCGGATATTCCGGCCGCCCAAGACTGCCGTTGTAGCGACCGAGTGCGCGAAACAGATTGCCTTTTTCGATATCAATGTAGTGGCGCAAAATCACGCAGCCAAAGCGCAGGTTGGTGCGCAAATGAAACAGATTGTCGTCGTTGCCGCCGATGACTTTGATCCAGAACGGCATCACCTGCATCAGCCCGCGCGCGCCGGCGGAGGACACCGCGTATTTGCGAAACGCGCTTTCAACCTGTATCAGGCCCAGCACCATTTGCGGATCCAGCCCTGCGCGCTTCGCCTCGTAATGCACGGTGATGAGAAACTCTTCGCGCAGGGCGCGGTCCGTCATGCGCCGCTCGAGTTTGCCGGACATGGCGCCCAGCCAGACACGCGCTTCGCCGGTGGTGGAGAATGCCAGAAAGGGCGCGGTGTGATCGGAAACGGCCTTGTGCAGCGCGGCGCGCACGCTGTCGGACATGGGCTCGTAAAGCTGGTTGCCGCTTCGCGCCTGGCTACAGGCGAGCAGTAACGTGATTAAGCATACTGTCCGGATCAGGTCTCGCATGTATTTGATTTTACATGACTTATTATATCGTTCAAGCCCACCTGCGTAGCCACGCTGTCAGTGCGGCGCTGGTATTCCACGTGCCCGGTCTTAAGGCCGCGCTCCCCTACCACGATGCGTTGCGGGATACCGATCAATTCAATCTCCGCGAACATCACGCCGGGGCGTTCGTCGCGATCGTCAAGCAATACCGCAAGGCCAGCCTGGGTTAAATCGGCATAGAGTTTTTCGACCGCCTGTTTGACCTGCGCGTTTTTTATCATGCCGATGGGCACGATGGCGATGTCGAACGGCGCGATGCTGGGCGGAAAAATCACGCCGCGTTCATCGTGATTTTGTTCGATGGCGGCGGCGACCACGCGCGTGACGCCGATGCCGTAGCAGCCCATTTCCATGAGCTGCGGCTTGCCGCCTTCGTCGAGAAAGGCGAGGTTCATTGCTTTGGAATACTTGCTACGCAACTGAAAAATGTGGCCGACTTCGATGCCGCGGCACAATTCCAGTTTGCCTTTGCCGTCAGGGCTGGCGTCGCCGCTGACGACGTTGCGGATGTCGGCGACCAGCGGTTCTGCAAAGTCGCGCGCAATGTTGGCGCCGATGAAATGGTGATCGGTTTGGTTGGCCCCGATTACAAAGTCCGCCATCGCGGCGACGGTGCGGTCGGCGATGACCAGCCCTGTGCAAGCCACAGGCCCCAGCGAACCCGGGTCGGCGCCGAACGCGCTGCGTATGCTTTCGGGCGATGCAAAGGTAACCGGTTGTTTTAATTGAGAAAGTTTTCCGGCTTTGACGAGATTCAATTCATGGTCGCCGCGCAGCAGCAGCAGCACGGGGTTGCCGTCCGCGCCATCGACAACGACGGCTTTCACGGTTTTTTCCGCCGGCAGGTTGATGAATCCGCACAATGCCGCGATGGTTTTTATGCCGGGCGTGTGGATCCTGGTCAGCGGCCGGCTGGCGGCTGGGCGCGGCGTCGCCGGTGCAACGGCTTCGGCCAATTCAACATTTGCGGCGTATTCGGAATCCGGGCAATAAGCGATAGCATCTTCGCCGGAATCGGCGAGCACATGAAACTCGTGTGAGCCGGTGCCGCCGATGGAGCCGGTGTCGGCCGCGACCGCACGAAATTTAAGCCCGAGGCGTGTGAAGATGCGCGAGTAGCAGTCATACATTTCACGGTAGGTGGTCTGCAAATCCTCATAGCTCGCATGAAAAGAATACGCATCTTTCATCACAAACTCGCGCCCGCGCATGACACCGAAACGCGGGCGGATCTCGTCGCGGAATTTGGTTTGAATCTGGTAGAAATTCAGCGGCAACTGGCGGTAGCTTTTGACTTCGCGGCGCACGATGTCGCTGATGACTTCCTCGTGCGTGGGGCCGATACAGAAATCGCGGCCGTGCCGGTCTTTGAGGCGCAAGAGTTCCGGGCCGTATTGCTCCCAGCGCTGCGATTCGATCCACAGTTCGGCGGGCTGCACGGCGGGCATCGACAGTTCAATCGCACCGCTGCGGTTCATTTCTTCGCGGATGATGGTTTCGACTTTGCGCAACACACGCAGGCCCAGCGGCATCCAGGTGTATACGCCGCTGGTGAGCCGTTTGATCAGGCCCGCGCGCAACATCAGCTGGTGGCTGATGATTTCGGCCTCGGACGGCGCTTCTTTCAGCGTTGATATAAAAAATTGTGAGACGCGCATGGCTGCAAAGTGTCGAAAAGTCGAAAAAAAACGTATTCTACCGGACACGGTAAATTTTTCGGGACATTCATACAATCATGGATATGCTGGGTAGCTGGCGCATCAGAAAACCGGCGGAAGACGCCGAGACGGTGTACATCAGCGAGAAATTCGGCGTGCGCGCGCTGCATATCGGCAGCGACACGGTGCAAAGCGCCATGCGCATCGCCGCGCCTAATGAACTGGAACTATCCTACACGCGCAGCATGATGGGCTTCCTGCTGTTTAACGACAAGCCGCAAGCGGTGCTGATGATTGGCCTTGGCGGTGGGTCGGTGGCGAAGTTCGTGTATCACCGCATGCCGTGGAGCCGGGTGCGGGTGATTGAGGTAAGCGAGCGCGTGTTAACCGTGGCGCGGCGCTATTTTGACGTGCCGCCGAATGACCAGCGCTTTGAGGTACTACTCGGCGACGGCGCGGAGTTTGTCGCGCGGCGCGAGGTGTGCGCCGATCTGGTCATGGTCGATGGTTACGACGGCGCGTCGCTGGTCGCGGCTTTGGCGAGCGTTGCGTTTTACCAGGATTGTCGCGAGCGCCTGAATAAACGCGGCATGCTGGTGGTCAATTTGTGGGGAGGCGATCGCGCGTTTAATGAGACTTTGAAACGCATCGAGCAGGCGTTTCCGGAAGGCACGCTGTGTTTGCCAGCCGAAAAGCCCGGCAATGTGATTGTGTTCGGTTTTCGCAGCACGCCCGGTAATCAGGAGTGGACGGCGCTTGAACAGCGTGCGATGGCACTGGAACCGGCTTACGGGCTGGGATTCCTGCGCTTTGTCGAGGGCTTGCGCAAGATGAACCGGCATGACGAAAAACACCTGCTGATATAAGCCTTTGCTCGCGCTTTCCATTGCCTGCGATTTGTGGAAGAATCAACGCAACTGAAGACAATGTGGGGTCGTGATCGTGATAGACCGCGATGGGTACCGCCCCAATGTAGGCATCATTCTTTGCAACTCGAAGAACGAGGTTTTTTGGGGTAAACGGGTGCGCGAGCACTCCTGGCAGTTTCCGCAGGGCGGCATCAATCCGGGTGAATCGCCGGAGGCTGCCATGTATCGTGAACTGCACGAAGAAGTCGGGCTGCGTGAGCAACATGTCAAAATTCTTGGCCGCACGCGCGAATGGTTGCGCTATGAAGTGCCTGACCGCTGGATACGCCGCGAGTGGCGCGGCAATTATCGCGGGCAAAAACAAATCTGGTTTTTGCTGCGGCTGGTGGGCCGCGATAACGACGTGTGTTTACGCGCCACGGAAAAGCCCGAGTTCGATGCCTGGCGCTGGAACGAATACTGGGTGCCGACCGAAGCCGTGGTCGAGTTCAAGCGTGACGTTTATCATAAGGCGCTGGCGGAGCTGGTGCGTTTCTTGGAATGCCGTTCAAACGCACTGTCACATCGCCGCGCGCACAACGCCGGCGCCGAAAGCGGACCTCACGAGGCACTGGGGAAGCGCGGCTGACACCCTTGCAATGGGACAGTGCCACGCGTCCTGACTTTGCTCGCTGCGCGTACTCTGCTGGCCGCTTTTACGGTACGCAGGCTGCGGAATTAATCTAAACTTATCAATCGATTCATGCGGGAGGAATGTATGCTCAGAAATTACGCGCCGTTGCCGTTCGCGCTGTTAGCGCCGGGCATGGGCTACGCGCAGCCCACGCAGTCCGCGCTTGACCGCGTGGTGTTGGACAGCCCGGCTGTGGACGTCATGACCGACCTGACGCGGGTTACGGCGGTCATCGTTCTGGCGGGCGATACCGTTGATGAAGCGCACCGGCGCATGATTCAGCGTGGCGTGCGTCTGCTGGTGGTGGTGGACCAGGATCGCAAGGTGCAGGGGGTGATTACTGCCAACGATGTAATGGGCGAGAAACCGGTGCAAATCGCGGTGCAGCAGGGCCTACATCGTGATGAAGTGCTGGTTCGAAACATCATGACAGCACGCGCAAACCTGCAGGTGCTGGACATGGCGCAGGTGAGCGCTGCCAAAGTCGGGCATATTGTCGCCACACTCAAGCAGGTCGGACGCCAGCACACCCTGGTTGTAGACCGCGGCGAACGCGGCGACCTGCGGTTGCGGGGCATTTTTTCCACCACACAAATTGTGCGGCAACTGGGAATGACGATACAAACCGGCGGTGTAGCCGGCACGTTTGCGGAAATCGAAGCGCAGTTATCGCGGTGAAGCGCGATAACCTTTCCGGTTTGACAAATAACCCTCAGCCTTTTACATTCGACTCATGTTTTGGTGTAGGTGCTGCCTTGTAATTTTTTGCGCCCAACTATTTCACATTCATTCGGTTTTGCGACCGAAGAATTTTTTGAAAATCGTTTTTAAAGGAGATTGTTATGCAACTCAAAGGCTCCAAAACCCACGGCAATCTAAAAGCCGCCTTCGCCGGCGAATCGCAAGCCAACCGCCGTTACCTCTACTTCGCAGCGAAAGCCGACGTGGAAGGCCAGAACGATGTCGCCGCGCTGTTCCGTTCCACAGCCGAGGGCGAAACGGGCCACGCGCACGGTCATCTGGAGCACATGGAAGCGATTGGTGATCCGGCGACCGATCTGCCCATCGGCAGTTCGCGCAACAATCTGAAAGCCGCCGTTGCCGGTGAGACGCATGAGTACACCGATATGTATCCGGGCATGGCGAAAACCGCGCGTGACGAAGGCTTTGGTGAAATCGCCGACTGGTTCGAGACTCTGGCCAAAGCCGAGCGCTCGCACGCCAATCGTTTCCAGAAAGCTTTGGACGTACTGACTGATTAAGCGTCAGGTGTTAGGTGCAGGGAGTGAGGGTGTGAGGCTGTCGCCTTCCCTTCACTCTTTTTTTCGCCCACCAGCGCCTAACCCCTAACCGCCCACGCCTGATGCAAGAATGACCGTCAAGATTAAAGAAGGCAGCCTGGAAAAGCCCACCCGTCATCCGCTTGACTGGAAGTCGCAGGCGTTTTACGAGGAAGCGTCGCTCAACCAGGAGCTTGAGCGGGTGTTCGATATTTGCCACACCTGCCGCCGCTGCGTGAGTTTGTGCACGGCGTTTCCCACCTTGTTCGATCTGATCGACGCGAGCGCGACATTGGAAGTCGATGGCGTGGCGAAAGCGGATTTCGGCAAAGTTGTCGATCAATGCTACCTCTGCGACATGTGCTACATGACCAAATGTCCGTACGTGCCGCCGCATGAGTGGAACGTCGATTTTCCGCATCTGATGCTGCGTGCGAAGGCGATCAAGTTTCGCAAAGGCGAGGTGGGTTTTCGCGACAAACTGCTGTCGAGTACCGATGCGCTGGGCAAGCTCGCATCGATTCCGGTGGTGGTGCAGGTGGTCAACGCGGCCAACAAGAACAGCGCGGCGCGCAGTCTCCTGGACAGCGTGCTGGGTGTGCACAAAGATCGCGTGCTACCCGAATACGACAGCGCAAGGTTCCGCGCCACGGCGCGTGCCGACGCAACGTTTACGGCAGTGGATGGAAAACAGTCGCTGGGAAAAGTTGCCCTCTATGCTACCTGTTACGTCAATTATAACGAGCCGGGCATCGGTCACGATTTACTGAAAATTCTGGCGCACAACGAAATCCCCGCGATACTGGTGGACAAGGAAGTCTGCTGCGGCATGCCGAAGCTGGAACTGGGCGATCTTGAGGCGGTCGCACGCAACAAGGCGATCAACATTCCGGTGCTGGCGAAACTCGCGCGCGAAGGTTATGCGATCCTCGCTGCAGTGCCGTCCTGCGCCTTGATGTTCAAGCAGGAACTGCCGTTAATGTTCCCCGGCGACGCCGACGTGAAAGCGGTGGCCGAGGCGATGCATGACCCCTTCGAGTATTTCGTGCTGCGGCAGAAAGACGGGTTGCTGAAAACCGATTTCAAGAAACCGCTGGGCAAGGTGTCGTACCACATGCCGTGTCATTTGCGCGTGCAGAACATGGGGCAAAAAACGCGCGAGATGCTGGAGAAGATTCCAGGGACCCAAGTGACGACGGTGGAACGCTGCGCGGGCCACGATGGCACCTGGGGGGTGAAAAGCGAATACTATGAAAACTCCATGAAAATCGGCCGTCCGGTGTTCAGACTCATGGCTGAAGCGCAGCCGGATTACATCAGCTCCGATTGTGCGATTGCTGGACGCCACATTCAGCAGGGGATAGGTGCAAATAGCGCTGAAAAGCAGCACCCTGTGACGCTGTTACGCATGGCCTACGGGTTATAGGAACATGCCAAAAATCACCCACGACAGCCTGCTGACCCTTGAAGCGTACGCCAAAGCGCGCGTCGCGTTTCGGGCTCAAGTTATCCGGCATAAACAGGCACGAACCGTTGCACTGGGTGCAAACGTCACGCTGATTTTCGAAGACGAGCTCACCATGCGCTACCAGATTCAGGAAATGTTGCGCGTGGAAAAAATCTTCGAGGAAGCAGGCATCCAGGATGAACTTGAAGTCTACAATCCGATGATTCCCGACGGCAGCAACTGGAAGGCGACGATGATGATCGAATACCCGGAAGTCGAGGAGCGCAGCCGTATGTTGGCCAGGCTTATCGGTATCGAGGATCGGGTGTGGGTGCGCGTTGCCGGCTGTGCGCCGGTGTTTGCGATTGCCGATGAAGATCTGGATCGCTCGACCGATGAAAAAACTTCCGCGGTACACTTCCTGCGCTTTGAACTTGACAAGCCGATGAAGCAGGCTTTGCATAGCGGCGCGTCCCTGGCGCTGGGCGTGGATCATCCGAACTATCGCGCGTCGGTCGATCCGCTGGCGGCGCCGGTACATGCAACGCTGCTGCGAGATTTATCGTAAGCCATTGTTTTTATGAGAAATTATATGCCTCGAGGGACGGTGTTTCGATGGCTGGCATGGGTTTGCGGGTTGCTGATGGCGCTGTCCGCCTCGGCCCAATGGAAGGATTGGGACTACGACCTCGAGCAGGAAAAAAAACCATGGGAAGAGCTGCAAATGAAGTTGCCGCCATATCCCAAGCCCGAGAATTGGCTCAAGTTTGATATCGGTGCAAATACCGCTAACAGTTTCTTTATTGATACCGCCTCACTTTCGGTGGGCGACGACGGTGTTGTTCGTTACACCGTGGTGATCAAAACCAGCGGCGGCGCCACCAACGTGTCGTTTGAGGGTTTACGCTGCGATTCACGGCAACTGCGTGTTTATGCGTTTGGCCACCCCAATGCGCAATGGTCGCGTGCACGCAATGCCGGCTGGCGTGCGATCGAGCCGCGCGTCGTAAACGGGCATCACTACGTGTTGTTTCGGGATTACTTCTGCACTACAGCCAGCCGCAAGGACACGGCGTCTGTGAAGCAGATCATTGCAACGCTGAAGAGCGGCCCCAAACATCCGGGAATAACTTCGGAATGAGGGCTGGCGGCTCGCGGATTACAGCAGCACCAGATCGTCGCGGTGTATGAGTTCGGCTTCACCGACGTAACCGAGTTTAGCCTCGATTTCACTCGACGGTGTGCGCAGGATGCGCCGCGTTTCCGAGGCACTGTAATTGATCAGCCCGCGCGCAATTTCGCGGTTGGATTCATCGTGACAGCTCACCACCTCGCCGCGCTCGAATTCGCCGGACAGGTCGTAGACTCCGATGGGCAACAGGCTCCTGCCGCCGGACCGTAAAGCCTTGACCGCGCCGGCATCCAGCATCAGCCGGCCACGCAATTGCAAATGGTCAGCCAGCCACTGCTTGCGCGCGGCGAGCGTGGCCGATTTCGCCAGCAACAACGAGCCGATGCGTTCACCTTGGGCCAGCCGTACCAGCACATCGGGTTCACGCCCGGATGCGATCAGCGTATGCGCGCCACCGCGCGCTGCGCGCTGCGCGGCGGTAATTTTGGTCAGCATGCCGCCCAAACCGATGGCACTGCCCGCGCCGCCAGCCATTTTTTCCAGCGCCGGGTCGCTGGCGTCAGCCTCGGTAATCAGAGTGGCCTCGGGATTCTGGCGCGGATCGGCGCTGAATAGCCCGGCCTGATCGGTGAGGATCACCATCACATCCGCTTCGACCAGATTGGTGACCAGCGCCCCCAGGGTGTCGTTGTCGCCGACCCGGATTTCATCGGTGGCGACGGTGTCATTTTCGTTGATCACCGGAATTACCCCCAGCGCGAGCAGGGTGCGCAATGCCGAGCGCGCATTCAGATAACGTTTACGGTCGGAAAGATCGTCATGCGTGAGCAAAATCTGCGAGGTCAGCAGTCCATGCTGCCGGAAGCAAGACTCGTATGCCTGCGCCAGACCCATTTGCCCAACGGCGGCGGCGGCTTGCAGTTCATTGACTGCGTGCGGGCGTTTGCTCCAGCCCAGGCGCTGCATGCCTTCGGCGATGGCGCCGCTGGAAACCAGCACCACTTCACGATTCATTTTTCGCAGTTGCGCGATCTGCGCCGCCCAGCGCGCGAGCGCGGCGTGATCGAGACCCTGGCCCTGATTGGTGACCAGGCTTGAACCGACCTTGACCACAAAACGCCGGGCGTGTTTTAGCGGCGAGGTCATGGCGATTCAGGCCGTGTCAGTCAGCGCTTCTTCAGCGGCGAGGGCGGATTCAGCCGTGCGCGGCAGGCTGTCGAGATATCCCATAATCGCCTGCACCAATTCAGCGCAGCCGGCACCGGAAATCGCCGAAATAACAAATACACTGCCCTTCCAGCGCAGGCGCCGCACGATGCTTTTGGTGAGCTTGTCGCGCGCAGCGTCATCCAGTAAATCGGCCTTGTTGAGGATCAGCCAGCGTGGTTTTTTGTAGAGCGCTTCGTCATACTTGCGTAATTCCGCGACGATGGCACGGGCGTCTTTCACCGGATCGGCGTCTTCGCCGGGGGGTGCAATGTCGATCAGGTGCAGCAGTAGCCGCGTGCGCGCAAGGTGGCGCAGGAATTGGTGGCCAAGGCCAGCGCCTTCGGCTGCACCCTCGATCAATCCGGGAATATCGGCAATGACAAAACTGCGGTTCATGTTGGCGCGTACCACGCCCAGATTGGGATGCAGCGTGGTGAACGGATAGTCGGCAACCTTCGGCTTGGCGGCTGACACCGCGCGTATCAAAGTCGATTTACCGGCGTTGGGCATGCCGAGCAGGCCCACATCCGCCAGCACCTTGAGTTCAAGCCGCAGCGTGCGGGTTTCGCCCGGATCGCCGCGCGTGAACTGGCGCGGTGTGCGGTTAGTGCTGGATTTGAAATGCAGATTGCCGATGCCGCCTTTGCCGCCGTGCGCGATCAGCGCGCGTTGCTGATGGCGATTGAGGTCGGCCAGTTGTTCGCCGGTTTCGGCGTCGGTAATGATCGTGCCCACTGGCATGCGAAGAACGATGTCGTCAGCGCCGCGCCCGTAACAATCCGCGCCACGGCCTTTGGTGCCGTTTTTTGCGCGGTGGATGCGCGCGTAACGGTAGTCGATCAAGGTGTTGATGTTGCCGTCGGCAATGGCGTAGATGCTGCCGCCGCGTCCGCCATCGCCGCCATCGGGGCCGCCAAAAGGCATGAATTTTTCGCGCCGAAAGCTGGCTACGCCATCGCCACCTTTGCCGGCGTGCACTTCTATGACGGATTCGTCGATGAATTTCATGATGGCAGTATCAGCTTACCGCAGCCGCATTTTCCGTGCAGTAAAAAAAAGCCCTGTCGGCGACAGGGCTTGTTGCCGGCGCTTGGGTTTGATCAGGCCGCGAGCACGCTGACAAACATGTGGTTTTGCGGCCCTTTTTTTGCGAAATCAACACGACCGGTGACTTTCGCGAACAGTGTGTGATCGCGGCCCATGCCGACGTTGTCACCGGCGTGCATGCGCGTGCCACGCTGGCGCACGATGATGCTGCCTGCGGGTATCAGTTCGCCGCCGAACGCCTTGACGCCCAAGCGCTTGGACTCTGAATCGCGCCCGTTACGTGAACTGCCGCCTGCTTTTTTGTGTGCCATATTCGTTCCTGCCGATTATCCGTTAATGCCGACAATTTCGAGCTCGGTGAAATTCTGACGGTGACCTTGCTGCTTGCGATAGTGCTTGCGGCGGCGCAGTTTAAAAATATGCACTTTGTCGCCGCGGCCATGCGCCAGTACCTTGGCGGTAACCGTGGCGCCCGCCACCAGCGGCTGGCCCAGTTTTACCGCTTCGCCCTCGCCAATGGCCAGCACCTGGTCAAGCGTAATCTCGGCGCCTACGTCTGCAAGTAGTTGTTCTACTTTGACTTTTTGCCCGCCACTAACGCGATACTGCTTGCCGCCTGTTTTTACGACTGCGTACATGATAAACCTCAATTTGGCCTCGTTGCGCGCGCGGACTGAGCGCACTTTTACAACCCCCTGCACGCCCACCTACCGCACTGCACCAGCAACTTGGAAAGCCGGGTAGTTTACGAAAAAACACGTTCGATGTCAAAGACAAAGAATTTGGGGGCCATGTGCGCAAGTATTTGTATTGCCATAAGGTTTTGGATACCGGCTGCAGCAAACGATGCAGCTCGCCCGACAATCTGCAGTGCGGATACGGTATCATCAGAATTTTTCGCGGTCTCCAATAGTGTCCATAGAAGCCATCCGCGAATTTATTGCTGCGGATATGCAGGCGATAGATCGCGTTATCCGTTCCCGCCTGAATTCCAGCGTTGCTTTGATCGGGCAGGTGGCGGAGTACATCATCGGCGGTGGCGGCAAGCGACTGCGGCCCGCGCTGGTGGTGCTGTCAGCCGGCGCTCACGGCTATCAAGGCACGCTGCACCATCAACTCGCCGCGGTTATTGAGTTTATTCATACCGCAACCTTGTTGCACGACGACGTGGTGGACGAATCCGGCTTGCGCCGCGGCCGTCCCACAGCGAATGCATTGTTCGGCAATGCCGCCAGCGTGCTGGTCGGCGATTTTGTCTACTCCCGCGCCTTTCAGATGATGGTTGAGGTGGGAAATACGCGCGTTCTCGAAGTATTGGCGGAGGCCACCAACATTATCGCCGAGGGCGAGGTTTTGCAGCTGATGAGTTGCCGCAATCCCGACATCGACGAGGCCGGTTATCTGCAGGTTATCCGTTGTAAGACGGCGAAACTTTTTGAGGCGGCAACGCGCATCGGCGCCTTGCTGGGCGGGGCGGACAAAGCGGCAGAAGGCGCCATGGCACGTTATGGCGCGCACTTGGGCACGGCGTTTCAGTTGATTGACGACGTGCTCGATTACAGCGGCGACCATGCGCTTATTGGTAAGAACGTAGGCGATGACCTGGCCGAAGGCAAGCCCACCTTGCCGCTGATTCATGCGATGCGCCGCGGTTCCGCGGCGCAAGTGGTCGCAGTGCGCCGCGCTATCGAAGCCGGTGGTCTGCAAGAGCTGCCGGCGGTGTTGGAGGCGATACGGGAAACCGGCGCGCTGGACTATGCCCGCGCGTGCGCGCGTGCGGAAGCGTGCCTCGCCAGCAGCGCGCTGCAGGGGCTTGCCCACAGCCAACAGCGCGAATTTCTGCTACAATTAACCGACTTTGCGGTAACGCGAACTTACTGAGAATGTGGTTTGGCGCGTATCGACGAAGTCGCTGATCAGCAGTCAATAGCGGTATCCACATAAGCGCGGCGCTGCCGCGTGTTTTTTTCTGTGGATTCCCGTGGATTGGACAGGCCGCGATTGGCTGTTCACTTGATGCGTTATTCGTCGTTCCAGAGTTTCAAATCGGGGTGTAGCTCAGCCTGGTAGAGTACTGCGTTCGGGACGCAGGAGTCGGAGGTTCGAACCCTCTCACCCCGACCAATCTTTTGTTGGCCCCGCTGGATGTGGCGTTGCGCAGTTTACGGTGCCGCAGCGATAGCGTTTTCCGTCCCATCGCGAAAAAAGCGCAAAATTCCCGCCAAGGGCGTACCACCATGGCGGGCAGCGGCCTGCGGCGCGGCCAGCGTACGCCGCACGGCGCGCCAAACTCGACGGCTGCCAAGGAATACGGCAGACTTACCCGGTCTCTTTCGCAGGGCGCTGCCGTCATGGGCAAATATCTATTGTTACTAGCGGGTGTTTTGATCGTTTACTGGATCATCCGTTCGAGTCTGCGCCGCAGGAACCTTGCTGCACGCAAAGACAAGTCCGCCCCAGACCAGGACATGGTGCGTTGCGCCCAATGCGGCATTCATGTGCCGCGCGGCGAAAGCCTTATGGTGCGCGGACAATTTTATTGCTGCGCGGATCATCAACGCAGTCATGACCCTGGAAGCTGAACGCGGATGAATGCGCTTGCGCAGAATCCATCGCGCCAGGCGCCCGTCGCGCCAGGCGGCACGGTGGATGATGGATACTCCGAATCGCACTGGCGTTCGCTGCATTTTTTCAATGGCTACCGCATAATTATTGCGCTGGTGCTGCTCGGCGGTGTGATTTTTAGCGAGAGTTCATCGCAGTTGGGTGCTTACGATCGCGCCTTGTTCATACGGGTAACCATCGCCTATTTGCTGTTTGGCATTGTTTGCGTGGCGGGCATCAGCACGCGCTGGCGGTTTAATACGCAAATTGCCATTCAGGTGGCGGCGGATATCGGTTTTCTCACCGTGCTCATCTACGCCAGCCGTGGTGTGACCAGCGGTATAGGACTGCTGTTGCTCGCCACGTTGGCGGGTGCGGGGCTGATCAGCCGCGGGCGGCTGACGCTGTTTTATGCCGCGCTGGCGAGTATTGCCGTGCTGCTCGAACACGCCTATGAGGTGCTGGTTTTTCAGGAGAGCGCGGCGCAGTTTATTCAGGTGGGATTTCTTTCGATGGGGTACTTTGCCACTGCGCTGGTGGGCCACACCCTGGCGCGTTTGACGCAACTGAATAAGGAAATCAGCGCGCAACGCGAGATTGACGTGGCGAATCTGTCCGAAGTGAACCGCCTGGTGATACAGGACATGCCCGACGGCGTGGTGGTGGTCGACGGCGAGGGTGTGGTGCGTCAGGTGAATACGCAGGCGGCGGCGTTCCTCGGCGAATTCGGCGGGCGGAAAAATGTGAAGCTCGCGGACTATGCGCCGGGGCTGGCGCTGCATCTCGCACGCTGGCGCGCGGGCACTGCGGGCGTGTCACAAGGTTATGCAGCGTCGATGGATGAAAGTCAAGGGCTGCGCTTTGTGCCGGTGGGCGCGCACCCGGAAGCGGGTACGGTGATCTTTCTCGAGGATCTTACGCGCGCGCGCGAACAGGCGCAGCAAATGAAGCTGGCGGCAATTGGACGCCTGACCACCAACATTGCGCATGAAATCCGCAATCCGCTGGGGTCGATCAGCCACGCCGCGCAGTTGCTGCTGGAGGAACCGGAAAGCGCACCCGGCATGCGGCGGCTGTTGGGCATTATTCATGACAACACACAGCGCCTGAACCGCATGGTGAATGATGTGTTGGGCCTGAATCGCGGCCAAACGGCGTTGCTGGAGACCTTTGGCGTGGACGAATTCGTGCGTCAGTTCGTCGTGCAGATCGCCGAAACCGAGCATGCTGATCCTGCAATATTTTCGGTGCGCACCGACAGCGGCCTGAAGGTGCAGTTCGACAGAATGCATCTGAACCAGATCCTGTGGAACCTGTGCCGTAACGCCCTGCGCCATTGCCGCGGCCAGCCAGGCAGCGTGCGGATCGACGCCCACCGCGTGCGCGGCGGCCGTGTTGTAAAATTGGATGTCATCGATGATGGCGCCGGCGTGCCGCCGCCGGTGCGCAGCGGGTTGTTCGAGCCCTTTGTCAGCCATGCGGCGGGCGGGACAGGTCTTGGTTTATATATAGCGCGGGAAATGTGCGCGGCGAATGGCGCCACACTGGACTATGTGGCGCGTAGCGCAGGCGCGCAATTCACATTAACGTGCTGGGCGGGTGAATGAACGCAAAAAGTCATGTGCTGGTGGTGGACGATGAGGCGGATATCCGTGAACTGCTCGGCATGACGCTGACACGTATGGGGGTCGAGTCACATGGCGCGGCCACGCGTGAAGAAGCGCTGGCGCTGCTCGCGGCCAACCACTATGACCTGTGCCTGACCGACATGCGCCTGCCCGATGGCGATGGCTTGACGGTGCTCGAGTATGTCGCGCAGAATCATCCGCACACGCCGGTGGCGGTGATCACAGCGCACGGCAGCACGGAAAATGCCGTGGCGGCGTTAAAGGCGGGCGCTTTTGATTACCTTGCCAAACCGGTATCGCTGGAGCAGTTGCGCGCGTTGATACAGTCGGCGCTGAATCTGCCGCCGCTGCCGCGCCAGCCGCAGGGCGCGGTGGTGAACGAAGGCCCGCTACTGGTGGGAAATTCACCCTTGATGCAGCAGGTGCGGATCCTGATCGACAAGCTCGCGCGCAGCCAGGCGCCGATCCATGTTTCGGGCGAATCGGGCAGCGGCAAGGAACTGGCCGCGCGCCTGATACATGATAAGGGTTCGCGCCAGGCGGCGCCGTTTGTGCCGGTGAATTGCGGCGCGATTCCGGAAAATCTGATGGAATCGGAGTTTTTTGGCTACAAGAAAGGGGCGTTCACTGGTGCTGACGCCGACCGCGATGGATTTTTTCAGGCGGCGCGCAGTGGCACCCTGTTCCTGGATGAGGTGGCTGATTTGCCGCTGCCGATGCAGGTGAAGCTGCTGCGCGCGATCCAGGAGAAAAAAGTGCGCAAAGTCGGTTCCACCGCGGAAGAAAACGTTGACGTACGCCTGATCAGCGCCACCCACCGCAATTTGTCTGACGAGGTGGAAAACGGCTTGTTCCGGCAGGATCTGTTCTACCGTCTCAACGTCATAGAATTGCGCATGCCTGCACTGCGCGAGATGCGTGAAGATATTTCATTGTTGGCTGGCGCAATACTGAAGCGGCAGGTGGAGCCGCTGGGCGTGCCTGCGCCGCGACTTTCGCCCGCGGCACTCTCGGCGCTGGCAGCCTACGATTTTCCAGGGAACGTGCGCGAATTAGAGAACATTTTAGAGCGCGCGCTGGCACTCACCAGAGGCGACGAGATTCAGCTGGAGGAATTAAGGCTTTCGCCAAAGCGGGAGGCGTTGCTCGACGTATCCGGGCTGCCACTGCCAGAACGTCTGGAAAAGATCGAACGCAAGGCCATACTGGATGCGCTCGAAAAGACGCACTACAACCGTACTGCGGCGGCCAAGGTACTCGGCGTGAGTTTTCGCGCTTTGCGCTATCGCATGGAGCGTCTGGGCATCAAAGACGAACTCGACGCGAAGCGGTAACGCGCGCAAATCATGGTGCGATTGACCAGCGAGGGTCTCATCGAAGGCGTGCGCTACGTGGCCTCGCCCAATTGCGATGCGCGGCCCGCCGGCGTGCTGATCGAGTTGATCGTGGTGCATAACATCAGCCTGCCGCCGCGCGAGTTCGGCGGGCCGGGCATCATCGATCTATTTCTGAATCGCCTGCAGGGCGATGCGCATCCTTACTACGCGGCCGTCGCGCACCTGCGGGTGTCGGCGCATTTTTTGATACGGCGCGATGGTGAGTTGATTCAGTTTGTGCCGTGCGCGATGCGCGCCTGGCACGCCGGCATCTCGCGCTGGCGCGGGCGCGAGCGCTGCAATGATTTTTCGCTGGGCATAGAGCTTGAGGGCGCCGACGATATTTCGTTTGAGGACGCGCAATATGAGCGCTTGCGCGAGCTCATCGCCGCCTTGCGGGCGCACTACCCGATTACCGGTGTTGCGGGTCACGCCGAAATTGCAGCAGGGCGCAAAACCGATCCAGGACCGTCTTTTGACTGGTCAAGGATAAATTAAAACATGAAATCAATAGGTTAACGATAATAGCCGGCAGCCTGCCGTTGTGCGATGCGCCTATAGGCTTGATTTTATTTGGTTTT
Source organism: Bordetella parapertussis (assembly GCA_945861275.1). Lineage (GTDB taxonomy): Bacteria > Pseudomonadota > Gammaproteobacteria > Burkholderiales > SG8-41 > UBA5216. Next base: position 98,143 of record CAMATZ010000010.1, read on the forward strand.
TTCGTGAAAAGTAGGCGGCGCACCGTTTTGGAGCGTTTTCGGCGCCAGCTTGTTGCACAATTTTTACGCAATGAATCCGATGCTTAGCGCTGGTTCTTGCTGTTTTTCAAGAGCTTTTCAGAAAAGTGTAAAAACCAGTTGCGTTCTCAAAACCTCGACACTAGAATTCGTTGTGTATCCGGTTTTAACCACAACATATAGTGGTCTGGTGTAGCGGAGTAGTGGTCAAAGGGCGGGTGGTCATTGCGAGCACAGATCGTGAATGCCGCAACGTGGTGACAATCCGGGAGGGCGGTGTGTTTCGAAAGCATGCGGGTGTATGAAGGTGCGTGCAATCGAACGCGTTTTTACTAAAAAAACCTATAACTATCAAGAGGTCACCCATGCTATCCGTGAATCTGGCAAGCGAAACCATACAGCCTGTTCCCGTTTCGACTTTTTCCGCCACGGAGGTTACGTCTGAACGAGAGGCGGCCTATGCGCAATACAAGGTGATCCGGCGCAATGGCTCGGTGGTCGGCTTTGAACCGCCCAAGATCGCCATTGCCATGACCAAAGCGTTCATAGCGGTTAACGGTGGCCACGGTGCCGCCTCGGCGCGCGTGCGCGAGCAGGTGGCGCAGCTCACCGAAAACGTGGTCAATGCCCTGATGCGCCGTCAGCCATCGGGCGGCACGCTGCATATCGAAGACATCCAGGATCAAGTCGAACTCGCGCTGATGCGCGGCGGCGAGCATCACACGGCGCGTTCGTATGTGCTGTATCGCGAAGAGCGCGCCAAGGAGCGTGCACGGCAGCGCGAGGCGCAGCAGGCCGCGACCGCCGCCATGCCCGGTGCCGAGGTTAAGCCGGGCATTAACGTGACCGAAAACGGCGTTTCGCGCCCGCTCGATGTCGCGCGCATCGGCGCGCTGGTCTCCAGCGCGTGCGAAGGCCTCGGCCGAGAAGTCAGTGCGTCCGCCGTCATGGAAGGCATGCAGCGCGATTTGTACGATGGCGTGCCGATGGAAGAAGTGCGCCGCTCGCTGATACTGGCGGCACGCGCTTTGATCGAACAGGATCCGAGCTACACCTATGTCAGCGCGCGTCTGTTGCTGCACACGCTGCGCATGGAAACGCTGGGTGTGGAAGCCACGCAGTCCGACATGAAAACGCTGTATGCCGACTATCTGCCGGCGTTCATCAAAAAAGGCATCGCGGCGGAGCTGCTGGATGAGCGTCTGGGCGCCTATGACCTGAAAGCGCTGGGCGCGGCGCTGGACGCCAGCCGCGACCTGAAATTCACCTACCTCGGGCTGCAGATTTTGTACGATCGTTATTTCCTGCACATTCAGGGCCAGCGTATCGAACTGCCGCAAATTTTCTACATGCGCGTGGCGATGGGCCTCGCGTTGAACGAGCCCGAAGGCCGGCGCGAGGCGCGCGCCATCGAGTTTTACAACGTGCTGTCGTCGTTTGATTTCATGAGCTCCACGCCGACGCTGTTCAACTCCGGCACGCGGCGCTCGCAATTGGCGAGTTGCTATCTCACCACCGTGGCGGACGACCTCGACGGCATCTACGAGGCGATCAAGGAAAACGCCATGCTGCAAAAGTACGCCGGCGGCATAGGCAACGACTGGACGCCGGTGCGCGCACTGGGCGCGTACATCAAAGGCACCAACGGCAAATCGCAGGGCGTGGTGCCGTTTCTGAAGGTGGTGAACGACACCGCCGTTGCCGTCAATCAGGGCGGCAAACGCAAGGGTGCGGTATGTTCGTACCTTGAGACCTGGCACCTCGACATCGAAGAATTTCTTGAATTGCGCAAAAACACCGGCGATGACCGCCGCCGCACGCATGACATGAATACCTCGAACTGGATTCCCGACCTGTTCATGAAGCGGGTGATGGAAGGCGGCGAGTGGACCCTGTTTTCACCATCGGATGTGACGGATTTGCATGAGAAATACGGCAAGGCCTTTGAGCAGGCCTATATCGAGTATGAGGCCCGTTGCACGCGCGGCGAAATGAAACTCTACAAGAAGCTGCCCGCGGCGCAACTGTGGCGCAAAATGCTCACCATGCTGTTCGAGACCGGGCATCCGTGGATCACCTTCAAGGATCCGTGCAACCTGCGCTCGCCGCAACAACACGTCGGCGTCATTCACAGCTCCAATCTGTGCACCGAAATCACGCTCAACACCGGCCCCGATGAAATTGCCGTGTGTAACCTGGGTTCGGTGAATATGCCCGCGCATCTGGATCTGGCAAGCGGCCGGCTCGACATGGAGAAGTTAAAGCGCACCGTGGGCATCGCCATGCGCATGCTGGATAACGTGATCGATCTGAATTTTTACTCGGTCAATAAGGCGCGCAACTCCAACTTCAAGCACCGTCCGGTGGGGCTCGGCATCATGGGCTTTCAGGATTGCCTGCACCTGCTGCGCATTCCGTATGGGTCGCAGGCGGCGGTGGCATTTTCGGACCGCTCGATGGAGCAGGTGTGCTACACCGCCTATCAGGCATCCGCCGATCTTGCCGAGGAGCGCGGCCCGTACTCCACCTTCAAAGGCTCGTTGTGGGAGCGCGGCATACTGCCGCAGGACACCTTGAAACTGCTCGCCGATGAACGCGGCGGCTACGTGGAATGCGACACCTCGGCCACGCTCGACTGGGAGCAATTGCGCAAGCGCATCAAGCAAGTGGGCATGCGTAACTCCAATTGCATTGCCATCGCGCCCACCGCCACCATCGCCAACATCACCGGCTTGTCGCAGTGCATAGAACCGACGTATCAGAATCTCTACGTGAAATCGAATCTGTCGGGCGAATTCACGGTGGTGAACGAGTTCCTGGTGCGCGATCTCAAGAAGCTCAATCTGTGGGATGAGGTGATGATCGCCGATCTTAAGTATTTCGACGGCTCGCTGGCGAAGATCGACCGTATTCCACCCGATGTGCGCGGCCTTTACGCCACCGCGTTCGAAATCGAACCCAAGTGGCTGGTCGAGTGCGCGGCGCGGCGTCAAAAATGGGTGGATCAGTCGCAATCGCTGAATATCTACATGGCGGGCGCTTCGGGCAAGAAGCTCGACGAAACGTATAAGCTGGCGTGGCTGCGCGGCTTGAAAACCACCTACTACCTGCGTACGCTGGGCGCCACCTCGGCGGAAAAATCCACCGGGCGCGCAGGGCAGTTAAACGCGGTGACCGCCGATGGCGGGGCGACCGAGACACCAGCGACGGATGCGAAGTTTTGCGCCATAAACGATCCGGAATGCGAAGCATGCCAATAGCGGGAGCGTCGGCATAGGCGGAAGGGAAAATGGCTCGGGAATTGTTGTAACGGCGTGCCGTATGAACCAGCGGCGATACCTACACCACATAAAGTTGCCGCGCGCTATTGAAGCACCTGGTATCCACCCATAATGCGAATAAAGGAGACTTATGATGTTGCACTTTGAAGACGCCATTGCGCAAAGCCCGGTGCCGGGCCTGCAACCGGCGGTGCCGGATGGCGTGCGTCCGCAGTTGCAAACCCAACCGATGCTGCCTATTCAACCCATTGCGGCGGCCAAGCTCACAGAGGCGGCGCAGCTGCGCCGTGTCAATATCGCGGACAAGCGCATCATCAACGGCCAGACCGACGTCAACCAATTGGTGCCGTTCAAATACAAATGGGCGTGGGACAAATATCTTTCGGCGTGCGCCAATCACTGGATGCCGCAGGAAATCCAGATGAGTCGTGATATCGAGCTGTGGAAAAACCCCAATGGACTGACCGACGACGAGCGCCGTCTGGTGATGCGTAATCTGGGGTTTTTTGTCACCGCGGATTCGCTGGCCGCGAACAATATCGTGCTCGGTACCTATCGCCACATCACGGCGCCGGAATGCCGTCAGTATCTGCTGCGTCAGGCGTTTGAAGAGGCGATACACACGCACGCCTATCAGTACATCGTTGAGAGCCTGGGGCTGAACGAGGGCGAGGTCTTCAACGCCTATCACGAGATTGCGTCGATCCGCGCCAAGGATGAATTCCTGATCCCGTTCATCGATACGCTGACCAATCCCTTGTTCAAAACCGGCACCCCGCAAGCAGATCAGGCGCTGCTCAGGAGCCTGATCGTGTTCGCGTGCCTGATGGAAGGGCTGTTCTTCTACGTCGGCTTTACGCAGATTCTGGCTCTGGGCCGGCAGAATAAAATGACCGGCGCCGCCGAGCAGTATCAGTACATCCTGCGCGATGAATCGATGCACTGTAATTTCGGCATTGACGTCATCAACACCATCAAACTGGAAAATCCGCATCTGTGGACCACCGAATTCCGCGATGAAATCCGCGAACTGTTCAAACAGGGCGTGGAGCTTGAATACCGCTATGCCGAAGACACCATGCCGCGCGGCGTGCTCGGCCTGAATGCCGCGATGTTCAAGGAGTATCTGCGGTTCATCGCTAACCGCCGCGCGCAGCAAATCGGTCTCGACCCGATGTTCGAGGGCGCCAGCAACCCGTTTCCGTGGATGGCGGAGATGATCGATTTGAAAAAAGAGAAAAACTTTTTCGAAACCCGCGTCACTGAGTATCAAACGGGTGGAGCACTCAGCTGGGATTAAATTTCCATACGTCAGGCTACCGGCGGCGACACGCGCCGCACCTTGTGCGGCGGAGCGTCGCTGCCGTGGTGCGGGTGTTGTTACCGAGCACCGCTCATGCTGCGCAACATGGGGCTGAATATTGTGGCCTATAGTCTGAAGAACTGGCGCTATCGTAGCCGCAACCGACGGGCGGGGCAGCGCACCGTGACCGAGTTGCGCGCGGAACGCGACTACATGCTATGGCTCAAATTTGATGATGGTGTCGAAGGCCGCGTCTATCTGGGCGACTTGATGGCGACCACGGCGTACGGCGCACAGGTCGATGAAAACGCCTTTTTCAAAGTGGTGGTCGATCCCCTATCGCAAGATGTGATATGGGAAGGCGGCGTGCATCTGGACGCGGATATGCTCTACCGAAACCTCGCAAGCCAGAACGGCGCACCCTTGCACTAGCGCTCACGGGTGCGGCGGCGCCGATAAACCGCAACGCAAACGACGGAGGATCGTATGGCAAAAGCAGCGAAAAAGGCGGGCAAGAAAAAAACCACCCGCAAAAAAGCGTCCGGCAAAACCGCAGCGCGCCAGAAAAAACCGCTGGCGAAGGCCGCTCGAAAAACCGCCGTCCGTAAGGCGTCGGCAAAGAAGACCATAAAAACACCGGCCAGGAAAACCGCAGGCAAAAAAAAGCCGGCTAAGAAGCCGGCTATAAGAAAAGCAGCAAAGAAAAAAACAGCTAAACCCGCTTCCCACGGCCGCCCGGCGCAACAACCAGCAGCGATATCCGCTACAACAGTTATAACGCCCGCAGCGCCCAAACCAGTCGCCGTGCCCGGCGCTTGGCCATTTCCCATGGCCAGTAAGCCGTAGCTGCCGCTACGTTCAATCGTCAGGCGGCTTTCCGAGGAAGGCCGCTAGGCGCTATCGCGTGGCGGGTGCGTGACCAGCGGTCAGCAGGGGGCCAAAGATACCGAATCTGCCGTGCCTGGGCAAGGTACATATTTTTCACCCCTAAAGCGCTATTACAGCCCGTATGAAATATGTAATAAAAACAAATGCCTGCACTGGCTATCTTGTTTTACAGTGCATTAAAGTGTGCGCACGCTAACTACTGGAGCGGTCGCCAACAAAGGTAGCTTTGTTGTTCTTGACCGCCCAAGCTGTGCTAAGTAGAGTGCTTGTCGCAATCCCCATTCAGGCACTTGTTAGAATTTGTGTACTATTTTCGCGAGGCTTTATCTCATGACCGCACGAACAACCCTTTTTTTAACGCTGCCACACGCACGCCCCACGGTTACGCGTGTTATCGCTCGTTTCATCGTCATGCTGACGTTCGGTTTTGCCGCGCAAGCCGTCTACGCGCAGAGCGATTGCAAGAATCGTGGCGAACTCGATGCCCTGTTCTGCGACGAAAACAAAGATCTGGTCGCCGATCCGCCCAAGGACGCCACGCGCTTTAAAAATCCTTCCACGCTGGTGTTTACCTACACACCGGTTGAAGACCCTGCGGTTTACGAAAACATTTTCAAGCCCTTCACCGATTACCTCGGTAAATGCACGGCGAAACGCGTGGTGTTTTATCAGGTGCAGTCGAATGCAGCTGAAATCGAAGCCATGCGTTCCGGTCGTCTGCACGTGGGCGGTTTTTCCACCGGGCCGACCAACTACGCGGTCAATCTGGCGGGTGCGGTGCCGTTCGCGGTGAAAGGCGGCGCGAAAGAGCTGCAGGGCTACAACCTGATCATGATCGTCAAGAAAGACAGTCCGTATCAAAAAATAGCTGATCTCAAGGGCAAGAAAGTTGCGCACGTGCAACCTTCATCCAACTCCGGCAATCTCGCGCCTCGCGCCTTGTTTCCCGCGCTGGGTCTGGTGCCCGACCAGGATTACAAGGTGCTCTACTCCGGCAAGCATGACAACTCCATCATGGGGGTCACCACCGGCGACTACGATGCCGCGCCGGTGGCGTCCGACGTATTCAAGCGCATGGCCACGCGCGGTCAAATCAAGGAGGACGATTTCCGCATCATCTGGCGCAGTGAAATGTTCCCGACCTCGTCGTTTGCCTACGCGCATGATCTCGAGCCGAAGCTGCGCGACACCATGGTCAAATGCTTCTACGACTATCGATTCCCGGCGGAAATGCAAAAAGCCTTCGACGGGGCCGACCGCTTTTTCCCGATTACCTACCAAAAAGACTGGGCGATCGTGCGCAAAGTCGCCGAAGGCAGCGGCGAAAAATTCAACAGCGCCGCGTTTGAAAACCTGAAGAAAAAAGAACTCGAAGCGGCTGCCGCCAAGGCGCAGAAGAAATAGCGTCGCCCGTTTCGGCGGCAGTCATCGGCAAAATGCATTGACGCAAAACCCGCACCAGGCCGCGCTCGCCATTCGCGGTCTGGTCAAAGCCTATGTGCGCGGCAAACCTGTGCTCAATGGCATCACGCTCGACATCGAGTCGAACGGCATCACCGCCATCATCGGCCCCTCGGGCACCGGCAAATCCACGCTGATCCGCTGCATCAACCGGCTGGTTGAGCCCACCAGCGGCGAAATTATTTTTGAGGGGCGCAATCTTGTGACGCTCAACCGCACGGATCTGCGCGCAGCGCGGCGGCAGATCGGCATGGTGTTTCAGGAATACAACCTCGTCGAACGGCTGAGCGTGATGGAAAACGTGCTGTGCGGCAGACTCGGTTATGTGGCGCCCTTCAAGGCGTGGCTGCGGCGCTTTCCGGCAGCGGACCTTAACGAGGCCTACGCGCTGCTGGAGACGGTCGGGCTGACCGCACACGTGCACGCGCGCGCGGATGCGCTCTCAGGCGGGCAGCGCCAGCGCGTGGGTATCGCGCGCGCGCTGATGCAAAGTCCCAAACTGATGCTCGCCGACGAACCGACCTCGTCGCTCGACCCCAAGACGTCGGTTGAAATCATGACCTTGATGCGCGATCTGGCGAACCAGCGCGGCATTCCGGCCATCGTCAACATACACAACGTGGCGCTGGCACGGCGGTTTGCCACGCGCATCGTGGGCTTGAGCGGCGGCGCGGTGGTGTTCGACGGCGTGCCCGATGCCTTGAGTGATACGTTTTTGAAGCAAATCTACGGCGGTGAAAGCTGGCTTGATGGCAGCGACGGCTGACAGCGCACAGACTGCCCGCGTGGCGCTACGGCCCGCGAACTGGCCGTCGCGGCTGGCGTGGATCGCGTTCTCGCTATACTTTGTTTACGCACTTTCGCATCTGGAACTCACACCCGCGCGTTTTCTCGCGGGGCTGGAGTATGGCTACAAATTCCTCACCAAACTTTTCCCGCCGGACTTTGAGCGCTGGGAACTGCTGCTCAAAGGCCTCAAGGAAAGCCTCGAAATCGCGATCCTCGCCTCGGTGCTGGGGCTGATAATCTCGCTGCCGGTGAGCCTGCTCGCCGCGCGCAACCTGATGCCGCTGTGGGTGACCTGGCCTGCGCGCCTGTTGATGGTGGTGTGCCGTTCGTTTCATCCGGTGATCATCGCCATTTTGTTTGTGAAGGCGGTGGGCTTTGGCGCGCTGGCGGGGATCCTTGCGCTGACCGTGGCATCGCTGGGTTTTCTCGGCAAACTGTTTACCGAGGCGATCGAGGAGATTTCGCTGAAACAGGTTGAAGCCGTGCGCGCGACCGGCGCGCCGTTCATGAGTGTGATCGCGTTTGGGGTGGTGCCGCAGGTGTTCTCGCGCTTCATCGGCTTTGCTTCGTATGAACTCGATTCCAATCTGCGTAATTCCACCATGGTGGGCATCGTCGGCGCGGGCGGCATCGGCGGCACCCTGTTCGCGGCGTTTCAGCGTTTTGATTACGACTTCGTGTGCGCGATCATTCTCTCCATCATCGGCATGATTATTGTCGGTGAAGTGCTGACCAACGCGGTGAAAAAGGTGTTTCGCGCGTGAGTGTTTCGACAGCGATAGATCGCGAATGGAAACGCTATTCCGCGGGTGAGCGCCTTGCGCGCTTCGGGGTTTACGTCGCCATCGTTGCCGCCGTGGTGATGTCGATACGCACGGTGGAAGTCATCCCTGATTTCATTCTCGACGCGCCGGAACAGATCGCCGATTTATTGAAGCGCATGTGGCCGCCAGATGTAGCATCGTATCCGCAGGAGATACACGCAGCACTCCTCGATTCGCTGCACATCGCCACCGTCGGCACCGTGCTCGGCGTAATGATGGCGCTGCCGTTCGGATTTCTCGCGGCGCGCAACGTCACGCCGTGGCCGTGGCTCAATTGGGCGGCGCGGCTGGTGCTGATCTCCACGCGCTCGATCAACACGCTGGTATTCGCACTGTTCTTTGTCGCCGTGTTCGGGCCCGGCGCGCTCGCCGGCACGCTGGCGATAGCGTTTCACTCGATCGGGTTTGTCGGACGATTATTTTCCGAGGCGCTCGAAAACACCAGCCCCGGCCCGATAGAAGCGCTGCGCGCAGCAGGTGCGCCGGGCGCCAGCGTTATCAGCTTCGGTTACTGGCCGCAGGTGGTGCCGGCGTTCTGGTCGCTGGTGCTGTTTCGCTGGGATATCAACGTGCGCGAATCCATCGTGCTGGGTCTGGTGGGCGCGGGCGGCGTCGGCATGGCGCTGGACAATGCCCTCAACCTGTTTCAGTGGACGCGCGTGGCGATGGTGCTGCTGGCGATACTCGGCGTGGTGATCGCCGCCGAAGTGGTGGTGACTTATATCCGCAAGAAAATCATCTGAGCGGCGCTTTTCCGCTGGAAATATCCATGATCATGCGCGCGGCGAGATACAGCCGCGGCTCGATGGACGGAATCAGAATGTATTCGGCGTTGGTCGAGTGTGAACCAAAGCCGCGCAGACCGAATCCCTCGACCACGGGCGCTTTGGTGGTTAAGGCTGCGAAGGCGGCATCGGTGCCCCCGCCGGAGGGACGATCGCGCAGCATGAGCTTCTGTCCCATTTCGGCATAGATGCCCACCGCGTGCGCGCCGAGCGCGCGCGAGGCGTCGGTGGCCTGCAACGGCGGGCGCCGTCGTTCAAACTCAAGCGTCACTTCGGTTTCGGGCAGCAGCTTGTTCTTGATGCGCTCGCGCAGGTTCTGCTCGATGCCGTCGAGGTCTGCCACGATATCTACGCGGATGTCGGCTTGCGCTTGCGCACCCGGCGGAATCATATTGCGCACAATCCCGGCGCGCGCCAGCGTCCAGTTGACGTGCGTGCCCACTTTCGGGTTGGAGAGGTCGCGCGCCTGCAACACCTGATGCGCGATCTCGTAGAGCGCATTGACACCGAGGTGCGGTGCGCCGCCCGCGTGGGAAGCGCGCCCGCGTACATTAATCGTCGCCGCGCCGATGCCACTGGTGGCGAGGCGTATTTGATCGACTTGTGGCCCGCCGCCACCTTCGAACGACAACACCGCGTCATGTTCGCCGCCGAGCTTCGTTATGAGTTGGCGCGATCCCGGTGAGCTGATTTCCTCGTCGGCATTGATCAACACGGTGAGCGTGCCGTAGTCACGGAAATTCAGCGCGCGCAGCATCGCCAGCGTGTGCAGGATCACGGCAATGCCGTGCTTATTGTCTGCGATGCCCAAGCCAAAAGCGCGGTCGCCCTCAATCTTGAACGGCTGTCCGGCCAGCATGCCGCGCGGATACACAGTATCCATGTGTGCCAGCAGCAGGATTTTTTTGGTGCCCGTTCCGCTGAATGTCGCGCGCACCATCTTGCCGATCTTCTCGGGCGTGTCGAACATCTTGTAGATTTCGGGGCCGGCGTCAAGCAGTTCAACCTTGGCGCCCAGTTGTTTGAGTCGCCCGGTGATCACACCGGCGATTTTTTCGAGACCTTCGTAATCGGCGCTCCCAGATTCAATTTCCACTAGCTCCTTCATCGTTTGCAGCAGCGCGGGCTGCACTTTCTTGGCGAGTGCGAGTACCGGTTCGACTGCGGCGGCGCGCGATTCGGTTGCGGCGAGAAACATAAACGCCGCTATGTACACTACGTAACGATATGTTTTTTCTATGTTTTTCATAACCATCCCCGGTGATTATTGGAGCGGCGCCTTGCCGCTGGAAATATCCATGATCATGCGCGCCGCAAGATACAGTCGCGGCTCGATGGACGGAATCAGGATGTACTCGGCGTTGGTGGTATGTGCGCCGCCCCCCTCCAGGCCGAAACCCTCGACGACCGGCGCGGCGGTCTTCAGGCCGGCGTAGGCGGCGTCCGTGCCGCCGCCGAACGCCGTGTCGGGCACATTGAGTTTTCGGCCAATTTCGGCATAAATTTTCTGGCCGTGCAGCGCGAGTGCACGCGATACGGCTCTTGCTTCGAGCGGCGGGCGGTTGCGCTCGAAATCGAGTTCGACCACGGCTCGCGGCAGCAGCTTGTTCTTGATGCGTTCCCGCAACGTCGCTTCAATGCCGTCGAGATCCTGTGTGCGTAGAACGCGGATGTTGAGCGTAGCTTGAGCACCCGGTGGAATCATGTTGCGTACCAGTCCGCCGCTGGCGAGCGTCCAGTTCGCGCGCAAGCCGATTTTCGGATCGGACAAATCACGGTTCTGGAGAATCTGATGCGCGAGTTCATCGACCGCGTTGATGCCCAGGTGCGGCGCGCCGCCGGAATGCGACGCGCGGCCACGCACGCGTATGGTGGCGTTGGCGCTGCCGCTGGTGGCGAGCCACAGATTGTCACCCGGCGGGCCGCTCTCGAAAGACAATGTGGCATCGTGCTCCGCACCCAGGCGCGTGAGCAGATGCCGCGACGCCGGCGAGCCGATTTCCTCGTCCGCTGTGATAAGGACGGTCAGCGTGCCAAAATCGCGAAAGTTCAGCGCATTGAGCATGGTGATCGCATGCAGAATGACGGCTATGCCGTGCCGGTCGTCGAAGATGCCGAGACCGTAGGCGCGGTCGCCGTCGATCCTGAACGGTTGGCCGGCCAGCATGCCGCGCCGGTAGACCGTGTCCATGTGCGCGAGCAGCAGGATTTTCCTGGCGCCAGTGCCGGTGAAGGTGGCGCGCAGCATCCTGCCGATTTTTTCAGGCGTGCCACTATCGCGTGTGGCTTCGGCGTTGCCGTCGATAAGCTCAACCTTCGCGCCCAGCTGCGTGAAGCGTTTGGCGAGCACGTCACCGATTTGTTCGAGGCCTGCGAGGTCGCTGCTGCCGGATTCAATGGACGAGAGTTCCTGCAAGGTGTCGAGCAGACGCGGTTTTTCATTTTGTGCGAGCTTGAGCACAGCGTCCATAGCCAGCGCATGCGGTGCAAACGCTGTGGTGAGCCACAGCGCGAATACGCTCATAAGCATGCAAGTGCATGTTTTCAAATAGCTGTTCATCTACGCTTCCAGATTACTTGAGCGGCGCCTTGCCCGACGAAATATCCATAATCATGCGCGTCGCGAGGTAAAGCCGTGGTTCGATGGAACTCATCAATATGTATTCGGCGTTGGTGGTGTGCGCGCCAAAGCCATGCAGGCCAAAGCCTTCGATCACCGGCGCCTGCGTTTTGAGTGAGGCATTTGCGGCGTCGGTGAAGCCGCCGGCGGAATCTTCCAGCACGTTGAGTTTCCTGCCGATTTCAGCATAGACGGTTTGCGCGTGTGCGCTCAAAGCGCGTGATGAGGGTTTGGGTTCCAGCGGTGGGAAGCGGCGCTCGAACACGAGCTCCACACTGGCTTCGGGTAGCAGTTTGTTCTGGATGCGTTCTCGCAGTTTTTGCTCGATGCCGTCGTAGTCGGCGATACGCGCGACGCGCACATCGCCAGTGGCCTGCGCGCCGGGAGGGATCATATTGAAGACCAGCCCTGCGCGTGCCAGTGTCCAGTTGACCTTAACACCGGTTGCCGGGTCAGAAAGATTGCGCATTTGCAATATCTGGTGCGCGAGTTCATCGAGTGCGTTCACGCCGCGTTCCGGCGCGCTGCCCGCGTGCGAGGCGCGACCGCGTACGGTGAGCAACGCCAGCGCATGGCCGCTGGTGGCGAGCCGCACGCGGTCGGTTTTTTCATTGCCGCCGCCTTCGAACGACATCACCGCATCATGCTGAGCGCCGAGTCGCGTGTGATGATTGCGTGAACCCGGCGAGCCGATTTCCTCGTCGGCATTGATAAAGACCGTGATCGTACCGTAGTCGCGATAGTTCATCGCCTTCAGAATCGCCAGCGTGTGCAGTATCGTTGCGATGCCGCCGCGCGCGTCGGAGATGCCCAGGCCATAGGCTCGGTCGCCCTCTATCTTGAACGGCTGCCCGCTGGCCATGCCGCGCGGGTAGACGGTATCCATATGTACCATCAGCAGAATTTTCTTGGAGCCGGTTCCCGTGAAGGTGGCTTTCACCATCTTGCCGAGTTTTTCGGGCGTATCCGACAGCCGCACCGCATCCGCTTCGGTGGCTTCAATTACTTCCACCTTGCCGCCCAGCGCCTGCAAGCGTGCTGCCAGCACCTTGGCGATCTTGTCGAGCTCTTCGAGTTCACGGCTGCCCGATTCAATCGCGGTCAATTGTTTAAGCGTGTCGATCAGCAGGGGTCTTTCCTTTTGCGCGAGGGACCATACCGGCTCCAGACCTGCCGCACACAAGGGGGTTGCAAAGCACAACCCTAGAGAGATAATGTAACTATATGTTTTTAAATGGTTTTTCATGATTGTCCCTGGTTAGGGTTTGTTCCAAAGCGACGCAACCGCATCGACAGCAGCATCAACTTCCGCATTGCCGATATGCCGCTGTGTCACAAAACGCAACGTCGTTGCCGATGCGGGACTGACCCGCACGCCTTTGCGCTCAAGGTCAGCCGACCATTGCGCGGCGCTGCGTTTGCTCACGCTGACATCGACGCGTACCAGATTGGTCTCGACCTCATCAGGCTTAGCCAGGCTTGCATCGATGCGATGCAGCCCTTCGGCCAATCGTTTTGCGGTGGCGTGATCCTCGTGCAACCGGTCAACCATCGTCTCCAACGCGATGATGCCTGCCGCAGCCAGCGGCCCCGCTTGACGCATATTGCCGCCGACCATGCGCCGGAACGTGCGCGCACGTTCGGTAAACGCGTTGCTGCCGCATAGCACCGAACCTACCGGCGCGCTTAGCCCTTTCGACACGCAAAAACCTATGGAATCGGTGTACTGCGCAATTTCTTTGGCCTCCACGCCCAGTGCGACGGCGGCATTGAACAGGCGTGCGCCGTCGGTATGCACCGGCACGCCGTTTTCGCGCGCAAGTTCGTGAACAGCTCGCATGTGCGCCAGCGGCAACACCGCGCCACCGGCTTGATTGTGTGTGGTTTCCATGCACACCAGCGCAGTACCCAGATTGTTGCGCGTTATCGGGCGTATCTTTTCACGCAAGGCGTCAACATCCATTGCGCCCCTTGTGCCAGGCACGCCTTTGTGAAACATGCCGGCAAGCCCCGCGATACCGCCCAGTTCCGATACCAGTATGTGCGCGCTGGCTTCCAGCAGCACTTCACCGCCGCGCTGCGCATGCGTGAGCACCGCCACCAGATTGGTCATGGTGCCGCTGGGCATAAAAGCGCCGGCTTCCTTGCCGGTGCGCTCGGCAGCGAGCGCTTCGAGCTTCATCACGGTTTCATCACCGTCGCGGGAATCGTCGCCGTAACTCGCTTCGCGCATCGATTCGAGCATGGCTTCGGTGGGGCGGGTGATGGTGTCGCTGCGTAGATCGATCATGGAAGCACTCCAGAAAATTCTTGACGGCGCACACCTGCACCGAAGCGAAGTGTAGCGCGCGAACTATAGCGCCGGCCTGCGGAGGGATATTGGGTGGTTCTTGCAACGCGGCTGGCGGGTACGTTACATCTCCCCGTAGTGTATCCGCCGATAAGGCGCAGACACAATGGCATCATCCACATGCACATCCCAAAGCTCAGCCTGCCGCGCCGTTTCATGTGCCGCAAACAACGCCTTGAATCGATTCAGGCTGGTGATCTTCTCGCCGCGCAAACCAAAGCCGCGCGCGATGGCCGCGATGTCGCCGCGGCCATGCATTGATTCCTGCGCGTCGTAGCCTTGCGCCCTGAACTTGTGCACCTCGGCGCCGTAACCGCCGTCGTTCACCGCGCAGATCAGCATGCGTATGCCCTGGCGGCGGATGGTTTCCAGTTCCTGAATGTGCATCATCAGGCTGCCATCGCCTTCAATCAGCAGCAGTTTGCCATCGTTGCGTGCGGCGGCCATGCCGATCGCAATCGATAATGCCGAGCCGATAGCGCCGAAGTCGTTGATGACGTGTACGTTCTCGGCGCGGCGACCATAGAAGTGCGTCACCATGATGCCTGCGAAATGTGCGCCGCCGCTGACCACGGTCCAGTCCTTCGGGATAGCCGCATCGAGTTCCAGCATTGCCGGGCGCGGATCCACCGTGCCTTCCGTCACCAGAAATTCTTTTGAGTCCGGCCGCGCCGCCATGGCCGCGATCTGGTTGGCGAGCAGGGGCGAGCGCGCACCGGCTGAAGAATAGTTGCGCTCCACCAGCTTCGCCAGCACGGCCTCGGCGGCGGCCCTGGCGTCCGCCTTGATATGCATGTCGGCGATGCGCAGCCCCTGGTAGAGGCCGCGCGGATTGAGGTCAATCTGCACTGCTTTCGCGTTCGGGTAGAGGTAGCCCGCCTCGGTGGTGTAGTGGCCCAGGCCCGCGCCGACACCGATCAGCAGGTCGCACGCGGCAAATTCCTCGCGCGCGAGCGGGCTCGCGTACGCGCCGGCGACGCCGATGCCGTAGCGGTTGTGGTCAAACAGTCCCTTGGCGAAGAGTGAGGTTGCCAGCAACGCGCCACAGCGCTCGGCCAGCGCCTCCAGCGCCGGCGCCGCCGCGGCGCGCATCACGCCGCGCCCGGCGAGGATGATCGGACGCTTCGCTTCCGCGATCATCACTGCCAGCCGCTCCACCAGCGCCGGGTCAGGCATTGGGCGCTGCGGCGTGGGCATGAGTTCGGTGGAGGGCGAATACTCCGCGCCCCACGGAAACGGCGCTTTCTGCAAATCCATCGGCACACCCAGCACCACGGGGCAGCGCTCCTGCCGCGCGGTGTAGAAGGCTTCGCGCACGGTGTCGAGCATACGGTCCACGCTTTTTACCGGCAGGTAGCGCGCGCCGGTCGCGGTGGCGAGCGGCCCGAGTTCGAGTTGCTGGACGTACCATGCGGCTGATGTCGGCGAGTCGCCCGCGAACACGACGAGCGGAATGCTGCCGCGAGCGGCGGTGGTCAACGCCGTCATAATTTGCGTGAACCCGGGGCCGCAGGTGACGGTTGCGATGCCCACCTTGCCGGTGTGGCGGGCATACCCGTCCGCCATGGCAACGGCACAGTGCTCATGTCGCGCATGCACCACGCGCACGCCGTACTTCTGCGCCATGATCGCGCCCCAGTACATGTTGGCATCGCCCAGCAGCGCAAACATCGTATCCACTCCTTCTGCGACGAAGGCCTGCGACAATACTTCGTAGCCATTCAGCTCACTGTCCTTGCTCATGCGTTCCCCTTGTCGTTTTTTCCAGCGCTTTTGCCAACCATGCTGCGCGCGCCGTCGAGTAACGCGCGCCCCAATATCCTTGTTGCGGAAGCAGCTTGCACCTGCTCGGGCACGGCATCGCCTCCGCCTGCGCGCTGCTGTTCGATAACGCGTGCGATATTGGTGGCGAACTCCGCCAACAACGCACGCGCGACATGCACGCCGCCCGCCGAGGCGAACATCTCCAGAGGGCCGGCAACCTCGAATCCGCCTTCCAGAGTGACCTCCGTGGTGTCGGCGCCGTGCGCCTCCAGCTCGAAGCGGGCACGCGCGCGCGACGCACCCTTCTGGTCGATGCCGCGCGCCTCGATCAGGCAGCGTTTGACGGGATGATCGTAGGTGAGCCGCGCCTCACCACGAAACACCGCCACCGTGGGGCCGAACTTGAACGTCACCTTGCCGCGATGCGCGCCATCCGGCGTCAATTCGGTAAGCTCTGCGCCGGGTATGCAGGCTGCGACCACGGCCGGGTCCGACATCAGCGGCCATACCTCATCCGGCGGCGCCGGAACCCGAAACTTTTCCTGCAGATTGATCACACGTTCTCCCCGGTTATTTATTTAAAAACAATACGTTACGAAATTTTCGCTGCCAGAAGATAATCACTAACTTCGGCAAACCCGGCGCCGCAGCGTTTCACGCTGACGTAGGCGGGCAGTGGTGCAACGCGAGCGCCAAATTCCAGAATGTTGGCAACGCCGACGGCGTGCGGAAAGTAGCCGAACATCGGTGCGTCGTTGGGTGAATCACCAACGAAAATGTAACGCGTGCGCGTCGCATCGAGGTCAACGCCGAACGCTTCGCGCATCAATGTTTTGCTCATGCCCAGTTTATCGTAATCGCCAAACCAGCCGTTGACGTGGATCGAGCTCACCTTGGCGGTGAGGCCGTGCTTTTCCATGCGCATCACGATTTCGTCAATGGCGGATTGCGGCAGCGGCGTTACATCCTCGCAGAAATCAATCGCCAGATCGGTTTCGCGGTACTGCTGGTCGGCGGCAATCGCGGTGCCGGGTACGGCATTGAGAATTTCCTGCGCGATTTGCGCGAGACGCGTGCGGTGCACAGCGCGCGTTGCTGCATCGTCAACAAAATGCCGCCGCATCCTGCGTGCGGCAGTGTCATAGCGAAAATAAAACGCGCCGTTCTCGCCTACCACGCCATCCACCGGCCACATCCGCGCAATGTGGTCACACCAGCCTGCAGGCCGGCCGGTCACCGGTATCACCAGCAGCCCGGCTTGCTGCAGGCGTTGCATCGCGCTGTAGGCTTCGGCAGTGATGCGGCCTTCGCTACTCAAGGTGTCGTCAATATCGCACAACACGCCGCGTACAGCGCGCCGTGCATCGAGCGCAAATTCCGTCAGCGGTTTCATAGGGCGAGGCGCTAGTGTCTCGACCCGTTGATTTCGATACATTGGATGCCGTGATCAAAGGCTGTCCGCACAACAATGTCGAAATCGCTGCCAGGCGCGAAGCCGCGCGCAGCCGGGTTGGGAACCCGGCGAGCACGGCGACAAAGCATGGCGGCGATTCTCGGCATTGTTGTATCGATATTAACGGGTCGAGACACTAGGCTGCGCCTTCCACTTCCACCATCGCCCACACCCGCCGCATCGGTCCGCGCGTGCGCATCAGTTCCGCGGCAGCGTCTTGCGCCATTTGCGGCTCGATCCATTGCGGCTGGCCAAGCGTGCATGAAAGGTAGGCGCGATGCGCGTTTTCTTCGAGGAAAAACGCGCCGGCTACACTTTCCTCGATGTCGCCGCCGGTGATTACGCTGCCATGCGCATAGAGCAGCGCGGCACGATGCGAACCGAGCGCGGTGGCGAGTGCGACGCCGCGCTCGGTGGTGCTCACCAGTCGCGGGTCTTTATAAATAGGCAGTCCGTCGGCAAACAATGTTCCCATCAGATGGATCGGACGCAGGGTGTGTTGCGCACTGGTGGTGAACGCGGTTGCGTGCATGCCGTGGTAGTGAATAATGCTGTGCACATCGGGACGCGCGCGAAAGATTTCATGATGGATCGGCGCTTCGCCCGGCCTGTCGCCTTTGCCCGCGAGCAGGGCGCCGCTCATGTCATACACCAGCATGTCGTCGGGCGCGATGATGGGGCCCAGCGAGTGGCGCGTGAGCATATAGTTGTCCGTGCCCGGAATGCGCACGCTCAGGTGTCCGAAGCCTTCGATGAATCCGCGGCGATACAGAAAACGCCAGGCCTTCATGCATTTGTCCATCAGGGCGGCTTCGGCGGAGGGCATGCGGCTCCTAGTCAGATTGCGTTCGGTGGTGCGGGATGCGGATCAAATCCAAAACGCTGCGGCACTTCCGCGGCGCGCATCGTTGCAAACGGCACCGGGCGGTCGTGGAACTTGAGTGACAGCAACGCTGGCGGAAGCGGGCGCTGATGTTCGATCAGTTCCACCACTTCGTCGAATGCGCTTTCCTCGACCACGTTGCCCTTGACGTCGATCATCGAAGCGAGCAGCAACGGATCCAGATCCTGATCGTGGATGAGGCCGATGCCGCGATCAGTCTGCAGCAGTACCGTGCCCTGCTCGTCGATCCATGCACCGAGCAGAGTGTTGACCACATCGCCCACCTGCGTGGCCAACGCCAGCGGCGCACTTAAATCGTTCGTCACGCGATAGACAAACGGCGTGTAATCCAGATCGACAAACACGCGCTGCGGGCCGTTCTGGAAATACCAGCGGCCAGCATCGTCGTGAAGATAGTTGCGGCTGATAAAAGCGTTCAATGCGGCGTTACCGATGGTTTCGCGTTTGATCAGCCAGTTGCCGCGACGATCGAGTGCGAGCCAGCCGTAGACAGCCGGCACGTTGGGCCATTTGGCCATGGCACGCAGAACGATTTCATCCATGGCCGGCGCAAGAGCAAAGATAACCCACTACCGCAAAGGCGCAAAAACGCAAAGGAAACGCAAAGGAAGTCAAAGGCGATTTTTTCCTACAGTGAATAATTCAATGCGGGTTTTCTTTGCGTAACCTTTGCGTTTTTTGCGTCTTTGCGGTTGCTGTTGACGTTAAATCTTTACTTCATAAATGTCTTGATCCATTGCCTGTATTCGCCGTTGTGCGTCATCTGGTCCATTTCTTCGGTCGAGGCGATTTTGGATTTGAGATCGGCAGCCGCACCGCCGTTGTAGAGGTGCGAGTAAATTTCGCGCAGTACTTTTACCGCACCGGCGAGCGGCTGATGGCCTTGCAGCATGACGCGTGCGCCGGCGGCTGCAAGCGCCTCGCGCGTCATCGACGCCGGCGCGGAGCCCATGATAATCGGCAGCTTTGACGCCGCGTGTATGGCCTTGACTTGATCCAGCGTTTCCACGCCGACGGCAAAGATGCAGTCCACGCCGCAGGCTGCGTAGGCCTTGGCGCGTGCGCAGGTGGCCTCGGTGCCTTCGACTCTCAGCGCGGCGGTGCGGCCCGCGATTACGGTGGCGGGGTCTTTCTTCGCAGCGACGGCGGCTTTCAATTTGCCGACCATTTCCGCGGTGGAAATCAGCTCATCTTTTTCCTGGCCAAAGCGCAGCGGCAGCGCGGTGTCTTCAATGCTCATCGCCGACACGCCCGCATGCTCGCACTCGATCACCGTGCGCATCACGTTCAGCGCATTGCCGTAGCCGTGATCGGCATCCACCAGCAAGGAAATATCGGATGCGCGCATGATGCGGCGTATCTGATCGGCGAATTCGGTGAGTGTCAGCACAATCAAATCGGGCGCGGCGAGCGTGCTGTTCGACGACACTGAGCCGGCGAGGATGCCGAGGGTGTAGCCCACGTCCTGCGCGATACGCGCCGACAGGCCGTCATACACGCTGGCGGGCGACAGGCATTGGGTTCCATTGAGGATGGCGCGCATGCGGTTGCGCTGTTCGGTGGGGGTCAGGCTCATGATGGCTCCGTAGTTTAATATATCAATAAAAACAATTAGTTACGTATTAAAGCCAGTAACTCGTATTGCAAGCCGCATCGTAACCGAGTTATTGCGCGTGCGCGTTGAATTGCGCCAGACGAAAATGCATTAATGCACCGTCGGCCCGTCACCCGCAACCGTCGTGCGATGCAAAACGCGCGCATGCTCGGTGATGGCATAGGGCCGCGCGCGATGCAGCGCCGCGCGATTGTCGTACATCACCAGATCGCCCACTTGCCAGTGGTGCATATAGGTCAGTTCTTCGCGCGTGGCGAATTCCAGCAACTCGGCGAGCAGTGCGCGGCCCTGTTCCTCGGGCAATTCGCGGATGTGCGAGGCGTGAGAACCGACATAGAGCGCCTTGCGTCCGTTCACCGGGTTGCTGCGCACCATCGCTTGCGGCACCGGCGGAAAGCGCTGGTCTTCCTCTTCGTTGGTAAGTTTGATGCCGGTATTGCGGCGCGAGTAGGCGTAATGATGAATCGCCGCCATGCTCTCAATTTCACGCTTGCGTGCTTCGGGCAGTGCGTCATAAGCCGCACGCAGGCTGGCGAACTGCGTCTGGCCGCCCTCAGCACCGTCAGCACTTTTAGGCGGCAGCACGCGTGCATGCAAGAGCGAGGCCTTGGCCGGCACTTTTTTGAACGAGCTGTCCGAATGCCAGTTGCGCTGGCCGATGCGGTAGATCAGGCGCGGGTCATCGGCCGCCATCAGTTTGCCGTTAGGATCAAGATTCGAAATTACCGACACCTGTTTCACCGTGAAGTTGTTGGCGATATGGCCCTGCGTGGTTTCCAGTGCGCCAAAGCGGCGGCTGAATGCGATTTGGGATTCATCACTGAGTTGCTGACCGGGGAACACCAGCACAGAGTAAGTCTCGAAAGCATTTTCAACTTCGGCGAAGGTTGCCTCGTCCAATGGCCGAGTGAGATCGACGTCGGTAATCTGCGCACCGAACACCGGGGTAAGTTGTCGAACAGTGATGGGCATGGCAGTTCCTTAAACGTGGGCTGTGGCGGCGGGCCGGCGCACGAGTACGCGGCAATAGGTGTTGATCAGGTTTGCAATTATGATAGCACCGAGTTGCCGGCAAATAATTCGTTGAGTCCACCATAGTTTAATAGAGGAAAACCGATGCGCATCCTTTCATGGCCTCTGCTGACAGTGGTTTTTGTGCTTGATTCGCCAGCCATAGCCGCCGAGTGGAAGCCCGCCAGCCCGATTGAAATCATCGTCCCCAATGCGCCCGGCGGCGGCAATGATGCGGTGGGACGGCTGTTGCAGCGCACCTGGCAGGAGCGCAAACTGACAGCTGTACCCGGCGTGGTGGTCAACAAGACGGGCGGCGGTGGCACGGTCGCGCTCAATTATTTGACCCAAAAGGCGAACGACCCGCACGCGATGGCAGTGGTGTCGATCACACAACAATTGAACTACATCGCCGGTAGCAGTGCGTTGCGGCACCGTGATTTTACGCCGCTGACGGTGATGATCGGCGATTTTATCGGCTTTGCGGTGCGCGCGGATTCGCCCATCACCAGCGGGCGCGATTTAATCGAGCGTTTAAAAAAAGATCCGTCAGCGCTCTCCGCCGGCGTCACCGCCATCGGCGGCAACAACCATATCGCTTACGTGCTGGCCGCGCGCGCCGCTGGCGCGGACCCACGTAAGTTGAAAACGCCGGTGTTTCAGTCGTCGGGTGAATCGCTGACAGCGTTGCTCGGCGGTCACATTGATCTGCACATGGGCAGCGTCGGGCCGCTGACCAAACATCTCGAAGCCGGGCGTGTGCGCATCGTAGCCGTCACCTCCGACCAGCGATTGTCCGGCCCATTCGCGATTATTCCGACGTGGAAGGAGCAAAGCATCGCCGGCACCTTCAACACCTGGCGCGGCCTGTGGGCGCCAAAGGGACTGAGCGCCGAACAAATTGCCTATTGGGACGAGGTGCTGGAAAAAGTGTCGCGTGATGCGCTATGGAGAGAAACGCTGGCAGCCAATCATTGGGAAAGCGATTATCGCAACAGCCGCGACACCATGCGTTATCTCGACGCCGTGCATATGGAGTTGCGCGATGTGCTGAAGGATTTGGGGTTGGCCAAGCGGCTGGATTAGCAGTAACAACAGTTGAAAACAAAAAATCAATAAGGTGGCGGAGATGTCCAAGGGTGCCGTGGGCGATTTGTCTTTTGACCGTGGGTGTCGGCATGGATGATCCTGCTTTGTCCGGCCAGCAATGGGTGACGAGCTGGGCGGCGTCGGTGCAGGGGCCGTATCCGCTGGGCAATTCGTCGGCGCAGCCGGACATGAGCCGTGTGTTTCCGGTGCCGGTCAACGGCGCGCGTGATCAATCGTTTCGGCTGATTGTGCGGCCGACCTTGTGGGGGCGCGAGACGCGCGTCCGCCTGTCCAATGCGCTGGGTAGCAGGCCGGTGACCTTCGACGGCGTTTATGTGGGCTTGCAGAATTCCGGGGCGCAAGTGACTGTTGCTACGAATCGCGCGGTTACTTTCGGCGGTAAACCGGGTGTGACGGTTGCGCCTGGACAGTCGGTGTGGAGCGACGCCGTGACGCTGCCGTTTGTGCGTGATGCGGCAGCGAATGAACTCGCCGGACGCAAACTCGCGGTGAGCTTTCATGTGGTTGGCGACAGCGGGCCGATGACCTGGCACGCCAAGGCGTTGCAATCCTCGTATGTCACCTGGCCGGGCGCGGGCGCGAAGGGGCATGAAGAAGCCGAGGGATCATTTCCGTTTGCCACTGCCGCGTGGTACTTCCTCGACGCACTCGACATGCGCTGCGCGGACGACGCGTATGCCGTGGTGGCGTTCGGTGATTCGATTACGGATGGCACAGGGTCAACCATCAACGGTGATGACCGCTGGCCCGATGTGCTCGAGCGCAGACTGCGCGCGGCGTACGGCAATCGTATCTCGGTGGTGAACGCGGGTATCGGCGGCAATCAAGTGCTGGGGCCCGCGGTGTATCCGCCGCCCACGCCCCTTTCACCATTCGCCGGCGGGCCGTCCGCGTTGTCGCGGCTGGAGCGCGATGTACTGACGCTGTCAGGCGTGCGCGTGGTGATCTGGCTCGAAGGCACCAACGACTTTAGCCGCAACGGCAATGCGCCCTATGCGGCAGTGGCGCAAGGCATGCGTGACGGTGTGGCGCGTATGCGTACGCAACTACTTGGGGTGCGGGTGATAGGCGCGACGGCAGTGTCCGCGCTGGGCGCAAGCAACCCGGCACATGGTTTCCAGGAGCAGGACGACAAGCGCCGGCAGTTGAACGCGTTCATTCGCACCTCGGGTGTGTTTGACGGCGTT
This sequence comes from Bordetella parapertussis, assembly GCA_945861275.1. Taxonomy (GTDB): domain Bacteria; phylum Pseudomonadota; class Gammaproteobacteria; order Burkholderiales; family SG8-41; genus UBA5216. Next base: position 121,506 of record CAMATZ010000010.1, read on the forward strand.
GCCGATTTCGACCCGGTGGTTACCGATCCGCAGAGCGGCGCGATGCGCGCCGAGTTCGTGCCCGACAACACCGTTGGCGGCGCGGGTGACAAGCTGCACCCGAACCGCCTGGGTTACCTGGCGATGGGCACCGCAATCGATCTCAAACTGCTTGCGCTCACGCGGTAGGGTTACAGCGATTTATGCGTGCCGTCGCAAAACGGCGGGTTCTTGGTTTGTTTGCAGCCGCACAGCCATTTTTTCTCGGCCTGGGTGACGGTGAATTTATTCGGCTTGAATTCACCGCCTTTGTGCGAGCCGTCGCAAAACGGCTGCTTTTTCGACAATCCGCAGGCGCACCATGAATAATCGCCGGCAGCAAGATCGACGCCGTAAGGTGCTTTTTGCGCGCAAGTAGGTTCACTCATAAGAGTCCTTTCGTTGATGAAGATGTGCCATGCCTATCATGGCATACTGAGCGTGTCTTGTCTGAAAGGAGCGCGTGATGAAAAGCTTATCCGCGATAATTTTTACCATGGGTGCATTCGCATTGACCGGCTGCGGAGTTGAAGTGGCTACCACGGCTGCCACCAGCGCGGCGATCAAAAAGCAGGAAATGGATGCCGCGAAAAAGACCAGGGAAATGCTGGATAAAAAAATCGATGAGGCGGCTCAAGCTATGAAGCAACGCGCCGAACAGCAGAGCAACGCGGACAAGTAGGCCAGGGCCTGTTAACAATTAATTCGCGAGCGCGCCAGGGACGATTGGGTATGGTAAATAAGGAGCCAATGGAAATCATATCGCTGTGGCGTATAAAGGAAATCGTGCTATCTACCACCCAATCGCCCTGGCCCTACGGGTTGCTGCCCCAATCGCCGCTTGCTGCGTTGCTTGCCTTGGCAATATTCGCGATATTGCCTGCGGCAAGCGCCTTGCCAGCGACGATTGGGACTAGCAACACATCTCACGAATCAATTGTTAACAGGCCCTAATGTACCGCTTGTCGGCCAGAGCCGCCGTTGACGACACGACCGAAAAAGGTCCGCTATAGGTTCACAGCAGACAATTGCGGACCACAGACATCACAATTCGAGCAGCTCGAACCCGTTCTTGTCAGCGGCACAGTCCGGACAGGTCCAGTCCTCCGGCACGTCTTCCCAGTGCGTTCCAGGCGCGATGCCGTCCTCCGGCACGCCCTTTATCTCCTCGTAGGCAAACGCGCACAGCGTGCACTTGAATGATCTCTCGCCGGGTTTAGCGCCCTTGGCAGCGACGTCTGACTGCGTCACTGGGTTGGGGAATCTGACGATGAGCCCTTCCAGCCCCTCGGCCCCCGCGCGAATCTCATAGGGTCCCTCCTTGTTTGAGACGTACACCAACGTCATCGCCTTCGCTTCTTTCTTGTCGTGAATCAGGCTGCCCTTTTGCACCACGACGAACAATCCTTCCCCGATCGAGGGTTCCGGGGTGAGCGCCGTCGTGCCCGGCTTCATGCACAACGTGTAGGTCGCGAGCCCATGCTTGTCTTGTAGCTCTGGAACCGCTAGCAGCATTACGCTTTCCGCGCCCATGTCCGGGAACCTCACGTCGTGCGTGACTTGCCATGGATTGCGGTCGGGCATCTGGTTGAGCTGGGCGATCGCCTCAGCGTCGTGCTGCGCGCCGGTATCGGGACGGGAACGGATGATCAGACAGGTCAGACTGCTGTCGTCGGCGGCCGTGAACGGGCCGTAAGGTGTGTGGGGCCGCGAAAAATGGACGCTGTTGGTCTTGATGTCATGGCGCCCCAGTTTGCCCCTGCCGCCGAGCATGATCTGGTACTGCGGGACGTCGTGGAAATGCGGCGTAGAGAGTCGGCCGGGTGCGAACGTGACCAGCGAGGCGAGAGGCAGGTCCGGGTTGCCGCGTTTCCCCAGCAATGGAGTCGAGACGTTTCTAGAGCCATCGACGCCGGTCCTGGTGACTTGATTCACTTTCGCATCGTCATACGCAATCACGGTTGCCATTTCGTTCTCCCTGTGTGTGCACTTGCCGCTCGCCCCGCCCATCAAGGCGGAAGCCACTATTCATGAAGAGCGGAAAACCCATTTAGTATAATGCGAGCTACGGGGTCGTGTGCTTGCGTACGAACTCTTTCATCCGGTCGAGCGCGCGCGCCGCATACGGGGCATTCGGCTTGCCGGTCATGAAACCGTGGTCGGCGCCCTCGTAGATCTGCAATTCGGCGTGCCCGCCGGCCTTGTTGTAGTCGGCGACAAAACTGCGCATCAGCTCCACCGGGACCCACTCGTCTCTGTCGCCGCCAAATACCAGCGCCGGCGGCAGCGCGCATTTCTCGCCTCGCTTCAGCATCGTCGGCGGCGCCGCCTCGGCATGCGCCTCTTCGGTCAGCCAGAACGTGTCGTGGTGATGCACCAGATCCTGTTTGCCGGCCTGCTTCGCCAGGTTGTAGCGCAGCAGCGGGTCGAGCACGCCCCAACCGGAGATTACCCAGGCCTGCGTCGCATCGACGCCGGCCGGGCCCGGCAGAATCGTGTAACGCGGATCGGTCGGCCGCATCGCGGCCAGCAGCACCTGATGCCCGCCGCTCGACGTGCCGAATGAGCCGACCCATTCGGGGCGGCTGCCGAACGAACGCGCATTCGCCTTCAGCCAGCGGATGCCCAGGTTGATGTCCTGGATCGAGCCGGGATGAGGTGCCACCGGCGGCATGCGAAAATCGATCGAGGCGACGAAGATGCCGCTTTCGGCCAGCGCCTTGGCCATGAAGTCGTTGTCTGTGCGATCCTTGCTGGTCCAGGCACCGCCGTGCACCTGCAATGCTGCAGGAAACGGCCCGGTGCCCGCCGGCCGGTACAGGCGAGCAAGCATGCCCCGCTGATATTCGACATCCTCGACGGTGATGGCGTGACTGGCGACGATCGTATCGGGCATGGCTTTCTCCTTTGGAATCGGTGAGGCGAATAGGAAAAGCAAACGCTTTTCTTGGACTGACTGCGACTATATGGCCAGTCCGGGAGGCCGTCAATCGCGACGTGGTGACGGAAAACTCCCCGCGCGCGATGGCTACTCGAGTTGTTCATCGGTGCGAATGGCTTCACTTCGAAGCAGTCTGATCGCTTCGCGCGAGCGGGAAGCAAAACTGGATCGTCTCCGGCGTTGCGCAACCGCTAAGCACATCGCCACTCTGTCGATCCTCAATGCTATCTTGAGCGTGCTTGCGGTTTCGACGCTCGCCTACTTCTGGGCGATGTTCTTCTTCTGAACGCCCACGGCGCCGAAGAAACGACGTGGAAAGCGCTGCGGGCTGCCACTGATGACCTGTCACGGAATGCAGCTTTTTACTTGAACAACACCTTCAAGGCCATTACCCGCCAGTGCGTTTTATTCTGTATCCCTAGCTGTGTCCCTGAAACAAAAATGACCTACGCAAAATTGACGTAAGTCATTGAATTTACTGGTCGGGGCGAGAGGATTTGAACCTCCGACCACCTGCACCCCATGCAGGTACGCTACCAGGCTGCGCTACGCCCCGATGCAGGGATTATATCACCATGGTTCAGCACCACGGTTCGCAGCAGAGCTGCTTAAAATACCAACGCCATGCCCGCTGATACGCGGTTGTCGCCGCGCTGGCGCGTGCCGCCGCCGGTGAGTATGTTGGCAACATCAAAGCGCAGGCTCAGGCTCTTGCCATAGTTCAGACGTAAGCCCACGCCGACATCCGACACGGATTGGTTCGTCGTCTCACCAGGCAACGGTTGATTACGCGAAACCTGCCCGTATTCATAGAAGCCCACCATGCGCAGGCGAATTGCGCTGGGCAGCCCTGCCAGCGACGCGAGTTCGGGCGTATACAATTCCAACTGACTGACAACACCTTTGTCGTTACTGATTTCGCGCACCAGGAATCCGCGCAATGAATCCGGACCACCGACGCCAAATTGCTCGCCTGAAACCAGCGCGTCACGCGTGTACTGACCGGTGACTGCCGCGCGCGCCTGCCAGTCTTTCGCGAACGTCGTCTGGTAGCCGACACCCGCGCGGTAAATCACGTAGTGGTCCGTTGCGTTGGCGCGTGAACGTGCGAAATCCGCCGCTGTTCCATCGTTGCCGCCAGGCACATTCGCCGAAACACCGAGATTGAAGTTAAGTTCCGACGATGAATCGCGATACGTCCCGTTATAAGTCAGGCTTACAGGGCGTATGGTGATATCGGGCACCAACCCCGCGCCGCCGGCGCCAAAGGTGACGTCATTGTGGAACGCGCGGTAGTCAATGCTCAGCGACAGTTTCTGGTCGATCCTGCCCAGCTTGGGAAGATAGTAGTTCCACTTGGCGCCAAAAATAGAGCCGCTACCCGCCACATTAAACAAGCCCTGCACCACGCCGGAATTTACGTCCGAGTAGCCTGCGAAGAAATCAAACGAACTGTTCAGGCGGTAGACCGGCGCGCGATAACCGATGCCATAGATGCTGACCTTGTTGGGGTGCGATGGCGAGGTAATGTATTGCAACGACAGCGCATGGTCACGATTGAACAAGTTGGTATGCTGAAAGCCAATGCCGGAGCGCAAATAGCCGGTGTCGCCGTTGCCGGTGTTGTCGAGCGAAAACACAAAACGCCACGGACGCTCATCATCCACCTTGATGTTGACGTCAATGGTTTCCGGATTTTCAGACGAACGCAACAGTACCGTGGTTTTTTTGGTCGGATGCTCGGCGGTCATTTGCAGATTACGCGAGACGTCGCGCGAATTCGGGACCTGCCCCTCCTGTATGGCAGGCAGGCTGGACCTTATGTTTGCATTGGAGAAGTGCTTGTTGCCATCCAGTACGACTTTGCCCACTTTGGGCTGAACAATGCGAAACTGAATGCTGCCCGAGGTAATGTTTTGCTCCGGCAAAGTCACCTGCACCGCACCGTAGCCGAGGGCTCGATAGGCTTCTTCTATGGCGGCCTGCGCGCGTTGCACATCGGCCAGCGTACGCCGCGGGCCGACATAGGGAGAAATAATGCTCTGTATGCGCTCGCTGGAGAGCAGCGTGTTGCCCGACAACTCATAGCGCTTGATTTCGAACGTAGGGCCATCGGCGACTTGTGCCGCCGGCTGCTGTGCGTGCGCCAGCGCCGCCTACAGCGCAAGTACGCAGAGGCCAGCCCCGATGCCAGGTAACTTTTTGTGCTTACTGTGAAATTTACTATTCACGCTGCGCCGATACATCAAGTAGACCATTAGAAATATAACGTAAGTTATTGGTTTTTACAAACTTTTTAGATTTCTTAGGCCCCGCTGCAACGCTCGGTAGGCCTCAAGTAGAAACCCCTTCCTCCCTGCAAACGCGTCCGTTACTTGCACAATTGCTCAAAAATATTCTTCTTTTCTTCTTCGGTAAAGGTAGCCCGTTCTTCGTAGATCACAATCGGCTGGCTCGCGGCGATCAGGCTGTTGGACTGCGGCGCATTGCTAATCGGCACCGGCACGAACGCCTCGGTAAACTGCGACTGATAGTTCACCGCCATACCCGCAAAGGCAGCCGGTAGCAAAATACTGGAGAAAGCGCCGGTGGTGGAACCGCCAACCGTCAGGAAGCGGTAGCTGCTGCCGGGCGCCGGGACGAATCCGCTAAGTGGCACTTGCAGGAGACCCAGTGTGCCATTCAAACTCGCGTTGCCGGTAACTGCAAGCTGGTCAAACCCCGTGCCCGGAGTTATGCCGCCCAGTTCTATGTTCAGCAATCCAACAGACCCCTGCGCGAAGTTTCCGGCAATATTCAGGATACCCGGAGATGTCCCCGGCGATACGATACCGTCGTTGTTAACATTGCCGGTAACAGTGCCGACGCCCTTGAGCGTACCACCGGCCTGAATATTGGTAGTGCCGATGGTTACCGTGCCGCCTGCGGGATTGAGCACGCCGCCGTTGCTAATGATCACTGTACCCGCGGTGAGCGTACCAGCGCCGCCGGTGAGCGTGGCGCCCGAAGATACCGTCAACACATTGGTCACGTTCAGCGCACCGCCGGCGAGTGCCAGACCGCCGCCGCCCAGTGTATAGCTGCCAGTGGTTATCATGCCGCCGGCAAGTGTTTGCGTGCCGCTTGCGCTGGTGCTGAGGACACCCGTGCCGGAAGCTATAGTGCCGTTGAGCACCAGATTGCCCACAGTGTTGCCCAGCGTAACCGGCCCGTTGTTGGTAGCCGCGCCGGTCACCGTGAACGTGGGTGCGGTGGAGATCGCGGAAATACCAGACCCGGCGCCCGTCGTGCTGGCAGTAAGGTTGCTGAAGGCGCCGGTTGCACCGATGGCGCCGCCAGCGGTCAAGTTATTGGTGCCGGTGGTATTAAGAACAACCGTCAGTGCGTTGGCATCTTTCACAATCGCGTTCGACCCTGTCAACGTCAACGTCCCCGCAAAATCATTAGCAGGGTTTGCGAGGGTGATCAGGCTTGCACCGGCGTCCAGGGTCAGGTTGTTGCCGCTTACCGCGTCATTCAAATTGATCGCGCCTGTGGTACGTATAGTACTATTGATGATTGTTGTGCCCGGTGCGTCGGTGGTCAGCGTCGTTAGTGCAGTGGTGTTTCCCACCGGCGCATCAAAGCGCGTAACCCCACCCGTGTTCACCGTCAGCGCCTGCGCACCATCCACCGTGCTTACAAACTGAATCTGGCCGTTTGCCGAGCTGGTCAGAAGGATCGGTGCAGCCAAATTCACCGCGCCGGTGTAGCTCTGCGCGCCGGTGGTGGTGACGTTGCCGCCGAGTGTTGATGTGCCGGTCACCGCGACGCTCGTCGCACCTATCGCGCCAGTGGTGGTGAGGGTCTGGTTGGTCAGCAACGCACCCAGGTCGCTCGCGGTGCTGGCGATGGTGGTCAAACCCGTGGTGGTCAAGTTAAAGCCCGCGCCGGTGACTGCGCCCAGACTGATCGCGTTGGCAGCGCCTGCATTCAGTGTGGTTGCGCCCGTGAGCGTCACCGCATCGGTGTAGGTCTGCATGCCGGTGGTGGTGATGGCGCCGGTCAAGTTGGTGGCGCCGCCGTTGTTGCTGGTGAGGGCGTTAATGCCGGTGAATTTCGCGCCATCAATGGTGGTCGTGCCGCTGAAGGCCAGGGTCAGGTCTTTGCCTGCGCCTGCTACGCCTGTGGTGAAGGTCGGGGTGGTGCCGGTGAGTGTGATGGGGGTAGCGTTCAGTGTGACAGCACCCGTGTA
>CAMATZ010000011.1 GCA_945861275.1 Bordetella parapertussis
GCCACGCGAGACATTACCGACTATATCGTCGGGTTCTACAACAGCGCCCGCCTGCACTCGACATTGGGTTACCTGCCGCCCAATGCCTATGAACTCCAATCGGCAGCAAAACAACCTATCGACGTGTCCGAAATAACTTGACCACGACATACCTCTTCACTCTTCACCCTTCCCTCTTCACGTCTTCTACTCCGCCGTTATCCCCGCCGCCCGAATCAACGTGCTCCACTTTCTGATTTCGGATTTCACGAAGGCATCGGTTTCCGTCGCGCTCATGCGCAGTATGCGCCCGCCACCGCTTTCGAAGCGCTTCGCCACATCCGGCGCCTTTATGGCTTTCGCCATTTCGGTTTGCAGGCGCTTGAGCACGGCGGGCGGCGTGCCGTTGCGCGCGAAGATGCCGAACCACGCCTCCATGTCCATTTGCGCGACGCCGGTTTCGTTTACGGTTGGCACGCCCGGCATGCCGGCGAAGCGCTGCACGCTTGATACCGCAAAGGGTTTGACGCGACCATCATCGACATACGGCTTGGCCGTGCCCGCATTGTCGAAAAACAGATCAACACGCCCGCTTTGCAAATCCAGATGCGCCGCCTGCGCGCCGCGATACGGCACATGGACCATTTTTACGCCGGTGATATGCGCCAGCACCGCGGCGGCGATGTGCTGGCCAGTGCCCACGCCGCCCGAAGCATAGGTGAGCTTGCCGGGATTGGCGCGCGCGAAGTCGATCAGTTCGCGTAGATTTTGCTGCGGCAGATCGCGGCGGGAAACCAGCGAGTAGCTGTAACTCGCCACCATACCCACCGGCACAAAATCCGCCAGCGGGTCATACGGCAACTTTTTGTAAAGTCCAACATTGGCGGCGATGTTGCTAAGCCCGCCGACCAGCAGGGTATAACCATCCGCGGTGGATTTTGCCGCAGCCTCGGTGCCCACCAGCGTACCGGCGCCACTGCGATTTTCGACCACCACCTGCTGGCTGAGTTGTTCGCCCAGCTTTTGCGCTACCACGCGCGCGATCAGGTCAAAACCGCCGCCGGGCGGATTGGGCGCGATGATGCGTATCGGGCGGTAGGGGTAGTCCTGCGCTTGTGCGAACGCGGCTACGAGCAAGAACAGCAAAACACTCAATACTTTGGTCATGGTGCGTTGGCCTCTGCGAAGGAATTGCGCGGTTTCCATTCCTACCCTTGTCATTCCCGCGCAGGCGGGTATCCCCTCCCTCCGCTTGCGGGGGGAGGTAGGAGGGGGGCGAGCGGTATCTCATATGGCGCTGTGTTATGGGTTCCCGCCTTCGCGCGAACGACAATTGTGGTTTGCGACCCGCACGGGTAGCTTAACGCGCCCTTGGAATTTTCGCGAGCATTGACTACTATGCACGCTTTCAAGCCAAGGATAGACATGAGCACCCCGCATCCGGTCGCTGCCGAACTGCCGCCGCACGGCTACGTGATCACCAAAGCGGTGCCGGGTTCGGATAGTCCCGCCGACTACACGTTTGTGCTCACGCGCGACGAAATCTATGTGCCCATCGCCGTGCGCAAACCCGCGGGTAACGGCCCGTTTCCGGCAATCATCATGGGGCGCGGCAATGGCCGTGGCGGCCTGCCCCTGGTGGAGCAAAAGGTCGCGTTATACAGCACGCTGCAAGACAGGATGATCGCGCGTGGCTACGTCGTGGTGTATGTGAACTATCGCAACGAGATTCCGTATCACTACGAAACGCGCAATGCCGCGCATAACGTGGCGGACGAGAATGAAGGCCGCACCCTGAAATCCACCGCCATTGTCGACCACGACGATTTGCAGTCCGTCATCCGCTACGTGCGCGCGTTGCCCTTCGTCAAATCGCACAAAGTCGGCGCGGTCGGTGTCAGCCATGGCGGCGAAACCATTTTGAAAGCTGCCGCGGAAATGGATTTCACCTGTGGTGTCGCGATCGAGGGCGCATCGCATGAATTCCTCTCGGTAAACACCGGCCCCACCGCGCCGCGCATCGGCAGCGAAGTTCAATACAACGATATCGAAGTCGCGCGCAAAAATGCCAACAAAGCAAGCGCAATGGCGCGCATCCGCCGCATCAATACACCGCTGCTGCACATCGGCCGCGACACCGATCATCTGCAGGGCATTTTCAAACTCGCGCATGAATGGATGCTGGAAGCGGGCAAGGATTCCACCTGGGCGAGCTTCGATCATCCGGCCCACGGTTATCCGTTTATCGAGCGCGCCGCGGACGGTTCGTACCAGCCGAATCCCGCGCAGCAGGCAGCGTTTGATTTGTTTATGAATTATTTCGACCAGCGCTTGAAGTGATAGGAGCATTATCATAAGCATCTGTTTTTAAACAATTATTTCAGAAAGTATCTACTATGAAAATCGCCGTCATCCACGACTACGCCGACGCACTGCGCAACACCCGCGCTTATCCCCAACTGCAGGGTCACGACGTCGCCATTTACAACGACGCCTACACCGATCCCGCGCGCGTGGTGGCGCAGGTCAAGGGCTGCGAGGCGTTGCTGCTCACGCAACAGCGCGTGAAAGTCACGCGCCAGATACTCGAGCAACTGCCACAGCTCAAATTCATCAGCCAGACCGGCCGCAACGTAAGCCACCTTGATGTGGCGGCGTGCACCGATCTCGGCATCACCGTTTCGGCGGGCGGGCATGACGGCGCCAGCCCCTACACCACCACCGGCGAACTGGCGTGGGCGCTGATCCTCGCCTCGATGCGCAATCTGCCCTACGAGGTCGAACGCTTCAAGGCCGGCCACTGGCATTCCACCATGGGCACACGGCTCTACGGCCACACACTGGGCATCTACGCCTTCGGCCACATCGGCAGCGGCGTGGCGCGCGTTGGCAAGGCGTTCGGCATGAACGTGGTGTGCTGGGGCCGTGAAGGTTCACTCGCAAAAGCCAAGGCTGAAGGCTTTGAGGCTGCAGCCAGCCGAGCAGCTTTTTTTGAGCAGTCCGATGTGATCAGTCTGCACATACCGTCCAACAACGCCACGCGCGGCATCATTACCGCGGAAGACCTCGCGCGCATGAAACCCACGTCGTTGCTGGTCAACACCAGCCGCGCGCCCATCATCGCTGAAGGCGCGCTGGTCGCGGCGCTGGAAAAAGGGCGTCCCGGTTTCGCCGCGGTTGATGTGTACGAGGAAGAGCCGGTGATCGGCGCCAACCACCCGCTGCTGAAAATGAAAAATGCGCTGTGTGCGCCGCACCTGGGCTACAGCGAAAAAGGCAGCTACGAAGACATCTACGCCGGCGGCGTGGGGCAGTTACTCGCGTATGCGGCGGGCAAGCCGATCAATGTGTTGAATCCAGAGGCGGGCGCTAAAAAATAGTACAGGTAGGTTGGGCTGAGCTTGCGAAGCCCAACACCTCAACCGTGGCACGCCGCAAGCGCAATCGGTTCGCGTTGATCTGTTGTGTTGGGCTTCGCAAGCTCAGCCCAACCTACAAATGCCCAACGCGCATGCGACAACGGCAGTTCCCATTGGATTGGGATGGGTTACGGCCGTAAGCCAGTACCGATCCTACAGCTACTCGCCGCGGATACCGTTATCCTGAATCACCTTGCTCCACTTCGCCAGATCGGATTTGATCAGCGCAATAAATTCATCGCTGCTGCTGGCGGCAGCGTCGGCGCCGAGCGCGGTGAGTTGCTTTGCGGCCTCCGCCGTGCCGAGGAAGCGCACGATTTCCACGTTGAGACGCGCGACGACGGCGCCCGGTGTCCCGGCCGGCGTCAGCACACCAAACCACGGATTCATTTCAAAGCCGGCAAACCCTGATTCGCTGACGGTCGGAACCGCAGACAACATGCCGGAGCGCTGCAAGCTGCTGACAGCGATCGCACGCACCTTGCCGGCTTCGATGTGCGGCAACAGCGGGGAGACCGGCAGAAACGCAATCGGCACCTGGCCGGCCACCAGGTCAACCGCGGCCGGCGAACCGCCCTTGTACGGAATATGCACCAGGTTGAGCTTGGCCAGTGACAGGAAAAGCGCCGCAGCCAGATGCGGTGTGCTGCCCACGCCGCTGGTCGCATAGTTAAGATTGCCCGGTTGCGCGCGCGCCAGCGCAACCAGTTGCTTGACGTTACGCACCGGCAGCGAAGGGTGCACCACAATCACGTTGGGCACGCGCGCCGTCAGCGTAATCGGCGCAAAGTCGCGCAATGCCTCGTACGGCACCTTGCCAAGAAACGGCGCCAGTGTGAGCGTGCCCATGCCGGCATGCACCAGCGTGTAACCATCGGCGGGCGCCCTCGCCACGAGCTCGGTGCCGATATTGCCGCCGCGGCCCGCGCGGTTTTCGACAATCCATTGCTGACCGAGTGTCTGTGTCATGCGCTGCGCGACGATGCGCGCGATGAGGTCGTTGGGGCCACCCGGCGGATACGGCGCGACCAGACGCACTGTTTTTGATGGATAAGTTTGAGCAAGGCTCAAACTGGAAAACAGTCCTGCCAATACCAACGATAGTATTGCGATCCGTACGCAATTCTTCCTCGCTGTCGTTCCCGCGCAGGCGGGAACCCATGCAATGTCGCATCTGGCACATGTGTTATGGGTTCCCGCCTGCGCGGGAACGACAGCATTGGGGTGTGACGGGCTCGAACGCTGGCTGCATCTGAATTCAGCTCGGAGCACGCACCCACTCCCAGCGCTTGCCCGCGCGCTCTACGATGCCTTCAACATCTTCGGCAAGCACATGCCGTGCCGCGACCATTTGCTGCGCAGCGTCGCGCACTTTCTGCAGGTAGATTTCACGCGACGGGTAACGCTCGGCGACTGAAGCACGCGGATCCCCGCTCTGCTCACGTTCAGCGCGCGTGCGTGCGAACGCGATGGTCGTGCCCATCATCTGCATCAGATCGCCCGGCGCGCCCTGCTCCGGATGGCGCGGATTCCATCCGCTCACGGTAGCCAGCGGCACCGTGGCGTCGGGCAGGCGTATGCCGGCGGCTTCATTGCCATCGGCGTCAACCGCAGACACATAGACTTTGTACGGCGCGCCGACTTTCGGCGGATAGGCTGCTATGCCGCGCCCGGCATCGGGTCCGAAATCAAGCTGCGTTGGGCGCACTATGCGTGCGGGAAACGTCACGCCGGGCAGCTTGCGGAAAAACGCGCCCAGCGATTCCGCTTCCACCGCGGTGCCATTCGCAAGACGCGGGAAGGCGCTCGGCGGCGGCGCGACACCGTCACTGACCCAGCGATCCATATTCACCAACGCCGCGCGCAACAACGGCGCGTAATCGGTAATATTGAAGCGATGCGCGCCGCGGCTGCCGGTGTTGGGATCGGCGTCAAGCGGCGGTATCGCACCCGGCGTATGCTGCGTGCCCGCGAACAAATAGGTGCGCACGAAATCCGCCGGTTCGGTGTCGCGCGTGCCGGTCGCATCGGTGTGTATCAGCGAAGCGTCACCACGCCAGTATTCCGCCGAGGTGTTGGTGGCGAAAATTTTCGGAACGCACGCAACTGAGTGCTTGCGCTGGATCAGCTTTGCATACAAACCCGCGTCGTCAAACGGCGGCAGGCTGCCCACCGACTCCTGCGAGTTAAGCGAAGGCTGGCCGAAGCGCAAATTGAATTCGCCGCGCCGTCCGCCCGCAACATGCGGCAGCACCGCGTCGAATACCATGCGGCCCTGTTCGTCTTCGTCCAGACCCAGATGCAGCATCTGGCGCAGAAAGCGGCCGCTCTGCGACACGCCGAACAGATAGGCGCGTTGCAGCGCGCCGGCGCACGGATTGCCCTGCGCCGCAGTGGCCCAGCGCAGCCATGCAGCGCTGTCGCGCACGGCCAGCATCCCCAGTCCCACCAGCGGCGGATTCGTCGAGCGATACACCACATCATAAATCGCGCCGGGCGCGAACCCGTCTTTCATCTCAATGTGTCCGGCATCGGGAAAGCGCCACGCCGAGCGTGGCAGCGTCACTGGATCCGCGCCGCCGTGTTCACGCATCGTCACATGCGCTTCGGCATCGTTGAGATCGGCTACCGCATTCGGTATGTGATAACGGTCGGCCAGCGGCAGCGTGACCACGCGCGAGTTCGGACGCAAGCGGCAGCGGATGAATCCGCTCACGCCCTGCGCGCGCGGCACATCGAGCACCATCAACCCACTTTGACCTGGCACGTCGCGCGGTACATCGATCTGCCAGCCGATCCAAGCCACCGTGTAGCCGTGACGCATCAGAAAGCCGTTGCCGAAATCCACCGGTGTCGACGGATCGGGCACGCGCGGCGTGCTGTTGAATATGCCGAGCGCCACCTTGCGCCCGCGATTGGCCACATCCAGCAGCAAACGCCCGTTGCCTTTGCGCATATCGACGGGTTTCAGCATATAGAAATCGCCGGAGAATTCAACGCGGCCCTGCGCGTTGCGCGGCGCCAGGCCCATGTCGGTGACACGCTGATGCAACGGATGCGCGGGATCGACCGCAAAACGCATGGTCCCGGCAATTTTTTCGTAAGCGCCGGCAGCGCCGAAGGACTGGCCGTCGAGAACGGTGGTGCGGGTTTGGATGTCAAGCGTGGTAACCATGGGTGAGACTCCTTGCAGACAATGAACCGTCGTTCCAGCGGAAGCTGGAACCCAGTACGTTAACCGATGCGCAGCATCTGACATCAGGCCCTTCGGGCCGGGTTACGAACTAGATTCCGGCCTGCGCCGGAATGACGTGGTGGGTTAGGTGCGGCGCAACTGCTTGGCGGTCGCACGCGAATTGTAAACCGTTCCCTTCCGCCATTCGTCATAATGGTGGAACGATTCACGGGAGCCGGTATGCGAAAAACTTGCTGCACCATGGTAGCCATTGCCGCACTCACTACGGGCCACGCCCACGCCCAGCAACCTTACCCGACCAAGCCCATCCGTCTGCTGGTGGCCTTCACCGCCGGCGGCGTCCCCGACATGCTCGCGCGCCTGCTGGGGCCGCGCGTGGGCGAAGCGCTGGGGCAGCCGCTGGTGATCGAAAATCGTCCCGGCGCGGGCGGCACCATAGCCGCCAGTATCGTTGCCAAGGCTGCGCCCGACGGCTATACGCTGCTGGCAACATCAAATGCTTTAGCGATATCGGCAGCCCTGCAGCCGAACCTGTCTTACGATGCGCTCAAGGATTTTTCCGGGGTCGCAAGTATCGGCTTTAGCACCAGCGCACTGGTGGTGGCGCCTGCGCTTGGCGTGAAATCGGTGAAGGAACTCATCGCACTCGCGCACGCCCAACCTGGCAAAATATTTTTTGGCTCCGCGGGTTCCGGCAGCGGCACGCACATCAGCGCCGAACGCTTCCGCTTCACCGCTGGCATCAAAGCCGTGCATGTCGCGTTCAAGGGCCAGCCGGAATTCATCATTGAAATCGTTGCCGGACGCGTGCAATTCGGCATGGCCAGCCTGAGTTCTGCCATGCCTTTGATCAAGGATGGCAAGTTGTTGCCGCTGGCGCTGATGCCCAGCCGCACACCGTTGTTGCCCGAGGTACCCGCGCTGCCGGAAGTACTGCCCGGCGCGGGCCGCGATGGTTCACAGATGTGGCTCGCCCCTGCCGGCACGCCGCGCGCCATCCTGCAACAAATCAGCAGGGAAGTCGCGCGCGCACTCGCTATGCCCGAGGTCAAGGACCGCCTGGTGAATTTCGCTTTTCACGTAGCGCCCACCACCTCCGAAGAAACCGACCGTATGTTGCGCAACGATATCGCGGCATTTACCAAGGTGGTGCAGGACGCGGGATTACGGCCGAAATAACTTCGCCGTTGTAGAGCCTGCCCCGGACTTGATCCGGGGTTGGCGCTGAGCTTGCGAAGCCCAACGAACAGTCTCGGCGAATATCGCCGCCCGTTGATATGCCTTATTCGCTTGGCGTTGGGGTTCCTTCGTCACCCCAACCTACAAGGACTATTGAATTTTCGCCCCGGAAGCCTTGACCACCTTCGCCCACTTCTCGGTCTCCATGGTATGCAAAGTCCAGAATTCAGCGGGGCTGCCGGCGATGGAAGTGCCTCCCATATCCGCCAGCCGTTGCATTACCTTGGGTTCTTTCAGCGTGTCGTTCACTTCGCGATTGATGCGCGCGACGATGGACGCGGGTGTGCCTTTGGGCACGGCCAGACCGAACCACGCGCTGGCTTCAAAGCCGGGTACGAATTCCGCCACCGCGGGCACGTCGGGCAACAGGGCGGAACGTTTTGCGCTGGTGACGCCGAGCCCGCGCAATTCGCCGCCGCGTACATAGCCGAGCACCGTCGGCATATTGTCGAACATGACATGCATCTGCCCGGATAACAAATCGATCAGCGCGGGCGCAGAACCCTTGTACGGCACGTGTACCATGTTGATGCCGGTCATCGCCTTGAACAATTCGCCGGACAAATGCACCGAGGTGCCGGCGCCGCCCGATGAAAAATTAAGCTTGCCCGGATTCGCCTTACCGTAAGCGATGAACTCCTGCACGTTGCGCGCCGGCAGATTCCTGGTTACCGTCATCACGTTGGGCACGCGTATCAGCCCTGCTCCCGGCGCCATGTCATTGAGGAAATTGAAATTCAGCTTCGAATACAACGTGGCGTTAATGGCGTTGGCGGGATTCGTCAGAAACCAGGTATAGCCGTCGGGTGCGGCCTTGATGGCGATTTCCGCGCCAATGTTGTTGCCGGCGCCGGGGCGATTATCGATGACTATGGTTTGCCCCATGCGCTCGGCCATGCGTTGGCCCATGATGCGCGCGAGGATGTCAGTGGTGCCCGCAGGCGTATAGGGTACGATCCAGCGGATCGCGCGCGTGGGCCAGACATCAGCGCCGAGCGCATTGCCCGCCGCAGCGAACGCACTGCCTGCGAATATCAGCGACAAAATTATTTTGCGAACAGACATATTACACTCCACCTGTAAAAAAGTTGCGGCATGATACCTTGTTCCAGTCATTAAAAACATATACTTACATACCATGACCAACGACGGATACTACGAAGTTTACTGGCCGCGCACGCCGCGCCAGACCGGCATCAAGCCGCTCGCAAAGCGCCTCGATACGCTCAACGGCAAAACCATCGCGCAGGTATGGGACTTTCTGTTTCGCGGCGACGATGTGTTCGCGCATCTCGAAACAGCAATCAAGAAACAATACCCCGATGTAAAGTTCGTCAGCTGGCGCGAATTCGGCAGCTCGCATGGCGGCGAAGAAAAAGAAGCGCTCGCCGCGTTCGCGAAAAAATTCAAAGCGATGGGCGTCGATGCGGTGATCTCCGGCATGGCGTGTTGAGGCTCCTGCACGCCCGCCGTGTTGCGGGCCAGTGCAGCGTGTGAAGAACTCGGCTACCCCACTTCTTCACTCACCTGTGAAGGTTTTATCCGGCAGGCGGCGATGACCTCGATCGGACTCGGCATGCCGAGTATTCCGCTGGCGCAGGTGCCCGGACACATCGGCATCAAGAGCGACGACGAATTGCGGCGCGATGTGATCGAGGTTACCGCGCAGCAGGTGATCGAAAATCTCACGGTGCAGCCGGAGGTAAAGGGCAAAAGCAACGAACCCGCCGCGCGCGACATCGTGTTCAAAGGCGGCTTTAATGCGGTCAACCAGTATTTCTACGACAACGAACTGTCGGACGGCCTGCCCATCGTGCCGCCGACGCTGGATGCGATAACAGCGTTTCTCGAATTCACCGAGCGTGACCCGAATGAAGTGCTGGGCGTGATACTCCCCGACAGCCGCGCGGCGACCCTCTGGAGCATCGCGGTGAACGGCGTGATGGCGGGCTGCCGCCCTGAATACATGCCAGTGCTGATCGCCGCCGTCGAGGGCATGTGCGACCCCCGGTACGGGGTGGAGCACAGCGGCAACACGCCCGGCGGTGACACGCTGATTATTTTGAACGGCCCGATCATCAAGCAGTTGGGCTTCAACTACACGCAGGGCGCATTGCGCGATGGGTTTATGCCGAATACGTCGATCGGCCGATTCTGGCGCCTGTATCAGCGCAACGTTGCGGGCTTTCTGCCGCACAAAACCGACAAGGCGACGTTTGGCAACACCTGGCGCGTGGTGCTCGCCGAGAACGAAGATGTACTGCAGCAAATCGGCTGGAAAAACACCGCCGAGGAAATGGGCCATAACGCCGGCGACAATACAGTCACCATCGCGCGCTACACCGGCGGCGGTTCGTTCTCGTCGGTTTCGGGCAGCACGCCCGAGATGCTGCTGCCGTACGTGGCCGATTCCGTTTTGAAATACCACATGTGGCAGATCACATTCACCACCAGCCACGGCAACGGCATGCTGCGCCCGTTGGTGGTGTTAAGTCCGATCCTGGCCGAGACCATCGCCAAGGCAGGCTGGTCGAAATCGGATGTCAAAAAATATTTGTTCGATCACGCGCGGCTGCCGGCGTGGGAGTTCGAGCGCCAGTTGCGCGAGTGGAACATCCGCGGCGTGTGGGACTTGAAAGACGATGTGCGCAATGGCCGCATTCCGAAAGTATTTTACGAATCCGACGATGAAAACCGGTTGGTGCCCATCGTGTGGAAGCCGGAAGACTTCATGATTGCGGTGTCTGGTGACCCGCTGCGCAACAATATGTATGTGTTCGCGCACAACGGGTTTCTGGGGTATCCCGTCGGCAAAAAGATTCAGCTACCGAAAGATTGGGACAGCAAACTACGGAATTTGTAGGGTGGGTTAGGCGCGCACTTTGCGCCGTAACCCACCGTTCGCAGTATGGCAAATTACGAATGGTGGGTTGTGCTTCGCTCCACCCACCCTACGGTTTCGTTGTTGCCTCCACTAAAACATCATCTGTCCGCCGTTGATCTGCAGCGACTGTCCGTTCACATAACTAGCCCCAGGCCCGCACAGAAAGCGCACCACCGTGGCGATTTCTTCTGCATCGCCCTTACGCCCCAAGGGAATCATAGACTGAATCACTGAATCGGCCGGCGGCGCGGCGCGCCCCGCCGCGCGCACGGTATTCATCTGCCCCGGCGCGATGCAGTTCGCGCGTATGTTGCGGTCACCGAACTCACGTGCGATGCCCCGTGTGAAACCGACCAATCCATGCTTGGCCACCGAGCCGTGGACGCGTTTTTTCGCGCCCGATAATGACATCATGCCACCCAGCGTGACGATACTGCCGCCGCCGTTGGCGATCATCGACGGCAGGCACGCCTGCGCCAGATAAAACGCGCCGTCGAGCGTGATCGACAGCGGCACGCGCCACTCGTCGTAGCTCAACTCCAGAAACGGTTTTTCGGTGCGCACCGAGGCGTTGAGCACCAGAAAATCCACTCGTCCAAATTTCTGCATCACGCTATCGACCATGCCCTTTGCGGCTTTAGGGTCGGCGATATCGGCGACATACACTTCCGCCTGACCACCCGCGGCGCGTATTTCTTCGACGACTTTTTTCGCGTCTTCCACTGAATGCCGGGTATTCACCGCCACCGCTGCGCCGGCTTTCGCCAGTTCCAGCGCGGTGGCACGCCCGATGTTTTTCGCCGCGCCGGTGATCAATGCCACTTTGCCTGCGAGTTCCCCATTACGTTCCGCCATTTCATTCTCCCAGAGTTTTTTAAAATTAGATTACGTGAATTGTTTCATATATACACTACGATCGCTTCGCCAGCAGGTCCAGTAGCGGCCGAATGCTTGCAAGGGTTTCGATTTTCAACAACATTTGCGTCGTGCGTCTGGCTGCGTCCGCTCCAATCACTTCCCCGGCATTGCGCACGTACTTTTCCACGACCTGCGCGGGTGGGACCGGACGCCTGTGATCACCCAGCGGTATTTCGATGGGTTGCACGGTGGTCTTTCCTTTGGCTTTGATCACCAGCGCGCCCAGCGGGCCCTGATCGGTGGCGCAGGCGGGGTCCTCCAGCGTCTTGAACTTCCCAAGGTGGCGCTGCAAATCCGCACGCTTGAACGCTTCGTCCGAGAACGTCTTCTTGAGCACCTCACCGTCCAGGATTGCACACGCCACCGGATACTCATAGCCGAACTTGCCCGAAAACTCCCCCGTGGGCTTGACCTTGAAATAAGGCTGCAGGTGCGGCACACGAATCTCCACCGAAGTGAGGTCCTCGAGCCGCAACCCGCTTTGCTCACGAAACCGCAGTGCAGCGTCAATCGCGCCCTGGGCAATGTAGCCGCAGGGATATTTTTTCAAGCGCCAGGTATCGGCTATGTGCCATTGATTCAGTCCCGCGGTGGCCTTGCCTACATCGACACCCTCCATCCTGCCCGCCGCGACGACACTGGAGATGTAACCGAGTGGGGCGTCGAGCGCGTCAGGGTTGGCCTCGAACCCGCTCGCAGCCAGCTCGGCCGCCATCACGCCGGCCTGCGACGCGATTCCGCCATGAAGGGGCTTGGTGTGGGTGCCGAAATTACCGGTGATCCCGCCTGCTTGTGAGGCCGCGATTCCCCACGCGTGACGCTGTTGCGAGTGGTTGAGACCCAACAGCCTGCCGGATACGGTGGCGGACGTAAGCGGCCCGAACATGGCGGTGCTGTGCAAGCCATGAAACTGGTCGGCACGCCGCGGCACTATGCGTGACAGCGCCTCCCCAATCTCGTAACCCGCTATGTACGACTCAAGCAGATCGCGCCCGCTGCGGTTTTGTGTTTCGCCGGTGGCCAGCATGGCGGGAACGAGCACCACGCTCGGATGCCCGAAGCTGGAGCAATCGTCAAAGTCCAGCGTGTGCCCCAGTGTCCCGTTGACCAGTGCGGCCAGCCAGGTGGAGGTTTTTCGCGGCGCGCCCAGTACGGTGGCCTCATTGGCCGTGCATCGATTGATCAGGTCCTGCACCTTGACCCCCGGAGCCTCGCCCACGCCGGCGAGAGCAACACCTATCTGGTCAAGGATGGCCAGCTTCGCAACCTCGATGTCCCGCTGGGGAACATTGTCCAAGGTAACGCGCTTCACATATTCCGCCAAGGTCTGTCCGAATTCCACGCTCATTCCCCCGCTGTTGTTTATTTCATCCACCACTTCGATGGGTAACGCTTGCACTACTTACAAAACCCGCAGTCTTTCAGTGCGCGCCGAATTCTTCCCGCTAACAGGCGGACTATACTATGGCCTTGGCTGGCATATCACGGCTCGTGGTGCGAAATGCGGCGCTTGATTGTAGGGCCGGAAACACCGGTTTAGAGTTTGCCTTCAAAGGTAAGGAGAAGCAACGTGGCCGCATATGTCATCGCAGACATCGAAATCATCGACAGCGCTGGGTTTGCCGAGTATCAACAAAAGGTTCCGGCGACCATCGCAGCCTATGGCGGCCGCTATCTCGTACGCGGCGGCGCTAACGAGGTGCTTGAAGGTGGTTGGTCACCCAGACGCTGTGTGGTTCTTGAGTTTCCGAGCATGGCTCAACTCAAGACATGGTACGCATCGCCCGAATACCGGCCGCTGATTGCGATTCGGACCCGTACGACCCAGTCGAACCTGATTGTGACTGAAGGCATTCCTACCGCGCAGTAAACGCAATTCGTAGGGCGGGAGGACCCCGGGCTTGATCCGGGGGTATCCCGCCGTAGCACGACCAACAGCCAGTACATGGACACGCGCAAATGCAGGGATAATTTGGGTTACGATCACACTGCCATGAAATCCTATTTCCGCTTCATCACACTATTCATCCTGGGCGCGGCGTCGGTGGCAGGTGCGCAAACCGCTTCGACAAGCTCAGGACAGGCCTGGCCCACCAAACCGGTACGCGTAATCCTTGCCGTGCCCGCCGGCGGCACGCCGGACGTCGTGGCGCGCATGATCACGCCCGGCTTGTCGGCGATCCTCGGCCAACAACTGGTGGTGGACAACCGCGGCGGCGCCGGCGGCCTGATCGGCGCAGAACTTGCCGCGCGCGCTGTGCCCGATGGCTACACCTTGTTCTTCAGCGCCCCCGGTTCGCTCACGATTCTGCCCCATATGCAAAAGAAACTTCCCTACGACGCGCTGCGTGATTTCGTGCCGGTCAGTCTGGTGTGCATAGGACCGTTTCTGCTGATTACGCACCCATCGGTGCAGGCCCGGACTGTAAGCGAACTGATCGCACTGGCCAAAGCAGAACCCGGCAAATGGAATTACGCCTCGGCAGGCAACGGCGCGCCTAACCATCTTGCGATGGAGCTGTTCAAAAACATGGCAGGCGTGAATATCACCCACGTGCCCTACAAAGGCGCACCGCAAGCCGTCACCGATGTGCTCGGCGGCAATATGCACATGATGCTCAACTCGATTCCGCCCGTGATCCAGCATATCAAGGCGGGACGGCTGCGTTTACTCGGCGTCTCCAGTGCCAAACGCTCACCGCAACTGCCGGAGGTGCCGACGCTCGCCGAGGCCGGTGTGCCGGGTTATGAATTCATTACCTGGTTCGGCATGCTCGCCCCGGCCCGTACACCCAAAGCCATCATTTCGCGCGTGCATGACGCCATGGTCAAGGTGGTACACGCGCCGGAATCCAGATTGCAGTTCGAGAAACTGGGTTACGACGCAGTCGGCGGCACGCCTGAGGCGTTCGCGACTTACATCCGCGCCGAATACGAAAAATACGGAAAAATCGTCAAGCTCATCGGCGCGAAGGTGGATTGAAGAACACTGCGGTGAAGTTTTTAAATTACCTTGTTCAGGAAAGCAATAATGACCGCCCACAAATCCGAAATCCGCGACCACATGCGCATCGACTGGGATGTGCCGGTCACCATGGACGACGGCATGGTGCTGCGCGCCGACGTGTTTCGCCCGCTGGCCGAGGGCAAATATCCGGCCCTGGTGAGCTACGGGCCGTATGGCAAAGGCCTCGCGTTTCAGGAGGGCTATAAAACCGCGTGGGAAATCATGTGCCGCGAAAATCCCGATGCGGTCGCCAACAGCACCAACCAGTATCAAAACTGGGAAGTCGTCGATCCCGAAAAATGGGTGCCCGACGGTTACGCCTGCGTGCGCGTGGATTCGCGCGGCGCGGGACGTTCGCCGGGCTACCTGTGCCACAACGACGCGCGCGAGAACCAGGATTTTCACGACTGCATCGAGTGGGCAGCCGTGCAGCCGTGGTGCAGCGGCAAAATTGGATTAAACGGCATTTCGTACTATGCCGCCAACCAGTGGCGCGCGGCCGCAACACAGCCGCCGCACCTGGCTGCGATCTGCGTGTGGGAAGGCTGGGTCGATAACTACCGCGACTCCACCCACCACGGCGGCATCATCTGCGTGTTCCGCAAAAACTGGCAGGAGATGCAGGTGAAAACCGTGCAGCACGGCGTCGGTGAACAAGGCACCCGGAGCGCGCTCACCGGCGAACTTGCCTGCGGCCCCGAAACGCTGAGCGATGCGGAGTTGGTGAAAAATCGCGAAGACATGTGGTCCAATCTTATCAAGAACACCCTGGACGGGCCGTACTACCGCGAGCGCAGCGGTGATCTGTCAAAAGTGAAAGTGCCGCTGCTGTCGGCGGCCAACTGGGGCGGGCAAGGGTTGCATCCACGCGGAAACTTTGAAGGCTACACGCGCGCCGCCTCCACGCAAAAATGGCTGGAAGCGCACGGCGGCTCGCACTGGGCGCCGTTCTACACTGATTACGGCGTCGGCCTGCAGAAAAAATTCTTCGACTATTTTCTCAAGGGCAAACAAAACGGCTGGGACCAGCAACCGAAAGTGCAATTGCAAATCCGCCACCCCGGCGAAAAATTCGTGCTGCGCCATGAAAATGAATGGCCGATTGCACGCACGCAGTGGACGAATTTTTATCTCGACCCGGCGCAGCTTGCTCTCGGTATATCAAAAAATACATCATTAAAAACAATAACTTATGATGCCATGGGCGATGGCGTTACGTTTTCCACGCCGCCGCTGGAAGCGGACACCGAGATCACTGGTCCATCAGCGCTGAAATTATTTTTATCTTCATCCACCCGTGATGCCGATCTGTTCATAATCCTGCGCGTCTTCGACGCGCAAGATAATGAAGTTTTGTTTCAGGGCGCACTCGATCCCAAGACGCCCATCGCGCAGGGCTGGCTGCGCGCCTCGCACCGCAAACTCGACCGCGCGCTCTCGCTGCCGTATCGCCCCTATCACACGCACGACGAAAAACAACCACTGACGCCGGGTGAGATTGTGGAACTCGATATCGAAATCTGGCCTTCGTGCATCGTCGTGCCCAAAGGCCATCGCGTCGCGCTCACCATCAAAGGCAAAGACTACGACCACGGCCAGTCGGCCGCCTCGCTCTCCAACATGAAGAACCCGATGAGCGGCTGCGGCCCCTTCATGCACGACGACCCGCAGGATCGTCCGCCAGAAATTTTCGGCGGCAAAGTCACACTGCATTTCGGGCCGCAGCATCCGGCGGCGTTGCTGCTGCCGATTGTTCCAACAAAATAGGTGACCCATGATCAATGGAATTGACGTTCACACGCATATCGTGCCGGAAAAATTTCCGCCGTACGCCGGCAGCGGGCGCGATGTGCCATGGCCATCGATGCAGCTCGACGGGTGCGGGCATGGGCATGTGATGATCTCCGGCAAGAAGTACCGCACCGTGTCCGAGACCTGCTGGGATTCGGCCAAACGCGTGAGCGGGATGGATGCGTGCGGTGTAGCGCGGCAGGCGATCTCACCAATGCCGGAACTACTGTCTTACTGGTTGCCTTTGGCAGATGCGAAAGTGCTCATTCGCTGGCTGAACGACACGATTGCCGGCATGGTTGTCGCACAGCCCCTGCGCTTTATCGGTCTTGGCGCGGTGCCGCTGCAGGACACCGATGCGGCAATCGTTGAACTCGAATACGTGGTGAAATCGCTCGGGTTCGCGGGGGTGGAGATTGCAAGCCACGTCAACGGCGTGTCGATCGGCGACGCACGCTTCGAGCCGTTCTTTGCCGCTGCCGAGAAACTGGGCGCCGCCGTGTTCGTGCATGCGCTGCGGCCTGCCGGCAAGGATCGTCTGGTCGGCCCGACAAATCTGGAGCAGGTGGTGGCGTTTCCCGGCGATATCGCGCTTGCCGCCGCATCGATGATTACCGGCGGCACTGCAGAAAGGCACAAGCAACTGCGCATTGCGTTCAGTCACGGCGGCGGTGCGATGACCATGCTGCTGCCGCGCCTTGAAAACGCCTGGAGGATATCACCGGCGCTCAATGCGTCAATGGCCTGTGCGCCGAGCGAGACCGCGCGCCGCTTTTACTACGATACGCTTACCTACAGCGCGGACTCATTGCATCTGGTGTTAAGCACGTTTGGTGACGACCGGGTGATGATAGGCACGGATTTTCCGTTTTCCATCGCAGACATGAACCCGCACGGCACGATAGATGCTCTTGCGCTGGATGCGCTGGATGCGCCGCGCGCGCTGGCGTTGCGCGAAGGGAATGCCCGGCGCTTCCTCGGGCTTGCTGCGTGACCATGTCGTGCTGACCTGCGACGCGGCGCGTCATTCGCTGCCTGCTTCGCACCTAAGACACCGCTTCATTCGCCACGGATTCCCGCAGCCTGAATCACCTCGCGCCATTTCACAGCATCATCGCGCAGCAACTGCGCAAACGCCTGCGGCGTGGTAGGCGTGGACTCCAGTCCCTGCGCGCTGAGGGTTTGCTTCGTCTCCCGGGCGGTGAGGATGGTGAGGAGTTCGCGATTGAGTCGTGCGATGACTGCGGGCGGCGTGGCGGCCGGCGCCAGCATGCCGAGCCAAAAAATCACGTCGTAGCCGGGCACCCCGACCTCGGTAATCGGCGGCGCATCGGGGAGTGCGGCGACGCGCGAGGTGCCGGTCACGCCCAGGACGCGCAAGCGGCCGCTCTGAATAAAGGGCAGCGTCGGCGCCAGCGTGCCGAACAAAACTTCGATGCGTCCGTTGACGACGTCGATGACGGATTGCGCGGAGGTCTTGTACGGAACGTGCGTCAGCTTGACCGCCGCCATCCTGGAAAACAGTTCGCCCGCAAGGTGCGCAAGACTGCCGGAACCCGCCGACGCATAGCTCAATTGCCCGGGTCGGGAGCGCGCCAGCGCGATGAGTTCCGTCACGCTGGCGGCGGCAACCTGCGCGTGCACGACCAGTATATAAGGCGCGGTGACGACATTTGAGATCGGCGCGAAGTCTTTCGTTGTATAGCCAACACCCGGATTGAGGGCGGGAACAACCGCCAGCATGCTTAGTCCTCCCAGTATCAGCGTATGGCCGTCGGGCGTTGCGCGCACCAGCGCCAGCGCACCTATGCTGCCGCTGCCGCCGCCGCGATTGTCGACAACTATGTTCTGGCCGAGTGGCTGCGTGAGCTTCTGCCCGACCACGCGCGCCAGTATGTCCGTTGCGCTGCCGGCGGGAAACGGCACGATGACGCGTATGGGTTTATGCGGAAAAGGCGCTTCCACCAGCGCTGCCTGCGCGCGCAGCGATGCCGCTGTCGCGGTGGTCATCAGGATCAGTGCCCACGTCAGTCGCATGCCGGGAAGTCCTTCGGATTACATTGATGAGTGCAAGGCGGACAGCGCCGACGCGACCATGCGTTAACCCCTGTTAGCGTCGCAGTCGCAAGTTATAGTATAAACATCGGTCTCGGACTCACCCTGCAATGCTAATCCACTTTGATACCTGCGTCCTTAATCACCTTCGCCCACTTCGGAATCTCGGACTTGATGGCCGCGGCAAACTCATCGGGCGAGCTGCCCATTCCTTCCAGGCCCAGATCAGTGAGTTTTGCGCGCAGGTCGGGCACTGCGAGCGCCTTGACTGTTTCGAGATGGAGCCTGCCAATAATCGTCCCCGGGGTAGCTGCCGGAGCGAGCAATCCGGACCAGGACGCAACTTCGAATCCCGGATAGCCGGACTCGGCGATGGTCGGCAACTCCGGGGCCGCCGGGAAGCGCCTTAACGTGGTCACGGCGAGCGCGCGCAGCTTCCCCTCGCGCGCCAGAGGCAAGCCCCCCACTGTGGCGGAGAACATCATCGTGACACGCCCCCCAAGCAGGTCCCGGATAGCCTCAGCGCTGCCTTTGTAGGGAATGAGCCGAATGTCAACGCCCGCCACGGATTTGAACAACTCAGCTGTCACGTGAGGGACGCTGCCGGCAGATGCGAACATGAGTCCGCCAGGCTGTGCTTTGGCCAGGGCAAGCAACTCCTTAACGCTTTTCGCCGGCACCGCGTTATGCACGACCAATAAATACGGAGACACGGTAAACTGCGTAACCGGCGCGAAATCCTTCAGAGGGTCATGCGTCAGCTTGTACAGGCTCGGATTGATCACGATTGTCCCCTGGCCCAGCAGTCCCAGCGTGTAGCCATCCGGTGCGGCTCTCGCGAGGCGGTCGGCTGCGATATTGCCGGCGGCGCCGGCAATATTGTCGATCACAACCTGCTTTCCCAGCGCCTCCGTTAATTTTTGCCCGAGCAGACGCGCGACTGTATCCGGCTGACTGCCGGGCGGAAAACCGATGACGAGGCGGATCGGCTTTTCGGGGTAAGTCGTTTGCGCGGCCGGACTCCCCAAGATTAGCAGCGCCGGTATACCCAACACGAGAGCGGATATTTTTTTCATGCTTCTTTCCTGTAGTTCGCTTCGTTTCGCGTGCCCGGCGACTAGTCGAGTTTGATATTCGCCGCCTTGGCGATGCTGCGGATTTGTTGAATCTTGTCATGCGTGAACGCTTCGTATTCGGCAGGTCCCAGGGGGGCCACGACAAATCCGTCCCTCAGCATGCCGTCTTTGACTTCCGG
The DNA here is from genome assembly GCA_945861275.1 of Bordetella parapertussis. Classification (GTDB taxonomy): domain Bacteria; phylum Pseudomonadota; class Gammaproteobacteria; order Burkholderiales; family SG8-41; genus UBA5216. The sequence continues at coordinate 19,744 of CAMATZ010000011.1, forward strand.
CAATTGCACCACACGCGTGATCTCGGCGTTCAGCCGCTCGATCGCGGCTTTCGGTGTCGCCGCGGGCGCGAATACGCCCATGCCGCCGCTGATGTCGAATTCCGGCACGCCCGATTCCATCATGGTGGGAACGTCTTTGAGCAAATGGGAACGCTCGTGTGAGGTGACGGCCAACGGCCGCAGTTTGCCTGCTGGAATGTGATGCATGATGGGTGGGAGTGTTGTAATCAGGATGCTGGCATGTCCGCCGAGGACGGCAACCGTCGATTGCGCCGGGCCCTGAAACACCACCAGCTTCATATCGATACCGGACCTCACCTTCAGCAATTCGCCCGATAGGTGCTGCGCCGTGCCGTAGCCGCTGCACGCGTAGACGAGCTGGCCCGGACGCGCGCGTGCGAGGGCGATCAACTCCTTGATACTCTTCACGGGCAGCGAAGGATGCACAGAAATTACGGAGGGTTGCGTGCCGATTCGGGTCACCGCGACAAAATCCTTGATGGGGTCAAACGGCAGCTTCGTGCGCAGCGCGGCCAGCGACATGAAGGGGAATCCGCCAATCAGTACCGTATGACCATCGGCGGGCGAGCGGGCCACCATTTCAGCGCCGATGATACTGCTGGCGCCGGGGCGGTTTTCCACCACCACGCTTTGACCGAGTGCCTTGCTCAAGGGTGACGACATTGCGCGTGCTACCACGTCGTTTGATCCACCTGCCGTACCCGGCACCACCAGGCGTACGACTTTCGAAGGGAATGCCTGCCCTGAGCCCGTCGAAGTGGGCTGTGCGGTTGCGGAACCGGCGGCTAATATTGCAGCCGCAAGTATGGTGAGTGTCGCGCGCAAAACGGATGTGAAATCCGCCGTGTACTGGGCGTCGTGGCCCATCGAGTAGCTTTGTAATGTAATCATAAAAACTCATTAAAATTCAACGCAACGGCGGAGTGTCGAGCCGCCGCATCTGATGCGACGCCTGCAGGTAGGCCTGTTTGGCGGGCTGTTTGTGCGCCCACACGATTTTGATGAGCGCCTCGCGATTGGTGCCGCGCATCAGCTTGATCATGCGCGCATGCTCTTCGCAAACGCGCGCCAGCAGCGCCGGGTGTCCAATCGTGTAAGAGCGGATCGCGTGCGCCTTGAATGCGAACTGTGAAATCGCCTCAGCCAGTTGCGCGTTCCCGCAGGCCCCGAATAGCACCTGGTGCAATTCGAGGTTGAGCCGGAAGACCTCGCGCAGCCGGCCCTCTTTCACGGCCTTGCAGTGCTGCTCGTGCAGATCGGTCAAAGTCTTGATGACCGCGGCATCCATGGGCAGCGGCATCACCTCGACGGCAGTCCGCTCCAGCAGATCGCGCATGAAGTAGATCTGGTCGATTTCCTGTACGCCGATGTCCCGCACCATAGCGCCGCGGTTCGGCGGGCGATCAACAATGCCCATCAATTCGAGCTCGACCAGCACCTGCCGGATCACGTGCCGCTTGGAATTGAAGCGCATCAACAACTCTTCTTCAACCAGCCGTTCGCGCGGGCGCAGCAGACCCAGCGCGATCTCTTCTTCGAGGCGCTGGACGATGTCGTGAGCGCTCAGTTCAGGTGATGCCTTGATGGCGTTGTTAGTACGCATTGGGATCGTATTTGCTCATGAATTCCTGTGTGGCACGCAGAAACAGAGTGTAGCAAGGATACGGAATATTGTTAATAAGATTATTGACAATCAATCGAGGCACCGTATACTACGTTACGGGCTTGGGTTCCATCTAACAACAATCGGAGGACAACATTAAGCGACTTTTCATCCTTGCGGCATTGCTGTGGGCCGGGGCCGCGTGCGCTCAGACCTATCCGAACAAGCCCATCAAGTTCGTGGTGCCGTTCCCTCCAGGCGGCAATCTAGATTTCCTGGCGCGCGCCATTCAGCCGCGGTTCAGCGAATTTCTCGGCGCGACCATCGTCATCGACAACAAGGGGGGTGCTGCGGGCATCGTCGGCGCCGAGTATGCCGCCCGCCAGCCGGCCGACGGCTATACCATTTTTCTCGGTAATACCGGCACCATGGCACTCTACCCGGTGGTATATCCGAAGCTGCCGTACGACGCGCTGAAAGACTTCGCCGCGGTCGGGCAGATCGCTTCGAGCACGCAAGTCATGGCGGTGCATCCTTCGGTGCCGGCGAAGTCGTTGCCGGAATTCATCGCCTTCGCCAAAAAGCATCCCGGCAAGCTGACCATTGCCATTGCTGGCTTGGGCTCCACCGCGCACTTCTCGGCCGAAATGCTGAAAGGGCGCGCCGGCATCGACTTGCTGCTGGTGCCCTATAAAGGGAGTGGTCCAGCGGTGACCGACGTGATCGGCGGTCAGATTGACCTGATCATCGATGCGACATCGGTCGTCATGCCTTTTATCAAGGCCGGGAGGCTGAGAGCGCTCGCTGTCACCCGAAATGTGCGAATCGCGGCGTTGCCAGACGTGCCGACGTTCGAGGAGCAGGGTCTCAAGGGATTCCAGGCAAACGGCTGGCAGGGCGTGCTGGTGCCGACCGGAACACCCGCTGCCGCAGTGGCGAAACTATCCGAGGCGCTGATGAAAACACTGGCACAGCCGGACGTGCGCACGAGATTTACTGATCAAGGCCTTGATCCGGCGCCATCCACACCGGCGCAGTTTGGCGCGTACATCCGCGCGGAGATCGAGAAATGGGGGCGTGTCCAGAAGGTGGCTAATATCAAGGTTGAATGAGGCTAGTAAAACGGAGAAGGCATGCTTGGCGAAATTCGACAGTATCAGATCAACAGGGGGATGGTAGAAAGTTACCTTGAGGTTTGGAACAAACAGATTTTTCCGAACCATAAGCTGTACGGCATCAGGATCATCGGTGCATGGCTGGACCGCAGCCAAAATCAACTCACCTGGATCCGTGTTTTCGACAACGCGGAAGACCGGCGCGTAAAGCTGCTGGAGGCTTACAACAACGCACCGGAGCGCACGGCCGTAGTTCCGGTGGCGAGTTACCACATGGCCCACGCCTATGTGCGGGTTTGTGATGGCGACTGGTTTCAACCGTTGGAGTCACCCGATCCTGCAATACTCAAGACCAAGGCGGCCGATGCCGGCAGAGCAGCCATGGAACGGCGCCGAGCCGCGGGAGCACCGCCTGCGCGACATGACGCGCTGGGCTGGGGCCTGAATCCCGGCAGGATCGGCGAGATTCGCCAGTACTCACTCAATCGAGGAACGACGGCCGATGGCCGCTCCATGGTTGAGAGCTACCGGGACGTGTGGAACAGGCAAATCTTTCCCAACCATAAGCTGTACGGCATCAAGATCATTGGCGGTTGGTATGACAGCAACCTGAACCAGCTCACCTGGATCCGTGTTTTCGACAGCGAGGAAGACCGGCGGGTAAAACTTCTGGAGGCCTACAACCACGCACCAGAGCGCACGCTGGTAGTTCCCGTGGCGAATTACCATACGGCCTCGTCCTATGTCAGAGTGTGTGATGCGGAAGTGTTTCGTCCGGCCGACAAGCCGGACCCATCCGTGCTCCAGACGCCTGTTGCTGATGACGCCAGAAAGTATGCCGCAGCCCGGGGTGGCGTGAGCAGCCCCGCCCACTGAAACCATAGGGCAGCGCTGCGCCGGTGGTGATCGTCTGTCATGAAACTTACCCTCACCCTCACCATCGCATCGGGAATCGCGGCAACCCTTTCCACGGTTGCCGCCGATCGCGCGCTTGCCCAAGTCTATCCTGCCCGACCTATCCGTGCCGTGGTCGGCTTCGCCATCGGCGGGCAGATAGATGCCATCACGCGTATCGTCGCGGTCAGGATGTCCGACGCATTGAAGCAGAACATCGTGGTGGAGAACCGGCCTGGGGCGAGCAGCAGCATCGCTGCCGAGCTGGTCTCCAAGGCCGCGCCGGACGGCTACACCCTCTATTTCACCACCAACGCTGTTGCGGTTAATCATGTGCTGTCCCCTAAGACCTCGCCCGATCCCATCAAGCGCTTCGCGCCGGTGTCGATGATCGCCACTGCCGAATCCGTACTGCTGGTCAATCACGAACTGCCGGTGAAATCGGTGAACGAACTGGTGGCCTATGCCAAGGCCAATTCCGGCAAGCTCACCTACGCCACTACCAGCATCGGCTCGCCTGCCTATCTCGGCATGGAACTGCTCAAGCACCTCACCGGCATGCGCGCGGAGATGGTTCTATACAAGGACGTCAATCAGGCCGGCATCGACACCGCGACCGGACGGGTGCAGTTATGGATGACCCTGCTCACCCCTTCGCTGCCCTTGATCCAGACCGGCAAGCTGCGCCCCCTGGCGGTCAGCGGTCCCCGTCGGCTCAAGTCCATTCCCGAGGTGCCGACTTTCAAGGAAATAGGTATGCCCACCTTCGAGGCGTCCTCCTGGTACGCAATTCTGGCGCCGGCGGGCACCCCGAAGCACATCGTCGCCAGGATAAGCGCCGAAGCGAAACGCGCCCTGCAGTTCCAGGATGTGCGCGACAAGCTCGCTACCATGAGCATCGAGACCAGCGGTACCACACCCGACAGGCTTGCGGCCTACCTCCACGAGGAAATGGAGCGCACTCGCATGATGGTAAAGATCGGCGCCCTCAAGCCGGAATAGATGCGCCCTTTATACTCAAGCACGAATATCCAACAGGGAAATGAACAATCATGAGTTACGATCAGGAACGCAGGGCGCGGGCGTTGAGTATCTACAAGCAAATGGGCTGGGGCGAGAACGAGATCGTCAAGGAGATCGACGAGGAACTGTGGAAGCTCATCACCGATGTGACGTTCGGTGAAATCTGGTCGCGGCCGGGGCTGTCGCTGCGCGACCGCGAGATGGTGACTCTGGCCGCGCTGGTCATGGACAAAGCCGAGGGTATGAAACTGCACATGCGCCACGCCCACCATCTGGGCATCAGCTTCGATGAGATCCGTGAGGTGATCTTGCAGGTGATGTATTACGCTGGCCAGTCCAAAGGCCTCTACGCCGTGCGGCGCCTCAAGGAAGTCATGCAAGAAACCGGCGGCAAGTTCGCTCCGATTGCGGAGAAGTAGCAGGCGTGCCCATGTCCGACACGCTTCCGCGCAGCAATCTGCCGGTCTACCGTCACGCCTTCGACTGGGACCAGTACTGCCGCGACTATCCGCTGCCAGATGTCTTCGAGCAGACGGTCTACCGCTATTCCCCGCAGCAGCTGCGGGCACTGCAGAAAGAACGCTTCCTGAAAGTGGTACAGGCGGGCTGGGCGAATGCCTTTTACAGCCGACGCTGGCGCGAGCACGGACTCTCGCCCGGCGACATACGCAGCATCGACGACATCGCCAGGCTGCCGATGTTCAACTCCGACGACATCAAGCAGAGTTTGGAGACCAACCCTCCCTACGGCGACTTTCATGGCGTCGACCGCGACCAGCTTACGTCGATGCCGTTCAAGCTGCAGACCAGCGGCGGCACCACCGGCACCCCGCGCGGAACGCTGTCCGACCCGATCGCCTGGGAAACGCAGGCGCTGAGCAGCGCCCGAGCCATCTACATCCAGGGCGGGCGGCCGGGCGATGTCATGCAGATACCCATGACCTGCTCTCTCGCCAATGCCCCCTGGCAGACCTACAAGGCCTGCCACGATTTCCTCGGCATTCTGCCGCTGACCACCGGCAGCGGCATCGTTACCGCCAGCCGCCAGCAGCTCGAGATCGCGTTCCGCTACGGCACGAACCTGTGGACCAGCTTTCCCGAATACCTGACGCGTCTTGCCGAAGTCTGCCGCGAGGAACTCGGGCGCGACGTGCGGGAACTCAAGACCAAGTTCGTCCGCAGCTATCTGGGCCCGGACCTCGATGGCACACTGCGGCGCGAACTCACTGACACCTGGGGCTGCCCGGTCTACGACACCTACGGCACGCACGAGATGGGGACTTGCGGCTTCGACTGCCGCGAGCAATCCGGGATGCACGTGATGGAAGACACGCTCTACCTCGAAATCGTCGATGTCGAGACGGGTGAGCCTGTCGTTGCGGGCGAGCGCGGCAACATGGTGGTGACGGTGTTCTTCCGCAATGTTCCGCCGGTGATCCGCTATAACCTGCGCGACCTGGGCCGCATTCTTCCCGATTCGTTGACGAAAGCCTGCGGCTGCGGCAGCCATTTCCGGCGCATGGACCATTTCCTCGGACGCAGCGACGCCATGGTGAAGCTGCGCGGGGTGAACGTCTATCCGATGGCCTGCCTGCCCGCCGTCAAGAGCGACGCGCGTACCACCGGTGAATGGGTGTGCATCGTCACGCGCAGCGTCGCGGGAGGCAGCGCGCGCGACGAGATGGAAGTCCTCATCGAAGTAAAGCGCGATGCAGGGAGCCGTGATGGCCTGAAGGAGATGCTGGAGAAGCGGCTGCGCGAAGACCTGGGCGTGTCGGTGCAGGTGCAGCTTGCCGATCAGGGTAGCCTCGCGGAAATCGCCAATACCGGCGGGCGGGAGGGCAAGGCGCGGCGACTGGTGGATCGCCGGCCCGGATACGCGGCGGTCAAATAGCCTGATATTCAGGTCAATTCAGCGGCATTGAAGAGGAGAACCTGACTTTGTCCGAGTCTACGCGTATCACAAAATTTTTCGATTGCCATTCGCACTGGGGAACTGAAAAGGGGCACATCTTTCGCACCCCCGAGGAATTGGCTCGCCAGGAAAAGATATGGAAGACCAAAGGGCGCAATTGGGCCGAGGACGAGATGATGGATTACATGCGCCGCAACGGCGTGCGCGCCATACTCGATCTGTCGTTTCACAAGCTGTTTCCCATCGAACAGATCCGCGAGTTTCACGACTATGCGTTCAGTGTGGCGCGGCGCAACCCCGATGTCGTCTTCGGCCATTGGCTGCAGTTTGATCCGCGGCGCGGCGAAGAATCGCTGCTTGAGTACCAGCGTGCCCGCGATGCAAACGCCGGCTTCATTGGTTTTGCGGTATCCGGGCAGGGCGTGGGCGTACCGGCCAGTGATCCGCTGTGGTTTCCGTTCTACGAGCGCGCCATCGAGCACAATGCGCCGGTCATGATCATGACAGGGCTCACCGGCATCGGACAGGGCGTGCCCGGAGGTTATGGATTGATACTCGACCACGGGCACCCTCGCCACATTGATTTCGCCGCCGCGCGTTATCCGGGGTTGCGCATCCTGGCAGCGCGGCCAGCCTACCCCTGGCAGGACGAGATGATCGCGGTGCTGCTGCACAAGGGCAACGTGAACTATGAATTGCACGGATGGGGGCCACGACAGCTTTCCGACAACATCAGGAAAGAGGTGGGGCGCCGGATGCAGGACCGCATCATGATCGGCTGTGATTTTCCGGTGCTCGAATACGAGAAGATCGTCGCCGACTGGCGCTCGCTGGATTACGAAGAGGAAGTGCTGGAAAAAATCTTCTACCGCAACGCCGAGGCCTATTTCGCGTCAGTAAAGCGTTGAGACAATTCACCACTCGCAGAAGACAAATCTATCGGTATGCGCTGCGCTGTGCATTTGCGAGAACCTAAGGCCAAACGAATTGCGCCGTCAAACAATAGCGCGTTGAGATACGGCCTTTTTTATTCTCGTTATGATAATGAAAGACCTGAGCCTCGCCGCGCATCCTGAAATGAGAAATGGAAGAGGTGACCCCTCCCCCCCGTAACGAACTGAACTCCCGCGTAGGAGTGGGAGGTGGGCAACAGTCAAGACCTGACCCCTAACAGTTCTCGTTTCCCAGATTCCATTTGACACTTTCTTCTGGTCCGAAAGCGTTATTGCTATTTCTGGATACGCCAGAGCCTGCCCCGCATTAAGGGCCTTTCGGTAGAATTGTGACATTGTAAGTTGTATGATTTTTGACAATAGCGAAGCAGAAACAATATGGCAGATAGTGCAAACCGGGTGTCTGACGAGTTCCCTGAGTTATTCCATTACACGACAGTGCCCGCATTTAACGGTATATACAACCGCCCTCAGATATTCCGCGCAACGCACTACGCGGATTTGAATGATAGTTCCGAACTGCGTCAGTTCCGGTTGAAGGTGAGTGAATTTATCGTGCCACACATTCAAAAACTTTTCGACTTGCATATGAAGCGTGACACAATGTTCGTCATGATCGTCGACGGTCGTGGTGGTATTAATGCCGTGGTCGATCAAGAGGCGGTAATTCAGTTAGATGTACTTCACCGAACCGTATTTGGTGAGGGTACATTTAAGGACACGTTTATCTGTTCATTCTGCACCCATACTCCGAAGTCGTATGAGGCGAGGCACGGGCTTCTAAGTCAGTGGCGGGGATATGGCACCGACGGCGGTGTCGCTATCGTGTTAGATACGAAAGGCATAGAAGACCGGATGCAGTATGAAAAATGCGTGTTTGCCCACTCGATAAATCATATCGGTGATGTGAAGTACGACAATGACAATGTTGGAATAAGAGAGGATTTTTGCACGGTTTTTGAGTATCTACCGGAAATACTCGACGCGTTTTATTCCAAGCGAGAACCAAGCTACGACAAAATTTTTGATCACTTTGTCCAAGGCTCCACGTTGGTAAAACATCACGCATTTCGTGAAGAAAAGGAGATTCGAATCGTGGTATCTCCGAGGCCGACCAATGCAGACTCTCCCCTCTACAACAGCGCGCTCGACTCGAAGCAGGTAAAGGTAATCCGCTATGGACGCAGAGGCGATAGCGAAGTCCGATATATCGAGTTGTTCGGCGAGGCATCACTTCCCATCAAACGAGTAATCGTGGGACCTTCACGAATCCAAAACTTTAATTACCAACAAATCCGCGAGATGGTGAGTTCGGACATTGAAGTAATAAAGTCGGGAATCCCGTTCTTAGGCTAAAATTTTATTCCCGTTAGGTTGGTAATTTTGATGAGTTACGTCATACAAGCACTTGGTGTATCACTATCGCTCAACCCAGTGGGTCCATGATGACCGCCGTCGATCAGTCAGTGCAGGTTCATCCCCAGCCAAATCGCGCACGGTGGCTTCGCTTCGCGCTTGGGTTTGCGGTCGTATCGATCATATTGTTCGGGGTCATAGCTTATTTCGCGAGGCCGCCGAGCCCGGAAATGCAGCGTGAGACTTTGCTCGAAGCAATGCGACTGGCAGTTGCGGAGCCGCCTACTAAAGACCTGAAAAGAGCATTGTCGATTGCATTGAAGCTGGCGGACATGGGATATCGGGATGCGCAAGTTTTGGCAGGAATACTTTTTAGCTTTGACAAAGTAGAACCGAAGGCAATCGAACAACTGCGTAAGGCCGAATCGGCGGGCAGCCTGTATGCGTGCCGTCATTTGGCAATCATGGGCGGGCGCTTGGAAGATCTGAATAGAAGTGCTATGTGTGGCGACCGACTAATCCAGGGAATACTTGGGTGGCGACGGATTCGTCAGGAACAACCTGATCTGGTTTCCGGCGTGGCTTTCCTGGAGGCGGGCGTTGCTAATGGCGATGGTTTTGCACACCTCGAATTAGGCAGGCTCCACGCTCTAGGAACACACGTTCCAAAAGATAAGGAACGAGCCGCGCAATTGCTCCGAACTGCGTTAGAGAAGGGACAAAGTGAGGCGGGGCACGTTCTTGTAATCATGAATATGATCAACAGAACAAACAAAATTGCAATTGCAGCCATGGATGCAGACGATGTGGATTCATGTCTAAAAGGCGCGGACCTTGGAGACAAATGGTGTCAATCTGCTGTCGGCATGCTCTACATGCTCGGCGAAAAGTTACCTCGAGATGATGTACTCGCACATAAATGGTTGAATCTTGCTGTTGCGAATTCAGACTCCGATTCATCTGATTATGAGTCAGATATGCGCGCAAGAGCGCGCGAGGCCCGTACATTAGTCGAGCGTACGATGAGTTCTGCTCAATTCGCCGAGACGCAGCGTTTGGCTAGGGAGTGGAAGCCAAAAAAAGTTGACGAGCCGCAAGAACCGCCACTTGTCCGAGCAATCCGTGAACTTCGCGATGAAATGGATGGCAAATTCCCCGCAATTCCACAATTGCCCTCGCAATCGACATCCCCTATCGCACCTGTGCCGCCGGCCGCTGCTAAATCTGAACGCAAGCCGGATTTGTCCGCAGTTGTGGCTCCCGCGCATAAAGACGTAAGTCCAACCATACCAAACGTCGCTGGAACGGAGCCAATCGAGAAAAAGCTGACGCCATCGGCTACGCCAATTGATTTCATCAGCCAGTCGCTATGCGGCAAGCTGGTTAAGGACAGCGCAGCCCTTTCCGTGCGGACAGGAAGCATTCAGGGTTGCAAGAAACTTCAACGTGGAGGGCGCTCCACGATGACGGTAGACAATGCCGCCAATGACACTGCCGTATTGGTAAAGTTGTATCCGACCGGTGTGCCGAATGCAGCGCCTGCGCGGGTGTTTACTATCCGCGCCAAAGATAGCTGGACCGAGAGTGAAATCCGTGCCGGCACTTATGAGTTGCGTTACGAAGACCTCGCGAGCAACGCCTTTACGAAGACAGAATCGCTGACATTGAATGAGCGCCACGTCGAAGGTGGCGTAGAGTTCAGTCGGCTCAAGGTGACGCTTTATAAGGTGAAGAATGGCAACATGAAAACCCAGCCGATTGCGAAGAGTGAGTTTGATGATTGAATGAGTGCGCTGTGTGCTGAGTCGACGTGGTTTTTGAGTATAACTTCTGCCACGATGGTAGCGACACCTGCTACGGGAGGCAGAGGAACTCCCGAATTTCACTGGGTTGCATCCGGCCTACGAAATTGATCTGTTCATCAAGGAGTAGTCCCATGCCCATTGGAGACCCTGCCTGGCTGCAACTCACGCCTGAGACGGCCCTGGAGCCGGCGCTTCCCATCTGCGACCCGCATCATCATCTATGGGCGCAGCGGCATGAACCGCCAGCCTACCAACGCTACCTGTTGCCCGACCTCGCCTCGGACATCCGCACCAGCGGACATGATGTGCGCTCAACAGTGTTCATCGAGGTCAAGGCGTTTTATCGCACCCATGGGCCGCAGGTGATGCAGCCGGTGGGCGAAGTCGAGCACGTCGATGGCCTTGCCCATGAAGCCGCGAGCGGAAAGCACGGTACAACGAAAATCGCCGCCGCCATTGTCGGTCACGCAGATTTGAAGCTGGGCGATCGTGTCGCCCCCGTGCTGGAAGCGTTGCAGGCGGCGAGTCCCGACCGGTTTCGCGGCATACGGCATTCCGCCGGGTGGGATGCAAGCCCGGAACTGGTGAAGCGCGACATTCAGGGCGTGATGTCCACCGCGCAATACCGCGCCGGTGCGCGGGTGCTGGCGAAGATGGGCTTGACGCTCGACAATTCGCTCTACCATCCGCAACTGGATGACTTGGCTGATCTGGCGCGTGCGGTGCCGCAACTCACCATCGTGCTGAATCACATCGGCGGCCTGGTTCGCGTGGGTCCCTACGCGAACCGCGACGACACGGTGCTCGCCGAGTGGCGGCGTGGAATGGCGGCCGTGGCGGCGTGTCCGAACGTCGTGCTCAAACTCGGCGGGGTGGGACAGCACCGGTTTGGCTTCGATTGGCACACACGCGCCAAGCCCATCGGCTCGGAGGAGCTGGCAAACACGCTGGCACCGTTAATGCACTACTGCATTGAAAAATTCGGCCCGCAACGCTGCATGTTTGAAAGCAATTTCCCGGTCGACAAGGTGTCCTATTCCTACACCGTCGTGTTCAATGCGTTCAAGCGGCTGTCCAAAGGCTATTCGGTCGGCGAGCGCGCGGCCTTGTTTCACGACACGGCGGCGCGCGTGTATCGGATCGCGGCCTATAATCCCGCATGAGTGCCGCTATCGATGAATTCGAGTTTTTTCTGGAGAAGCCGTGGTCCGACGGCTTGCCCGTGGTCACGCCGACCGAGGAGCGCCTTGCGCGCATGCTGGCGGCGACGACGCGGGACCCCGATGAGCTCCTCGGCACTATCCCGCCCGCGATGGGGCCAGCCACCGTGCGCAACGTGGCCCTGCATGCGTTGATGGCGGGGTGCAGGCCGGAATACCTGCCGCTGATCCTCGGTGCAATACCATTGATGCTGCGCCCGGAATTTAATCTGAACGGGGTGCAGGGCACCATGGGGCCGGTGGCGCCGCTGATGATCGTCAACGGGCCCTATGCCAGGCAAATCGGGCTGCATGGCGGCAACGGCTGCTTCGGGCCCGGCTTTCGCGCCAACGCCAGCATCGGGCGCGCCATACGCCTGATGCTGTTCAATCTCGGCGGCGCCCTGCCCGGCGGCGGGTCAGCCACGGTGTTTGCATCGCCCCTGCGCTACTCGGCCTGCATCACGGAAAACGTCGATGCCAGCCCGTGGGAGACGCTGGCGGTGTCGCGCGGTTATGCGCCGGACGACAACGTGATCACCTGCGCCATGGTGGAGGCGCCGCATGTGTGTCACGACGACGTCAGCGACGAACCCAACCGGCTGCTCACCGGCGTGGCCGACGCCATGCACGCGCTGGGGTCGTTCAATCTGGTGATGTCCAATTCCGATCTGGTGGTGGCGATGAGCCCGGAGCACGCGGGCATTTGCGCGCGCGCGGGGCTCAAGCGCGCGGACGTGGTGGAACGGCTGATTGAACTCGCCGGCCGCAAACTCAGGGATGTGCGCATCGGCGGGCAATGGCGGCGCGTGCGCGGCGAGGCTTGCGGTTACGATGTCGCGGACGACACCGTGTTTGTGCGCGCCGTCAAGCACCCTCGCGATCTGCATTTCATCGTCGCGGGCGGCTTTGGACCACAGACGGCGGTGTGTTTTGGCTGGGGCGGCGGCAGCATCGGCGTGCATGGCGGTTACACGATCTGAGAGGAGAAGCGACATGAGTGAACTGGGTTTCATCGATCCCACGTACGAACCGGCCATTACGCGCATTCCAATGGCCGCACGGCCATCGACGCTGAGGGGAAAGGTCATCGGCATGCTCGACAACACCAAGGAACAGGCCGACGTGATCTTCAAGACTATCGGCGATGCGCTGGTCGAGCACCACGGCGCGAAAGGCATTGTCATTCGGCGCAAGGCGCATTACACCAAGCCCGCTACGCCCGACCTGCTGGCAGCCATGTCAAAGGAGGTGGACGTTGCCATCACCGGCTTGGGCGGGTGAGGCTCCTGCACGTTGTGCAGTGTGCACGACGCCATCGAATTCGAGAAGCGCGGCATCCCGGCGACCGTGGTGCTGACGCGCATTTTTCGCAACCCTTGTGAGTACCAGTTTCGCAGCAAGGGCATGGAAGGGCACCCCTATATCGAACTGCCGCACCCGGTGAGTCAGTTAAGCCCGCCCAAAATGCGCGAGGTGACGAGCCGCTACATCGACGAAGTGGTGCGTCAGCTTACGGCGCAGTAGATCGACTTGCGAGGCGCGCGCTTAGCCGGATGGGTCTGTGTGCTGGCATGGCATGCCGGCCTGGCCGCGGGCGCGCAACCGCTGCGCTACCCGGAGCGGCCGGTGCGCCTGGTGGTGGGCTTTCCGCCCGGCGGCGCAACCGACACCATCGCGCGCATCGTCGCGCCAAAATACAGTGATCTGCTGGGACGACCCTGGGTGATCGATAACCGCGGCGGCGCGGGCGGCAACCTTGCCACCGAGCTCGCAGCCAAGGCCAATCCTGATGGTCACACCGTGCTGCTGGTCGTGAGCAATGCGCTGACCTCCAACCCCTTGCTCTACAAGCTGCCGGTGGATGTCGAGCGTGATCTCGCACCGGTGGTGCTGATGACCACCGCGCAATACATGCTGACGGTGCATGCCACGGTCAGGGCTGCTAACGTGAAGGAACTGGTGGAACTCGCGCGCGCGGGCAGGATCAACTACGCCTCCACCGGCATCGGCACGCCGCAGCATCTGGCGGCGGAGCTTTTCAAGATGCGCGCCGGCATCGACATGGTCCATATCCCCTACAAGGGCGGCGGCCCCGCGGCGGCCGCGTTGCTCGGCAACGAAGTGCCGGTGATGTTCGGCAGCCTGCCATCGCTGCTGCAGCACGTGCGCACGGGGCGCGTGCGCGGCCTCGCGGTGACGGCGCTGACCCGCGCACGCGCGGCGCCGGAGATACCCACCGTGGCCGAGTCAGGCTACAGCGGCTTTGAAATCACCTCGTGGTATGGCCTGGTGGTTCCGGCGCAGACCCCGGCGGCCATCATCGAGCTATTGCACCAGACCACGCGCAAGGTACTCGACATGACAGACGTGCGCGAGGCGCTGCAGCGCGAGGGATTGGAGATCACCTACAAGGACCCGGCGGCGTTTGCGCGGCATATCCAGTCGGAACGCGAAGTGATCGGCAGGGTGGTCAAGGCGGCTCGCATCAGCATAAACTGAGCTGACGGTTGCGAGCGGTGAAGGATTGCCACAACTCCCGCTCAACCATCACAAAGCAACCGCACCCGCATAGTCCGCAACATACTCGGCAATCAAATCATCCATCGTCGCAGGCCTCGACAATCCCAGCGCACGCGCGCGCGCCGTATCAAAACACCATGGCCAGCCGCCGACGATGCCCGATATGGTCTCGTCTTTTTCCACACGCACCCGTGCTGAAAGCGCTGCACCGCCGTGACGCTGCAACGCCGCCAGCATGTCTGTCACACGCACCGACAGCCCCGGCAAATTCATCGCGGTTCTGCCGCCCCAGCGCCCTTGTGGTGCTTCATAGGCCGCTATCAATCCTGCCACCGCAAATCGCGGCGAGGTGATCCACACACCGGTTTGCGGATCCACCGGGCAAATAGCATCCACGCCCGCCAGCGGTTCGCGAATGATGCCGCTCATGAAACCGGACGCGGCCTTGTTGGGCTTGCCGGGCCGCACCGTCACCGTCGGCAGGCGCACACTGCGCCCGTCGATATAACCCTTGCGTGTGTAATCGGCGATCAATTGCTCGCACACAAATTTTTGCGTGCCGTAGGAATTCTGCGGCATCGGCAGCGTGTTGTCCGCGATCACCTGCGGCATGTCGCCGCCGAACACTGCCAACGAACTGGAAAACACCAGCTTCGCAGGATGCTTCAACCCACGGCACGCATCGAGCAATGCGCGCGTGGTATCGAGATTCGCGCGCAAGCCCACATCAATGTCGGCTTCGCATTCACCGCTCACCGCCGCCGCCAGATGAAACACGCCCTCCACGCCGTTCATCAGACCATCCGCGAGCAGGTGTTGCAGATCGCCGGTCACACTGCGCACGCGTGCATCGGCCAACAACGCGGCATCACGCAAGGGCGCAATGTCCGCCAGCACGAGCTCAGTAACTGTTTGTTTTTGCACCGTTTTTAGCAACACATGCGCGAGCCGCTGACCGAGGAATCCAGCGCCGCCGGTGATCACGATTTTCATGGTTTACGCAATTTCAGTCGATGCCGGTGGCAGCAAATATTTGCTTCGCCGTGTCCGCTGTCAGCTCGCGCGCCAACGCTGTGGCAGCAGCGGGCAGCGCACTGGCTGCAGCCACGGCAGCGTAGTACGTCGAAACATTCTGGATCGCATCCGGCAGCGGCGCTACGAATTTGGCGGCACAGCCCTTGTCGATCATCACCATGATCTCGGAAATTTGTCCCATGCCGATAGCGCCCGGCCCGCGCTGCGCAACCGTGGTGATGATGGCGGAGCCACTGTTGACCACCACAATTCTGTCTCCCAGTTGCGCTTTCAGCCCCAGTTTTTCGAGCAGTGCCGCAATGTAAACGCCGCTGGAGGCATCGTTATGCACCACTGCGCTGGCGGCCAGCAACGCGCGTTTGAAGGCTTCGGTGTCCGACACGTCCGGCGCCGGCGCGTCTTTGTGCACCACCACGCCCACGCGCGAGCGGCCGAGCAGCGCGCGGGTGGCAGCAACGATTTTTCCGCTGGCGGCAAACTCATCCATGGCACCCGCCGTTGCCACCAGCACATCGGCGCTTTCGCCTGCGGCGATGCGCTGGCGCATTTTCGGCACCTGGGTGAACTCGACTTCGACTTTACAGCCCGTAGCACGCTCATACGCTGCGGCAATTTGCGCAACGCCGCCCTTTACCGCGCCTGCCGACAATACTTTCAGTGACATGTGAGACTCCCGTTTCAGTCTATGCTGGGCAAAGCCATTCAATAATTTAGCCCTGGCCCGACTCTATGGTATTCTCGATTGTAATCGACAGCGCGGCACGTCCGTCGCGTGCGACACACCCGCGCCTGTAGATTTCAAATTCCAACTTCGTTCCGAGGAGCCCCCATGACAGAAGCCAAACGCATCAAAGGCGTACTCGCCCCGGTGTGCACACCCTTCAGAGCCGACTACAGCCCCGACCACAATCGCTTTGTCGCTCAATGCAGCTGGATGCTGGGCCAGGGCTCGGGCCTCGCGGTGTTCGGCACCAACAGCGAAGCGAATTCTCTGTCGGTCAACGAACGCATGGCGCTGCTCGACTCACTGCTTGCCGCAGGGCTGGACCCCACGCGCATGATGCCCGGCACCGGTTGCTGCGCCTTTACCGACACTGTGCGTCTCACCGAGCACGCGGTCAAAGCCGGTTGCGCGGGTGTGCTGATGCTGCCGCCGTTTTACTACAAGGATGTCAGCGAGGAAGGTTTGTTCCGCACCTTCTCCGAAGTCATTGAGCACGTGGGTGATGCACGGCTGCAAATTTATCTGTATCACATCCCGCCGGTTGCAGTGGTCGCGATCACGCCCAAGCTGGTCGAGCGGCTGTTGAAGCGCTACCCCAAAGCCATCGCCGGCATGAAGGATAGCTCCGGCGACTGGAACAACACCAAAGTCTTCCTCGATGCGTTCGCGAAGCAGGGCTTCGATGTGTTTGTGGGCAGCGAATCCTTCCTGCTCGCCAACATGCGCAACCACGGCGCAGGCTGCATCTCCGCCACCGCGAATGTGAACCCGGCGGCGATCGATAAACTCTATCGCGAATGGAAAAATACCGACGCCGACGCACAGCAGGCGCACCTGGACGTGGTGCGCAAAACCACCGGCCAGTACATCATGATCCCCGCGTTGAAAGCGGTGATCGCGCACTACGCACGCGACCCGGAGTGGAACACTGTGCGCCCGCCGCTGGTGGAGCTCACCGCTACGCAGGCGCAAACAGTGGTGGACGGGCTGCAGAAACTGGGGTTTGATATGCCGGGGTTGGCGAAGGCGGAGACGGCTGTCGCCTGACCAGCCGCGCGCGGCGCTACGCTGCGCGTCGTTTCTGCGCTGGCTTTGATGCCGCGCTCTGCGCAAGCGCGGCATGCAGTTTTACGAGTACTGTGCTGCTCACTTGGCTCTGCGCCTCAATCTTGCTGATGTACGCTTGCGTCACGCCCATGCGTTTCGCCAATTCCGCTTGGGTAAGCCGCGCTCTGATCCGCGCCAGCGTAATCTACAGACCCAAGTACTGAGCTTTCTGAGCTTCAGATGGACGCATGTCCCGACTCGCCAGAGGCTGCTTCCCGAAACCAATTGATATTCCAAGTCAGTTGCTGGGAATCAAGTTGGAAAGAACTCAGTCGAACTCATCTCAAAGCCCATCAAGAGATACGACTCACCGATTTCAATGCTGACGCGGACAGTGAGTGGTGTTAGAACCAAGCGCGGAGGGCTGGAGCAAGATGTAATGTTCGCAAGCGGCAGCGATACGCCATTTTCACATTTGCAGAGCCGATCTGAATGCAAGAGACGTGGTCACCAGCGAGCGTAGCTGCAGGTTCGTAGTCCCAATCACGCGACGACTTGGATCATTTGTATTTCTGGTGGCGTGCGATTTCTGTCTTACGTAACTCATCAAGCCTATTAATTTCGGCATGCGTCCTGAGAAACACGCTGCGCGGATGCGAGGGTAACGCGTGCACCAACATCCGATCTAGTATCGTCCCTCAATGCCATGCCTCGACGGGGTCGAGTATGAATTCGGGATGATCCAATTTACCAACAATGCGAGGCATTGCAGAATTATTGCATGAAGACCAATCAAGAGGCTCTTTGTCTTTTCGACTACTTCAGCAACCCCGCTTCGCGCATGTATTTCAAAACGCCAGGATGTATTAACTCCCGGCTCGGCGCGGCAGCCAGCGTATTCGCCAGTGTTGATTCACGCGCTTGTTCTAATTTTTGTCCGAACACGCCCTCGCTCTGATGCAGCGCGCGCGCGAGTTTGTAGGCCACCTCGTCCGGCAGCGACGCGCGCGCCAGCACAAACGGCCATGAGCCGACAGAATGCACCGGCGCAGTCTGACCGGGGTAACTGTTGGCCGCCATGCTCGCCGCTTTCAAAAACGAATGCTTCGCCATGATGCGTTTGTTTTCTTCTGCGCTGGGCCCGATAAAGCGCGCGCCCGCCGGGCCTTTGGCGATGCTGGCGAACGGCGGCCAGCCGAGACCGCCGCCCCACATCGCCGCGGCACTGCCGTCGAGCACCATCGGCGGGCCTTCGCCGGCACTTTTCAGCAGTATCGGCTGGAAGTCCTTCTGGTAATCAAGACCCATGCCGTCCATCACGTAGCGCGCCAGCACAATAAAGCCCGAGGTGCCCGCGCCCCACACGATCGGTTTACCTTTGAGATCGTCGATAGTCTTATAGGGGCTATCGGCGCGTACCATAAACATGCCTGCCTGCGAATAGGTGGCGTTGATGATGCGGATGTTTTTCGCGGGCGGGCCGCTGATACCCTTGATCGCCTCGTAGGTGACTTCTCCGGTGACCAGCCCAAGATCGAGCTTGTCTTGCTCCAGCGACACGATATTTTCGGTGCTGCCCTTGGTATTGATAGGCTCAATGCCGAGCGATGGATCGGCGGCGTTCAACACTTCGGCATACGGCCATCCATAGGCAGGAAATCCGCCGCCGGGCGTGGCGGTGCCGAAGATGAGTTTGGATTTTTCCTGTGCCATGATGGTTCCTCCCCTGCATTGTTTTAACTACCGTGAAGGCGTGAAAGAGTGAAGACGTGAATGGGGTACCCCGTTCACTCCTTCACTCCTTCACGCCTTCACCCTTTCACCGCCCTTACAACACCGCCCCGCGCGCACTAATAGGCCACAGCGCTTCCACCACGCCTTTGCGCACGCACACAAAATGATCGTAAAGATTCACCGTCGGGTCGCAGTGTCCCGGCACGAGTTTTAATTTGTGGCCGAGTGGCAGCGACACGCCTTCCGACAATTTAAGCACGCCGTGCTCATCCGACGCCCGGGTGTATTCCGCGCCCGGCGTATCAAACACGCGCGGCATGCCGGAATCGACGCTCAATGCCTTGAGCCCCGCATCGACAATCGCGCGATCTGCCGTGGGGCAGCTCATCACCGTGGTCCACACGAACAAGCTGTGCTCGAAGCGCGGGATGCCGCTTTCGGTCCAGTCGTTTTTCGCGTAGTCCGCGTCCATAAAAACATACGAGCCCGTTTGCAACTCGTGATAGACGCTGCTCGCCGCTTCAAACATATAGGTGCCGGTGCCCGCGCCGGTCACCCGCTCGCATGGAATGCCCGCCTGCACGAGCAGCGCCGTGGTGCGTTTGACTTTCTCACACGCGGCCTCGATTGCCGCGCGGCGATCTTCGGTCTTGCGCAGGTGCTGCGCGCCGCCCTGATAGGCCTGCAGGCCGGCAAAGCGCAGATTTTTGCTGTGGTGTATTTGCCGCGCCAGCTTAAAAGCCGGTTCACCCGGCTCGACACCGCAGCGGTTGGCGCCGACGTTCACTTCCACCAGCACATCGAGCGTTACGCCCGCCTCGCGCGCCGCAACATCGAGCGCGGCAACGTTGTCGCGGTGATCCGCGCACACCGCGATCTTCGCGCGTTTTGACAGCGCCGCAAGGCGTTTGAGTTTCGCCGCACCCACCACTTCATTGGCGATCAGCACATCATTCACCCCACCGTCCACCATCGCCTCGGCTTCGCTCACCTTTTGACAGCACACGCCCACCGCGCCCAATGCCATCTGGCGCAACGCAATCTGCGGACACTTGTTGCTCTTGGCGTGCGGGCGAACTTTTATATCGCGCCCAGCGAGCGAATCATGCAGCAGCTTTAGATTGTGCTCGAAGGCATCGAGATCGAGAAGCAGCGCGGGCGTATCGACTTCCGTCAGCGCCATGCCGATTTTTGCGGGGGTGTAGTAGGACATGGGGGTTGCCTTTGGAGTGAACGGGTAAACCGGTGAGGGAGTGAAGGAGTGAAGGAATGACTGGGGTACCCCGTTCACTCCTTCACTCCTTCACCCATTCACAGATTTCACCTGCAAGCTTAGTGACCATGCGTCAGCGCGTCAACACAGACATAGTCGTGACAGCCGCCGGGTTCGGCGATACGATACCGGGACAGATACGAAAACTGTGCCCATGGGAGCAACACATGCGTTTGATTGGTTTTTCGATTGCCTTGACCCTTGCATGCCTTGCAAGCATCGCGCACGCGCAAGCGTGGAAGCCCAGCAAAACCGTCGAGCTGGTGGTCGGCTCCGCACCCGGTGGCTCGCCCGATGTGATGGCGCGTGTGGTGCAGAATATTTTTCAGGGCACCGGCCTGGTGCCCAGCTCGGCGGTGGTCAACAAACCCGGCGCCGCCAACACCATCGGCTGGGCCTATCTGAATCAGCATGCCGGCGACGCGCATTACATCGCCACCATTTCGCCCGCGCTGATCGGCAACAAGCTGATGGGCACGTCTCCGCTCACCTACACCCATTTCACGCCGCTTAACATCGTGGCGCGTGAGTTTGTGGTGCTCGCGGTCAAAGCCGATTCACCGATCAAGACGCTCGCCGATCTCACCGCGCGCATGAAAAAGGACCCGCAGTCGCTGAGTTGGGCGTTCGCCACCGCGCGCGGCAACCACAATCACATCGTGATGAGCATGTATCTTAAATCCATCGGTCTCGATCCTGGCAAAGTGAAGACCGTAATCTATCCCGGCGGCGGTCCGGCGCTGACGGCGCTGCTCGGCGGGCATATCGATGTTTACGTAGCGTCGCCACGCAGCATGTTTGCGCTGCAAAAAGAAGGCCGCGCACGCATCCTCGGCATCTCCTCGGCCGAGCGCCAGCAAGGCCCGCTGGCGGAATTGCCCACGCTCAAGGAGCAGGGCAGCAACGCGGTGTTCTACACCTGGCGCGGTTTCATGGGACCGAAGGGCATGAAGCCCGGCGAGATCGCATACTGGGATGCCACTTTCGAGAAGCTCGCGAAAAGCCCCGAATGGCTCAAAGAGACCGAGAAGCAATTCTGGAATCCCGCTTACCTGCTGAGCGCCGCGTTCGTGAAGCAGCTTGAAGTTGAGCAGGAGCAGACGCGCGTGATATTGACGGACCTGGGATTGATTGCGCCGGGGCGATGATATGTAGGTCGGAACGCGCAGCGGTTCCGACAAACGAGAGTGGCAATTCACGAATGTCGGAACCGCTGCGCGTTCCGACCTACAAACCATTGTGATTTTCTTGAGAACAGTATGCCTGACCTGCATTACCTCACGATCGCTGAAACCGCGGATCTGATCCGCACCCAAAAACTGTCGCCGGTGGAACTGACCGACGCGTTATTGAAACGTATCGAGACCTATCAACCGCAACTGTCGGCGTTTATTACCATCACCGCCGATCTTGCACGCGCACAAGCCAAGGCCGCCGAGCAGGAAATCGCGCAAGGCAAGTATCGCGGGCCGCTGCACGGCATACCCTTCGCGCTGAAGGATATATACAACACCGCAGGCATCCTGACATCGGGCGGATCAAAAACCGCGATCAGCAATATACCGTCCGCCAACGCGACTACCACACAAAAGCTGCTGGACGCCGGCGCAATTCTGCTCGGCAAACTGCAAACCCATGAGTTCGCGCATGGTGGCCCGTCTTTCGATTTGCCGTGGCCGCCCGCGCGCAATCCGTGGAACCTTGCGCATTTTTCCGGCGGCTCATCCAGCGGCTCCGGCGTGGCACTTGCCGCCGGATTGACGCCTGCCGCGCTGGGCTCCGACACCGGCGGCTCGATCCGCGGGCCGGCTTCGCACTGCGGCATCACAGGACTCATGCCGACCTACGGACTGGTGAGCCGCGCCGGTGTAATTCCCAATTCGTTTACCTTTGATCACTGCGGGCCAATGGCGCGCAGCGCCGAGGACTGCGCAATTCTGCTGCAAACGCTCGCGGGATACGATGCACGCGATGGCGGCAGCACCGAACAAGCTATTCCCGATTACCGTGCTGCGCTCAACACCAGCATCAAGGGCCTGAAAATCGGGGTGCTGCGCCATTACTGGGAAGAAGACCTGCCTGCGCACGAAGACCTGCGCCAGGCGATGGAAGAAGCGCTTAAAACCTTCAGGCAGTCGGGCGCGACGCTCGAAGACTGCCGCGCGCGGCCGATGATGGATGGACTGGACGTCAAGGTGATCATCGCCGAGAGTGAAATGTACTCGATACAGCAAAAGAACTTAATCGAGCGGCCCGGCGATTTCGGCCGCGATTTTCTGGGACGCGCGCTGCCCGCGTGCCTGTTTCAGGCCAGCGACTACGTGCAGGCGCTGCGCGAACACCGGCGCTACATCGCCGATATGCAGCCGCTGCTGAAAAAATACGATATTCTGCTGACTGCAGGCTTCGGCCCCGCGCCACGCTTCGAGGATTATCGCGTGACCAATTTCTGGCGCAAGTCCAACGCCTTCACGGCGTCAAACGCCGCGCGCACACCGGCGCTGGTGGTGTGCGGTGGCCTGTCGGGGAACGGCTTGCCGCTGGGGCTGCAACTGATTACGCGGCCGTTCAATGATGCGCAGGTGCTTGCTGTGGGGCATGCTTATCAGCAGGCGACGGACTGGCACACGCGCCGCCCGCCGCTTGACCCCAATGCAAAGGCGCCTGCCGTGGATACCAGCGTGTTTGAGCCTAAGCCCGATGTTGATGCAGCAACACGCGGCGTGGTGGAAACCATGGCGCGGCGCGCCGGGCTCAATCTCAATGAGCGGCAAATGGCCATCCTGCTCGAAAACGCACAGCCGGCGCTGGAAATGGCCAACCGCATACGCAAACCGCGCGACCGCATGGATGAGCCTTCGTCTACATTTCGGTTTTCGCGTTAACGCGAAAGCAGCCGCCAGCCGCGTTGCCATCATAAAAAAGCGCGGGCTGGCGCAAGGCGCCTGACAACGATCAGTTTCAAATGATCGCGGCCATGCTTATACCAGCCTAGCGCAACCCCGGTATCTGCCCTTTCAGCCCGCGCATCATTTTCTGCATACCGCCCTTGGCCATCATTTTCATCATTTTCTGTGTTTGCTCGAACTGTTTTAGCAGGCGATTGACTTCCTGCACGGTGACACCCGCGCCGGTGGCAATGCGGCGCTTGCGTGAGGCTTTGATGAGATCGGGATAAGTGCGCTCTTTCGGCGTCATCGAATTAATGATGCCTTCGATGCGGCGCATCGTTTGGTCGTCCATTTGCGGGGCGCCCTGTGCAACCTTTGCGGCTTGCGCCAACTGACCGGGCAGTTTGTCCATCAGCGCCGACACGCCGCCCATTTTTTTCATCTGCCCGATTTGCAGTTTGAAATCCTCCAGATCAAAACCTTTTCCGGATTTAAATTTCTTGGCGAACCTTTCGGCTTCGGCGACATCGACGTTTTTTTGAACATCCTCGATCAGCGACAGCACGTCGCCCATGCCGAGGATGCGCGAAGCCATACGATCGGGGTGAAACGCTTCCAGCCCGGTGAGCTTTTCACCGACGCCCGCAAACTTGATCGGCTTGCCGGTGACCTGCCGCACCGACAGCGCCGCGCCGCCGCGCGCGTCGCCGTCGAGCTTGGTCAGCACTATGCCGGTGAGCGGCAGCGCTTCCGAAAAGGCTTTCGCCACGTTCACCGCGTCCTGGCCCTGCATCGCATCCACCACGAACAGGGTTTCGATGGGTTTCAACGCCGCGTGCAGTTCGCGGATTTCGTTCATCATCAATTCATCGATGGCGAGCCGGCCCGCGGTGTCGACGATCAACACATCGTGATAGTGCCTGCGCGCATAGTCGAGCGCGGCTTCGGCGATCGCCACCGGCTTTTGCTCACCGCTGGACGGGAAAAAATCCGCGCCGATCTGGCTCGCCACGGTTTTCAGTTGCTCAATCGCCGCCGGACGATATACGTCGCAGCTCACCAACAACACTTTTTTCTTGCGGTTTTCAGCCAGCCACTTGGCGAGCTTGCCGCTGGTGGTGGTTTTGCCCGAGCCCTGCAAGCCCGCCATTAAAATGACCGCCGGCGGCGTGGTGGCGAGATTCAGATCGTCGTTCTTCTCGCCCATCAGCGCGACCAGCTCGCGATGCACCACGCCCACCACCGCCTGCCCCGGCGTGAGGCTGCCCATCACCTCCTGTCCCAGCGCTTTTTCGCGGATGCGCGCGATGAAGTCCCGCACCACCGGCAGCGCAACGTCCGCTTCGAGCAGCGCCATGCGCACTTCGCGCAGGGCTTCGCCAATATTTTCTTCGCTAAGCCGCGCTTCGCCGCGCAGCGTCTTCAAAACTTTGGACAGGCGTCCGGTCAGATTGTCGAACATGGGTGGTAAATACCGGGTTGGTGTAGACTCGAATTATGTCAGGCGTTCCAGGCATTTTACCGCATCTCCTCAGTACAGCTTTGTGCGCGATTCTCTATGCTGCGCTGGCTTTTTATTTCTGGCGCAGGCACTGGTCCGGCGCTGCCATCGCCGACAACGCGTCCGCGTCACGCCGTGGCATCGAGCACGCCGCCTTGCTGGCGCCTTTTGCACTGCACAGTTGGTTACTGGCTGGTTCCCTGTTCGGCGATACGGGCATGGTTCTGGGCGTGGGCAACGCACTGTCGCTGATACTCTGGCTCACGGTGTTGATCTACGGCATGGGCAGCCTGTTCTATCGACTTGACGGTCTGCATGCGCTGGTGCTGCCGGCGGCAGCGGTCGCCGTGATGCTGCCGGTGGTGTTTCCTTCCACTCATGCATTGGCGAATACGGGAACGCTGGCATTCAAAGCGCATCTGCTGATTTCAATGGCCGCCTACAGCCTGTTCACCATTGCATCGCTGCATGTGATGCTGATGGCGATCATGGAACGGCGGCTGCACACGGGCACGCTGCCGCAGTCGCTGCGCAGCATGCCGCCGCTGCTGACCATGGAAACCCTGTTGTTTCGCATTATCGCGGCGGGCTTTGTGTTGCTGACGCTCACCATCGCCAGCGGCGTATTGTTTTCGGAAGAACTGTTTGGCAAGCCCGCGCGCTTTTCGCACAAAACCGTATTCGGTGTGCTGTCGTGGCTGATTTTCGGCGCGCTGCTCGGCGGGAGAATGATTTACGGTTGGCGCGGACGTACTGCCGTGCGCTGGACGCTGGCCGGATTTCTGATGCTGGTGCTGGCCTACATCGGCAGCAAGTTCGTGCTGGAAGTTATTCTGGGTCGCTAGAATTATTATTTAAAACAAATAGTTACGGCAACACTACTTGCGACCCGCACAACTCGCCTGGCTGATCGCGCTGGGCGCGATCTGGGGATCATCCTTTTTGTTCATGAAAATCGCGGTACCAGCCATGGGGCCGTCGGTGCTGATGGGTGGACGCATATTCATAGGCGCAGTCGCCCTGTCTGTCGTCGCATGGTTCATCAAAAAATCACTGCCGCGCGGCAGGCAGTGGACGCCCGCCATCGTCACCGGCATTTTTTACGCCGCGCTGCCCTTGTTCCTGTGGGGCTACGCGGCGCAGCAACTCAGCGTCTCGCTGCTGTCGATTATCAACGCCACCGCGCCGTTGTTCGCCGCCTTGCTGTCGCTCATGTGGCGGCCGGGGCACAAGCGCATGGGCGCGCGCGGCGTGGCGGGCCTGGCACTGGGATTCGCGGGTGTCGCCGTGCTGGTGGGCGGCGAAGGTCTCAGCGACAGCACGCCGCCCGCACTGTCCATCGCCGCCGCGTTTCTCGCCAGCCTGCTGTATGGCACGATTTCCAATTACTGGCAAACGGCCAAGGGCATGGATGCTTTTTCCAATGTGCTCGGCAGTTTGTGGATAGCCACGCTGGTGTCGGCGCCGCTGATGATGGCGTTTCCCGTGCGCGAAACGCCGAGCGTGGCAGCGTGGAGTTCGGTCGCGGCATTGGGCATACTCTGCACCGCCATCGCCTACGTCGCGTACTTCCGGCTGGTCGAGCAAATCGGCGCCGCGCGGGCGCTCACCGTGACCTATCTGATTCCCGTCTTTGGCACTTTATGGGGCGTGGTGTTTCTGGGCGAACGCATAGGCATACACCATGTGCTGGGCGCGGCGATGATCATCGGCGGCATCGCACTGGTGGCGCGGGTGCAGAGCATGCAGCCCTGATTCGCGTGACGCCGTCTGCTGCGTCTACACTTTTCGCTCATAGACCATTCAACCCAAAGAACACTTCGACAGGATTAACAGGATGCACAGGATAAAACCTCCATCCGGGTCTATCCTGTTAATCCTGTCTATCGATGTTATTAATAGGCGCGAAATCCATGTACACTTACCTCGATTTGGGGGCCGTGCGGATATCGGGTACGTAGACAAGGAGGAACTTACGATGATTGGTTTTGGCCGGCTGGTAGGCGTCATTGCTGTATTGTTTTTTGTCGGTCTTGTCCCGGACACCGCGCTCGCGCAAAAAGCATGCGCCCAGCGTGGCGATCTGGAGAGCCGTTATTGCGATGAAGACGGCGATCTGCTTGCGGACGCGCCCAAGGACCCGAAGCTGCTGCAGAATCCCGCTACATTGGTGTTCTCGTACGCGCCGGTGGAAGACCCTGCGGTCTACGAAAACGTCTTCAGCGACTTCCTGGCGCATCTGGCCAAGGTGACGGGCAAACGGATTCGCTGGTTTCCGGCAGAGTCTTATGCCGCTCAGGTTGAAGCCATGCGCTCGGGGCGGCTGCATATCGCAGGTGTGGCCACCGGGCCGACGCCATACGCGGTGAATCTGGCGGGCTTCGTGCCCGTCGTCGTCATGCAGCGCCCGGACGGCAGCATCGGTTATGCCCTGCAGCTCATCACCCATCGCGACAGCGCCATCAAAACCATCGCCGATCTGAAGGGAAAACGTGTCGCGCATGTTACGCCCTCGTCCAATTCAGGGGATATCGCCCCGCGCG
The DNA here is from genome assembly GCA_945861275.1 of Bordetella parapertussis. Lineage (GTDB taxonomy): Bacteria > Pseudomonadota > Gammaproteobacteria > Burkholderiales > SG8-41 > UBA5216. The sequence continues at coordinate 46,899 of CAMATZ010000011.1, forward strand.
CGCTGTTCAAGGCGCTCGGTATTGATCCGGGTAAGGACTACGAGGTGCTGTACTCAGGCAAGCATGACAACTCGATCATGGGTGTGGTGAATCGCGACTACGATGCGGCGCCGGTGGCATCCACTGTGCTCGAGCGCATGCAGGCACGCGGGATGTTCAAACCCGGAACGCTGCGCGTGGTTTATGAATCAGCGCCTTTCCCACGCGGGCCTTTCGGCATTGCGCACAACCTCACGCCCGAGCTTAAGGCCAGGATCAAGGAAGCCTTCCTCGGTTTCGACTTCAAGAAGTCCAAACTCGCCACCGAGTTCAAGGACACCGAGCGCTTCGCCGAGGTCAGCTACAAAGAAGCATGGCGCGACATTCGCACGATCCAGAAAGCAAGCGGCGTAAGCTATACGCAGGAGAGTCTTTCCAAACTGAGCCGCAAAGCGGAATAACGGGTGACGGACCCTGCCGCAGCGGCATTGGCGGACGCGCCGCCGCTGCTTTCGATTAAAGAGCTGACGAAGGTTTACGCTGGCGGACAGCGCGCGCTCGATGCGGTCAGCCTCAGCGTCGAGCGCTCGCAGGTGATTGCGGTCATCGGCTCTTCGGGCGCTGGCAAGAGCACCCTGATTCGCTGCATCAACCGCCTGGTCGAACCGACAGCGGGGCAGGTGTGGCTGCACGGGCTCGACCTGGTTTCGCTGCCGCGACGCGAACTGCGCCACGCCCGCCGGCGCATCGGCATGATCTTCCAGGAGTTCAATCTGGTCGAACGGCTGACGGTGATGGAGAACGTGCTCTCCGGGCGCTTGGGTTCAGTCGGGTTTTTTGCATCGCTGTGGCGCCGTTATCCGGCGCATGACATTTCGGGCGCCTACGCACTGCTCGATCGTGTGGGTTTGGCGGGCTATCAGGATACACGTGCCGATGCACTCTCCGGCGGGCAGCGCCAGCGGGTGGGCATTGCGCGCGCGCTGATGCAGGATCCGGACCTGCTGCTGGTGGATGAGCCCACCGCAAGCCTGGATCCGAAAACAGCGCGTCAGATCATGCGCCTGATCCGCGAGCTTGCGATCGAGCGCAACCGCCCGGCACTGATCAACATCCATGATGTTGCGTTGGCGCAGACCTTTGCCGACCGCGTGATCGCGCTCAAAGCCGGACAGGTTGTATTTGACGGACTGCCGGGAGCGCTCACACCCGCGGTGCTCACCGACATCTATGGCGCCGAAGACTGGAGCCAGACCATACGCCGCGTGGACGAAGATGACAGTGGGACGCCGGCGTGAACACGCTGTCTTATCCGACGACCTGGCGGGCGCCGGCGCTGTTTGGCAGCCTTCGGCGCCAGCGGCTGATGATCGGCGCTGGCGTGCTGTACCTGTTTTGGTCGTTGTCCGATCTCAATGTCGACCTCGACCGCGTGCTCGCTGGTTTCCCGCGCGCGTGGGACATACTGGTGCGCATGCTCCCACCCGACTTCGGGCGCTGGCAGCTGCTGCTGAACGGTATGCTGGAAAGCGTGCAGATTGCGCTCGCTGCCACACTTGCGGGGGTGCTCCTTAGCGTTCCGCTGGGGCTTGCTGCGGCGCGTAATCTCGCGCCGCGTGCCGTCTACCTGGCGGCGCGCGGATTTATCGTGCTCGGGCGCACCTTGCACGAGGTCATTATCGCGATCTTCTGCGTCAAGCTGTTCGGCTTCGGGCCGGTCGCGGGCCTGCTCACCCTGGCATTTGCCTCCGCCATCTTTCTCGGCAAGATGCTGGCCGAGGACATTGAGAACGTGCGCCTCGGTCCCGTCGAAGCCGTGCGGGCAACCGGCGCCGGATTCGGTCAGACTGTGCTGTACGCCATCGTGCCGCAAGTGCTCGCGCGCACCGTCGGTATGCTGATCTATCGTCTCGATGCCAATGTCCGTCATTCCACTGTGATCGGGATCGTCGGCGCAGGCGGTATCGGGCAGACGCTGTCGGCATCGTTTTCGCGCTATGACTTCGATTTTGCCGCCGCCATCCTGCTGAGCATCATCGCGCTGGTGGCTCTGGGTGAATGGTTCAGCGACTGGGTGCGCAGGAAGCTGCGGTGAGCAAGCTGAAAACCGAGACCCGCTATCCCGAGGTGTGGCGCCGGTGCACGCTGCGCGAGTCTGTGCTCGGATGGTTGTGGACAGCCGCGATCGCCTGTGCGGCAGCATGGTCGGTGTCTGCGCTCGATATCGAATGGGCGTTCTTCGCCGATGCGCACGTGCAGGCATTCGATCTCATGCAACGGATGTGGCCGCCGCGCTGGTCGTACCTGCCGCTTATCGTGCGGCCTCTGATCGAGACCATCCATATCGCGACGCTCGGCACTGCGATCGCCCTCGTGCTCTCGCTCCCGCTCGCTTTTCTCAGTGCACGCAACACCACCTTGAACGGATTCACCTGGGCCATAGGACGCGCACTGCTGGTGGCCTCGCGCTCAGTGAACACCGTCATCTGGGGACTGCTGTTTGTGGCGATCTTGGGGCCGGGTCCGCTTGCCGGCATCGCGGCAGTTGCTGCACGCTCGGTGGGGTTCCTCGCCAAACTGCTGGCCGAGGCAATCGAGGAGGCCGGTCGCGGGCAGATCGAGGCGATTGAGGCAACGGGCGCGAGCACGGCGCAAGTGTATTTGCTCGGCATTCTGCCGCAGGTCATGCCGGTGCTGATCGGCACCACCGTCTACCGCTGGGATATCAACGTGCGCGAATCCAGCGTGCTGGGTTTCGTCGGTGCCGGCGGCATCGGACTCTACCTGTATGCATCCATCAACCAGTTCGCCTGGCAGCAGGTGCTCGTCGTGTTGGCCGCGATCTTGGCCATTGTCATTGCCAGTGAAGCGTTTTCGGCCTATGTCCGCGCCCGCATCTCCTGACGGCGTGCGCGCGCAGCGCGCCGACTATGGCCGTGTCCTGCCGGTGGCAGGCATGGCGAATCTGGCTGAGGCGTTCGATGGGTTCATCCTCGATCAGTGGGGCGTGCTGCATGATGGCGCGCGACCCTACGCTGGTGCGGCCGCATGCCTCGCACGGCTGCGCGCGCAGGGCAAGCACGTCGTCGTGCTGTCGAATTCCGGCAAGGGCGAGGACTACAACCTCGAACTCATGCGGCGGATGGGATTCGAGCGTGCGCTGTTCGATCGACTCGTCTCCGCGGGTGAGGATGCACGCCATGCAATCGCCACACGCAACAATGCATTTCATCGTTCGCTCGGGACGCGCTGCTTCGCCTTTACGCGCGACGGTGACCGCACTGTGCTCGAAGGCATCGGGCTTGATCTCGTCGATCGGATGGAAGATGCCGAGTTTCTGGCCGTGCTTGGCAGCGATTCGCCGCAGCGACTTTTGGCCGGCTACGAAGCGGAATTGCGACTAGGGATCGTCCACGCTCTGCCGATGATTTGCGCCAATCCGGATCTATGGCGTTTTGCCGCGGGCGGCATGATCGAGGCGCCGGGGGTGCTCGCGCGGCGCTACGAGGCGCTCGGCGGTGCGGTGTTTTACCATGGCAAGCCGCATCCGGCGATCTACAGATCCTGCCTCGAAGTGCTCGGATGTTCTCGGGAGCGTGTGCTTGCGGTCGGTGACTCAATCGATCACGATATCCTCGGTGCGAATCGCGCCGGCATCCGCAGCGCGCTGGTGACCGGTGGTGTGCATGCCAGCGCACTGGGCGTGACCTGGGGCGAAATGCCTGACGCAGAAGCCTGGCGCGGTTTCGCGGCAGATGCGGTAGCTACACCCGACTATTTATTACCTGCGTTCGTGTGGTAGGCGTAAATGCATTGCTGCTGGGATTTCACGATTTGCAGGGACGCGAATCGCTGCAGGTCGTGCTGCAGGCGCTATGCGATGGCGTTGACGCCTCCAGCGCAAATCGCGCGCGTGGTGGCAAAAGACATCGATGATGATGCGATGCTCGACTGCGCGCTCGCGGCGCAGGCGGATTGGATCGACTCCGGCGACACGCATCTGCTCAGTCTGAAGAATTATAAGGGTATGCGCATCATCGATGCGGCGAAAGCGGTGCGTGCAATGGCGCAGTAGGCAACAGTAAAGACCTGACCCCGGGCGCAGGCGCAAGCACCTCAGCCGCCTGCCTCTCGACCACTGTGCCCTTGAAGAAATCCGGGTTCGTGCGGCCCCAGAAGCGCACCGCGTTGGTGAACATGAAATCGCGGAAATCGTCGTCGTCGAGCAGTCCGTGCTCGACCAGCTCGTACGCTTCGGGTACCACCTCGGTCATGTCCGGCACGTCGAAGTGGCCCATGCCCCATCAGTAGTCCGGCGTTCTTCTGACCACCTTCCAATTTGTTTAGCGCAGAGAATCACCCCTTTTTCACGCGCAATGCGCAAGGTCCCTTAGCGTTCCGTCCGAGGACATAGATAACCTTATCTCCCTTAGCCAGATCAGCGTAGTCGGTGTCTAGCAATGTGGAGTGATGAAAGAACAGGTTGTCCCCGCCACCATCAGGTCGCAAGAACCCATACCCATCTTGCGCGGTGACAATGCTTCCCGATCTGGGTTCTACGGACCCATCGCTAGCGGGTCTACTCGCTTCGACGCCCTCGGACGGGGTTTCCTTTCGTTGAACGAATAGTCCAGCAATCAACGGATCCTTTTTCCTGCTTCGTGCCTCGATCTCAGTATGCATTTCCAACCTGTATGTAGCTTCGTCAAGTAGGGCTTGGCTCGTTCTTGTCTCCCGCTCATTGCCAGTTTCGTCTACGTACTTGAAATCCCATGCGAGAACCATCGTTCTCGTACCGATCGTGTGTAGCTTTCTAAGCAACGGCAAGTAGTCTCCGTCGCCGGCAATCAACACCGTAACGCTAAAGCGCTTGTACATGGCGAGCTCAAACGCCTCTAGGGCAAACGAGACGTCGATCCCCTTTTCTCCGCGAGGCGACAGCGGGAGAAAGTGCGTAATGACACCCGCTCTCATTAGGGTATCTTCCCAGACACGTTCGCGGTAAAGAGAATCGCGTTCTAATGCATCCGCTGCAGATAGCCGTCCTCGGAAATAGTGGGCGTCTACAATTCTGCAGCGATCAGCATCCACGCCCTCGGCTTCGTGGACCGCATTCACAATGAAGTGATGCAAGCCGGTGACGCTAAGTCGCGCTTTGCGTTCGTGCCTATATAGGTAATAGTTACTCACATGCGAGAAAAACTGACCGTCGTAGAACACCCCGACCCTAGTGAATTGCTTTTCGCCTAGTTCCATGCTTTGCGCTCCTATAGCTTCGTTAACGAATAGTCCGTCTACGCCAGATGTCAGTCGACGTACTCGGGAATCGACTCGGAGACGACGCGGACACATTCCTCCGTCAACCGATTGCGATTTTGCTGTGCGCTCAAATCACCGCCGGTGTGCGCTGCGCGTAACACGGCGTTGTGCGTTGCTGACCATAACTGCGCCGGATGGTAGTGAAATCTGCCTTGCGTCCATTTTGGATGACCACTTCGACCCACCGAATGGAGTTCTTTTCTTCCCGCGCCGGCGTTCGTGTACATCGGAACCCAAAGGCCGCAATCATCGCTTGCACCGATGCATAGGAAAAAGTGCCCGCCCCTAACCCGAAAGTCGCCGGGACAGGTATAGGTCGCTCCACACTCTTCAAGCTCATCAGGGTCAAGATGCAACACGAGGCCGCGATCAATCTCGTTTTTCGGGATCAAGCGGCCTCCCTTCGGTCCAACGTGCACACGTCCGACCGCCACTTGGATTCGTGGTGCGTCTTGCGCCAGAACGCAACCAATCGCAGAGTGTGTTTGGAGTTACCGTGTACTGGGCCGCGAAGTCGCCCCGATGAATTTTTCGGCGAATAACTGAAATGAATCTACGGACATCGCTGTAGGGCCATGTGCCGTTGTTCCAGAATTGCTCAAGCCAGCACTCGAAAGCCCGACGCTGTAGCTCGGTGCGCGAATGACGCGCTAGTGCTGCACGGCTCTGATGCTCTGGCAAAAATCGACGGGCCGATACTGCCGCCCGGATAGGCAGGGTCATAATTACCTCCTTTATTACCCCCACTAGCGCCCCAATGCGAGCCCAGCAGGTTTAAGTTAACTATTTCTATTTTGATCCCCGGTATTCCCCATTGGAGAACGCCTGGTATTGACATCTATACGTATGCCCTCTGAGAGGGCGTCACATCTATTTCGAGCTAATCGATATCTAGTTACATCTAATGCTTATACATCCAGATTAGCTGCTTGCTGGACGTAATGCAATAGGACGCGGACAGGAAAAATCGGTCTGCCAACCTCAGCGGACGCAATCGTGAGCCTTACATCCTTTTCGTCGGGGTATCGGAATTTTAAACCCCCTTTTTCACCAATCGGCAATCTAGCCCGCGACGGGCGCACAGTCAATGGCGTGAATTTTCACCACGCCCGCCGTTCCCCCGCAGAATCTTGCCCCGCGAAATATTCCACATCGGCTGAGTTGCGACCCATCGACGCCCTTACATGAGTGCAAGCCGAACCAACCCGTCAGCCCTGGCAAAAACCAGCACGAAAGGGTCAGGCCTTGACTTTTGCCTAACTGCCTTTCTGCGAATGAATGGGATCGTTCAAAAATTGATGTAAGAGGCAATAGTCAAGGCCTGACCCCATGCCGAAACGTAATTCCCCATTTGGAGATAGACACTTATAGAGATCAGCCGCAGCACCACTACTCACCATCGCCAACATCAGCGCAATGAATTTACGCATGGCAGACTCCGCAGTGTTTTCGACGCTCGTTTAGGGCCGTAGCGGCGGGGCAATTGTGCTTGGGGTAGAGGGCGTTGGCACTACGCCTACACCAGCACAAGGCAATGCCCGCAACGCGTCGCTCAACCCCTGAAGTATGAATGTATGCGTGAGCTCCTCACCGTCTTTGTCCGTTATGCGGAGCGTGACTCTCTTGGCTGACTTAGCCTGTATAGTGAAACTCAACACTTCGTCTGCACGCATAATCCGCGCCATTTGCTCTCTAGTCATAAGCTGCCAGAACAACGGCCTCGAAGCGGCGGCCTGATCAAAGCGGTATTGAACCACGGCCTCCCGAAAAAATGGGCGGCCAAACATGTAGCTCACGTGTAGTTCGCCACTAATGCAACTCCAACCGAGAGCAGCACCCCTGCTGCCAGACGTTCCTGGAGCCACTGTCATAATGGCGTTCTTCTCAACGTCCGTAATGGCATCAGTTTCCTTCGACACTAGAAACGCTCCAACCATTCTAAGTGACTGCGCGTTAGTAGTCCCCACTAATGCCACAGTTAGCATCGCCGCCAGCAAGATTTGCTTCATGCTCATTTGCCTCTCTTCGCTTATTATGCCAACGAAGCGCCGCAGCAAAAAATATGCTCCGCCCTTCAGCCTAGCTTCGGTGATGGATAGGGGGGTGGTAGCGCACCCACCAAGCGAGAGCAGCGCAGCGTAGATCGCAATGATTGTAATTTTCATGGCGTACCCCCTCCGAAAGTTAACGGAGAAGATTATAGGCGCAGTTTGCAGGGCAGAGGGTGCAGAGTCATATCACACGCGCCCTTGCATAAAGAGATAGCACGCCGGTTAATCGCTCCCATGTCAAGTTGGTCACGTGTCGATTCGAACTGTGCTCGCAATCGACACGCGCCAAACGTTTGTTTTTCCATTCATCATCATCTATGATTCCGCTATGCTAACAATTCGCGGAATCTCCAGCCCTTACCGCGTGTTCTTCTTCAGCTTTTATTGCAATGAACCCAGGGAGACCCGCCATGACCATACACGACACACTCACCGCCGCTTCCCATCGCACCCGGCTCCTCGGATTTCACGATTTGCAGGGACGCGAATCGCTGCAGGTCGTGCTGCAGGGCGACTGGTGTTATGTGGGGCACCTGCCGGGATACCTGCCCAACCCGCTCACCGGCAAAACTGAACACAGCGGTACTTCGATACTCGACGTTGCCGATCCCGCCAAGCCCACGCTGATCGCGCATATACCCAGCGCGCCGGAGGCGAATTGCCGCGCGGTGCAGGTGGTCAACAACCCGCACGACGGCAGGCGCTACCTCGCGCGCAATCACGAAACCGCCACTGCGTGCAGCTTTCAGATTTTCGATATCAGTGACCGCGCGCATCCGGTGATGGTCGCCGATGTGGCGTCGACTCCGGCAGGGCCGATGAACATGGCGCACAAGGGCTGGTGGGACGAAGCCAGCGGACTTTATTTTGGCTGCGCCAACGAACCCGGATTCCGGCCGGGCGGCCATCTGGTGATCTGGGATTTTTCCAACCCCGCAAAACCCAGGTACATCACCAACCACTGGCTGCCCGGCCAGTTGCGCACCGAGCCCACGCACATCGAGAAGGGGCTCAACCTGCACCACCCGGTGGTGGACATGGCCAACAAGCGCGTCTACCTGTCGTACGCGCGCGGCGGCAATGTCGCGGTGCTCGACATCAACGACATCACCAAACCCAAGCTCATCTTCGATTACAGCATCGAGCCGCAATTCAAAGGTCCGCACACCTCGATGCCTTTTCTGGGCATCAAGACGCCCAACTTCACGCCGGGCTTCGGCGATATGCGCGACTACATACTGGTATGCAACGAAGCCAGCGATGCCCAGTATCAGGGGCTGGAAATCCGCTGCATGATGTACATGCTGGATGTCACGGTATGGGAAAAGCCGATGATGGTCGACATCTTCCGTGTGCCCGACGCCGACTTCCTGACGCAGGGCGGACGCTTCGGGCCTCACCAGTTCAACGAGACGCAGGACAACAAGCTCTACCGCCCGCAGGACAATCGTAATCTGCTGTACGTCGCGTACTTCGCGGGCGGGCTGCGCGTGCTGGACATTTCCGACCCCTACGACATGAAAGAAGTCGGCTACTACATTCCGAAGACCACCGCGACCACCATCCCGCGCCTTAAGACCTGCATACAGACCAACGACGTTGATCTCGATTACCGCGGCCTCGCCTACATCAGCGACCGCGCGGGAACCGGACTGCATGTGGTTGAATATCTGGGTTGAGGCTATCGGTTAATTCACCGCGATCTTCGCGTTCCTGGGCATACGCTCTCATGCAATAAATTTAACAATAAAAACAAATACTTACATTTTCATCATCCTTTGCATTCCGCAAAGCAACCTGATGCGCTGGCAGACGCCGCAACGCCGCATTAAAATTCGCGGCGCTTGTCCATCCCGCCGTAAATTCCCATGACCCGATTGTTATTCGCGTGTGTGCTGTTGCTCGCCATCAACGTAACCCTGGCGCAGGAACGCTTTTCCATTTTCGTCGGCAGTTCCCAGGAAAACGTCGATCGCATGATCAAGCTCGCCGAATTGCGCGACGACGATGTGGTGGTTGATCTGGGCTCCGGCGACGGGCGCATCGTGCTCAGCGCGGCCAAGGCCAATAACAAGTTGCGCGGCTGGGGCGTGGATATCGACGAAAAACTCGTAGGCGAATCCAATGCCGAAGCCGGAAAGCTGGGCATGGCGGATCGCGTGCGGTTTTATCAGCGCGATGTTTTCGATGCGGATTTACGGAATGCCACGGTTATTACGATGTGGATGTGGCCGGAGATGCAACGCATGCTGCGCACGAAAATTCTCGCCGAGGCCAGGCCCGGCACGCGCGTGCTCACCAATATCTGGGGCATGGACACCTGGCCACCCGACAAGGTGGACGAACTCCACAATTCACCCGTGCATCTGTGGATCGTACCCGCGCGCGTCGAAGGTTACTGGACGTGGGAATTGCCGGTGGATGACATCAGTCGCGTATACGCCGGTGTGCTGGAACAGCACTTTCAAAAGGCAGAAGGCGTGGTGCGCGTTGAAAATCGCCGCGGCGTGCTCGACAAAATGACGCTGCGCGGCACGGACATTCAATTCACGCTGGGCATGACTGTCGGCGACGCGGGATTTGTGACGCACACGTTTAGCGGCACAGTGCAAGGCAATGAGATCGTCGGCACAGTCAGGTTGCAGCGCTTGATTCGCCAACAAACCGTAAACACGGAATTACCGTGGCGCGCGACACGCACCAGCGAGAGCGCTTACTTCGCGCCTACCGGCGTTAGCCCGATGCAGCCGCTGGATACTTCACGGTCAAAATAAAAAAGGTTCATCAGATTTTCGTGAGGGTCGATACCAATCACGGGAAGACAGACCGTTTGTACTTCATTAACCCGCAAATCGCGCAGTCGAAGGGATGTGTCATGTCGATGGATGTGACGTTTAACGCCAAGCCCACCGGCGCGCCGCGTGCGGTGCCTCGCAGTGGCACATGCCTTCCGGCGCGTCCGTGCGCGGCGCCAGGTTAGTGCTCAACCATGCGCTGCGAGCTCTTCGCGCACGATCTTACGCACAAGATCTTGGGTCACCGCTTGCTCCGTGAGCCCTAGGTACGAATTCAGAGCTTCATTTATTAGAGTCTGATAACCCTTTCCAGACTTTTCTGACTGCGCTTTGAAGCGCTTGAGAATTGCGTCGTCCACATAGATGGTGATACGCGTTTTCGCGGTCGCAGGAATCACCGCGCCACGCCTGCCTTTGGAAAAATCATACACCTTTTTCATAGTTTCTCCGTTCTTTGGGATCGGGCTTTCGCACCGAGATGGCTCGCGATTCACCACCCCTGGGAGTATGAACCACGACCATCAGTGACCCGAATAGGTTCGTTCCAATTGTGACGAAGCGCTGTTCACCCTCTGCGGTGTCATCTTCGACGGTGAGCGCGAGGGGATCATTCAGCACCCCGTCACCCTCGGCGAGTGACACGCCGTGCTTCTTGATATTTGCTGCATCCTTCTTTGGGTCGAAATTGGCGGACACGGGCATAGTATATGCACGTTATGCATATCCGTCAAATATTCCGCACTCAGTGATCGGCGGGATTGATGAGTTCGGCGCGCGCTTCGCGGCTGGCCTTTGGCGCTTGCTGCTTGAGCTTACGTTGATAAGACTCCAGGCCGCGATTCGACACGATGCGGCGCCCCCGGTATTGCGCATACTGTTCGATGAACTGCTCAACCGTAGCGAAGGGGCCCGCCATATGGCCCGGCCGCTTGGAGTCTGCGAAGAAGTAGAACTTCCCGTCGCGCACAAACATGACGAGCCAGTGAAGGCGCAGCATGTTTCCAGAGATGACCACGGGATCGAACTCGATCATCAGGTAGGCAGGCTTGTACTGAGGCGCGATGGCGCGCAGCGTCTCTACGCCAAACCGCGCCAGGTCCACGCAGATGCCGGTAGGCCGCGTGAAGAAGGCGTCGGGATTGACAATTTCGACGCGACCCACACGGGCTCGCTGGGTCTCGGAGAGCTTCACCGCGCGGTCAAAGTCGTACTCGAAGCGTGCGCCGATCCAGGCGTTCACATCTTCAGGGCTATGCCAGGCTTCAAGCGCCTTCGCGTAGGACGCCGGAATGCTCGCCGCGCGACTTGATGCTCGTCGCGGCTCAGGCGCATCAGAAGTCGGATCAGCCGCCCTTGGCACGAGCGCACATGACGCGAGTGCACACACAGCAAGGGCCAGGGTCAGAGTTCGCATGCGTGCACTCGGCGTGCCACGTTGGCGCTCACCGGCGCGCCGCTCGACGGCGCGTCCGGTGCTGCGTCTTGTTGGGCGTGCGTAGTTGCTTCGCACGCCGGCCGTCTTCTGGCTGTCGGCCACTCCAACGCCACTACCGACGAGACTGAGCGGCGAGACCACGGCCCGGAGAAAAAATGTAGGTCCGATGGTCGATCACCTCGCCGCTGTCCCGGTCAGAGAACCGCCATGCGAACCGAAGGCTATGCGGAACACCGTTGTACTCGTAGTCCAGTTCTTCGATCGTGATGCGCGCGGTGCGGCGGCGCTCAACGACCTGACCGCCGCGAGTCGTCAGGCACACGTACTCGAACGTGCGCACTTCACTTTGCTTCCAGACGCCGAGCGGGAATTTTGCTTCCTGATCACAGACCAGGCCGCCAAACCGCGAATCGTAGATGCGGCCAATGGCCGAGCCATCCGCCCGTACAGCCATCTTCTGTTCCACCAGTCCTTCGCGGGGGGTCGTACGGCGGCGGTCGTAGGCCGTCAGCATCTGGCCGGTGTACGGGTTACGCCATTCTTGCGGCCCCGACCACATCGTGCCTTCGGCGTCGAGCCCTCTGGCGGTGGGCGTGTCGATCCGGCGGGCCCCGTCCCACGCGCCGGGCACAATTAACTGCATTGGTACGAAACGGCTTTGTGCGGCCTGATCGGTTGCCGCTTCCCAAACCTCCTTCTGTCCTAGCCTTGCGGTCGGCCACTCTGCGGCGACTACAGGCGTCAAGGCGGATACTCCGGCCAGTGCCGATAATATGACGGGAAAAAGTCGTGTCATGATAATCCTTAGGTCGCCTTTGCCGCCCAACGTCGCCATTGACCCGCCGAGCGAGCGAGTGAAACCCGCTTGCGAAGGTCGGTCTCGAATGGCTGGTTAGGGCACAAGTGGCCGACGCCCGGCGATGACTGGCTGAAAGAATACATCGTTAATTCGCTGCACCTGCTCGAAACCGACATTGACCATGAACTGAACAAGATGCTCGATCGAAACAGCATAGTAGGACGAGCGGAAAACATGGGTTACACATGAAGTCTGCCCTTCGTCAGCCACGAAGTAGAAGTGTAAATCGTAGATTGAGCCACGCCACTCCCATAGTTGAAAAAGGATCCACCGGGTGCCTTTCTCGGAGCGGACGCCGTGCTGTTTGACCTGAATCCCGCCGCGTTCCAGCGCGGCGTAGTCCCTGACCGAGATAAGACATAACCCCCCTGGCTTGAGGGCAGCGAGGAACTGGCCAAGTGCTCCGGTGATCTCCTCATCGGACAGGAGATGAGGCAATGAATTGTCTGCGCACAGCACGACATCGAAATCACGGCTTCTATGATTGTTTGGCGCACGCATATCTGCGACGGTGAAGTCAATAGACATGCCCCGAGAGACTGCCTCTCGCCGCGCGCGCTGGACCGCAGCGGGTGAGAGGTCAGAGCCAGTGACTCGGTGACCCAGAGCCGCGAGCCCGAGACTTTGCGTACCGATGCCACAGGCGACGTCGAGAATGGATTGCGGCGTCTCACCGAGGCGAGAGCGAATGATCGAATCGAGGGCCTTGCCCTGCCGCTCGATACTCGCTTCCCAGTTCTCGTACACCAAGTGATACAGGGGAGCGAGCCCATCGTAGAAATCAACAGCAGACATGCTGCAAACCTTGTGGCCTAAAACTCAAAGCAGGCGTCGTGTACGACGCATAGCGTTCCGTAAAAACCGCCACTTTAAGGTTCCTCGCCGTAAAAAATTGAAATAAATTCATGGGGTTGATGATTTTTAGTACGTCCTGAACAAAATACGCAAACACCCCCAGTTTTCCCTGAGATCCCAGCAGGTTCGCAGCCTCAGATTGACACCACAGCATCATACGCTGGCGGAAACATGACAGTAAGGCTCCGACTCGTTAAGCCATCGCAAGGCCGGCCTGAGGCCGTAACAATTCTCGCCGCAGACACTACGCCGCACGACCAAATCCGCCACCCCCCGCCGTCTCCATTACCACCCGGTCGCCTTTGTTGAGCACCCAGTGATCTGCCGGATTGATCGGCTTGCCGTTAAGTAACAGCGCGCCGATCTTGCCCGGCGCACCGCCGAAAATACCCTGCGGCGCGGTTTTGTAACGGGTCATGATCATTGAGGCCATCATCGGCGTGTCGGCGATCACTTCGACTTCAAAGCGCAGACCGTCGCCGCCGCGATGCGTGCCTGAACCGCCGCTGCCACGCCGGATCGCGCGCTCGATCACAAGCAGCGGCGCCATCTGTTCGAACACTTCAATCGGTGTATTCGACAGATTTGACGGAAACGACAGCATGGTGAAGCCGTCGCGATGCTGCGTCGCGCCCTGCCCCGCGTTCATGAAATTCACCGCCGCATAGGGCCTGCCGCGATGCTCGCCGGTCACGGTAATCGACGAATTGGACGAACCTTCCGCCAATGCACGTCCGGGCATCACGTCGGCTAGCGCCATCATGATCGCGGGCACCATCATGTGCCCTATCATGCCGCGCCCGCCACTCGCCGCCGGATAGGTGGGATTGAAAATGGAACCCAGCGGCGCGGAGGTGGTAATCGGCGTAAAGCTGCCTTCGTTGTTCGGCACATCCGGGCACAGCAGCGCTTTCACCGCGAACGCCGAATACGCAAAGCAGTAAATCGGCACCACGTTTACCGCGCGCGGCACTTGTGCGCTGGAACCGCTGTAGTCAATGGCAAGTTTGTCGCCTTTGACCGTGACCTTGCAGTTGATGATGATCGGTTCTTCGAAACCATCGTGCTGGGTGCGGCCGTGGTACACGCCATCGGGCACCTCACGGATGGATTTTTTCATCGCCGCTTCGGAACGGCGGCGAATTTCAGCGCCCAGAGATTCAATGTCAATCTCGCTCAGCAAAGGCTTGAGGCGTTCTTCAAGCATTTTGCACGCCGCCACCTGCGCCCAGATGTCGCCCAGCGTCTGCTCCGGCACGCGCACGTTCTGCCCGATCACATCGAGCAGATTCTGATCGGGCTTGCCGGCGCTGATCAGCTTCATGCGCGGAATCTGCAAGCCTTCTTCGTAAATGTCACGGATACCGGCGTTGCGGATGCGTCCACCGATGTCGGGCATATGGCTTACCACCGCCGCATACGCAACGATCCTGCCCTTGTGGAAAATCGGCATCGCGGTGTTGACGTCGTGGATGTGGCCGGTGCCCATCCACGGATCGTTGGTGATCATCACGTCGCCGGGCTTCAGGGTGTGCGCCGGAAACTTTTGCAAAAAATGTTTTACCGTTGCCGGCAGCGTGCCGATGAAGGAAGGTATCGACAGCACCGATTGTGCAATCGAGCGCCCCTGCGCATCGGTCAGCACCACGGCAAAATCGTTCGCTTCGCGCACCAGCACCGAAAACGAGGTGCGCACGAACGCCGCGGAGGCTTCGTCCACCATCGACACCAAACGCTTCCACTGGATTTCCAGCGTGATCGGGTCGAGCCTGTATTGTTTCATCAAAACTCCTTAATCACTATCGACACCGTGTAGTCCGGCAGAATGCGCACATCGGCTTTCACCGGCACCACCAGCGTCGATTCACGCTCTTCCAGAACCAGCGGGCCCGCGAGCCGCGTGCCGGGCTTTAATGCGTATCGCTCGTACACCGGAACCGGTGCGTATTTCTTTTTGAGCGGCAGATAGATTTCACGCTTGCCACGCTTCACGGATGCGCCCGACGAACGCGTGTCACCCCACGTGAATTTGTGGCGCTTCACCGCGGAGCGGCCGGTGAGCCGCCAGGTAATCACCTGCGGCGTCGCCCCCGGCACCAGATGACCATAGAGCTGGCGATAATTGGTTTCAAACGCTTTCAGCAGGGCGGGCGCCATCGCGGCTTCGATCTTGCGCCACGGCAGGCTCACCGACACGTTGTGCCCCTGTCCGGCGTAACGCATTTCGGCGCCGATAAACCACTTGATCGCGGCGCTGCCCGCGCCCGCCGATGTCAATTCGGATTCAGCGTCCTGGCGCATGCCCCGGTACGCGGTGGCGACGCGCTTCCACTCGATGTCTTTCACCAGACACGGTTGCGACCACGCGCGGTCCACGCGTGCGGGCGCGGCGAGCAGGCCCAGGCATGAGCCCGCACCTGCGGCTATCGTCGCCAGCACCCGCGGAATTCGCAACTTGCGCGCCACTTCGACCACATGCAGCGGCCCCGCGCCGCCGGTCGCCACCAGGGTGAATTCGCGCGGATCGTGGCCTTTCTCGGCAATGTGTATGCGCGCTGCTGCCGCCATGTTTTCATTGACGATGTTGCAGATGCCCCAGGCCACATCATTGACGGTGAGTTTCAACTTCGCCGCAAGTTTTCCCAGCGCCTGTTGCGCCAAATCGCGCCGCAGCTTCATCTCGCCACCCAAAAAATTGTCGGCGTTAAGATAGCCCAGCGCCAAATCCGCATCGGTCACAGTGGCTTCAACCCCGCCCTGCCTATAACACGCCGGGCCGGGCACAGCGCCGGAACTTTCCGGACCGACGTTGAGCAAACCCAGTTCGTTGACATGCGCAATCGAGCCGCCGCCGGCGCCGATTTCAATCAGATCAATGCTCGGCATCAGTATCGGCAGGCCCGAGCCGCGTTTGAAGCGCGCCACGCGTGCGCATTCAAAGCTGTGAGAAATCAACGGCTCACCACCCACCGCCACGCACGCTTTAGCCGTGGTGCCGCCCATGTCGAACGCCAGTATGCGGTCGATGCCGGCGTTGCGCGCGGTATTCAGCGCCGACAACACGCCACCCGCCGGACCGGATTCCAGCAGCAAAATCGGCGTTTCGGCAGCCGCCTTGCCCGAGGTAAATCCGCCGCTCGATACCATGATGCGCAGCGGCGCCGCGGGCGCGAGTTCATGCACGCGCGTGTCCAGCCGATTCAGATAATCGGCCATCAGCGGCTGCACATAGGCGTTGGCCGCCACCGTGGACATGCGCTCGAACTCACGAATTTCGCGTGCAATGCCCGACGAAATGGACACCGCGAGTTTGGGGAAGCGCTGATGAATGGCGGCCTTGATTTGTTGCTCATGCGTGTCGTTGACGTAGGCATGCAGCAGGCACACACCCACCGCCTCGACCTCCAACCCGGCGAGCGCATCCATCAGGCGCTCGATTTCCGTTGGCGCCAACGGCTGCACCACGCGGCCTTCCACGTCCATGCGCTCAATGGCCTCGAGCCGCTTGTCTTGCGCCACCAGCGGCTGCGGAATTTCAAGATTCAGATCGTAAAGTTCATAACGAATCTCGCGGCCGATGGTCAGCACATCGCGCGTGCCCTGCGTGACGATAAGTCCCGTGCGCGCGCCTTTGCGTTCGATCAGTGTGTTGGTTACCAGCGTGGTGCCGTGAACCACTTCGCTGATGCTGGGTGTCGCCGCGCCACGCGCTGCTTTAAGCTGCCGCAGCAGATCGACGATAACCGTGGTTACCGCCACACCCGGATCGTGCGGCGTGGTCAGCGTTTTGGCGACCCAGATCCGCCCGCCGGGTGTGAGCACCGCGAGGCCGTCAGTGAAGGTGCCGCCAATGTCGACGGCGATGCGGATGGCGTTGCTTTGTCTGGGTGCTTTTGCCACGAGGGTCTTTCTGTTTTTTTACGTGTGCAGTGAAAAACTAATCAGTTAACCGGGAACAACCTGGGTCCCAGCTTTCGCTGGGACGACGGTTTGAGATTTGCAACGGTTCACCACAGATCGTGAAAAACCGTACTCGTCATTCCAGCGAAAGCTGGAATCCAGATTGTTCATTCGCCCTTCCTCAAATTAGTTTTTCATACAAGTCAATCCACGCCGGGTTATCTTTCTCGATCAACTCCAATTTCCACGTACGCTTCCAAGCCTTGATCGCCTTCTCGCGAGCGATAGCAGATTCCATCGTCTCATGCACTTCGTACCACACCAATACATGCACGCCGTAGCGTTTAGTAAATCCATCAACAAAATCGTTCTTGTGCTCCCACACACGCTTTATCAGATCGGAAGTCACGCCGATGTAGAGCGTGCCGTTTCGTTCGCTTGCCAGAATGTAGACGCAAGGTTGCATCGTTTCCACAGTGAATAACACATAAGTATTTGTTTTAAAACAATATTTTACTTAGAGATTTCGCGAATTTTCTCGCGCCGCTTGAGCCACCACGCGTATTCGGTGGGCAGCAAATCAAGGTAATCGGTTACACCGAGCTTGCGGGCGGCATGCACCGGCCAGTTGGGGTTGTACATAAATTCGCGCGCCATCGCGATCAGGTCGGCCTGCCCGCGTTGCAGTATGTCTTCGGCGTGCTCCGGTTCCGTGATCAAGCCGACGGCACAGGTGGTGATGCTGGTGTCGCGCCGCACGCGTTCGGCGTACGGCACCTGAAAGCCGGGCTGACGCGGCACGATGGCATAGTTGAGCGGGCCATTGATGCCGCCGGATGAACACGACACCGCGTTCACGCCACGGCTTTTAAGTTCGCTTACCAGCGTTACGGTGTCATCGATGTTCCACGCACCGTTGTCGCCATCAACCGCGGAGACGCGAAACCACAGCGGCTTGTCCTGCGGCCATACCGCGCGCACCGCTTCGGTCAACTCCAGCGCGAAACGCATGCGTCCGGAAAGATCGCCGCCATAGGCATCGGTGCGCTGGTTCGCCAGCGGCGACAGAAACTGATGAATCAAATAGCCGTGCGCGCCGTGGATCTCGATCATCTCGAAGCCGGCATTGAGCGTGCGCAGCGTTGCCTCTCGCCACGACGCTATCACCTCCTTGATGTCACCCACCGAAAGTTCGTGCGGCACTTGCGCGTCATCGCGATGCGCAATCGCGCTGGGGGAGATGCCGCGCCATGGCGCATGGCCGGTTTTCGCGTCCTCATCGGTCAGCGGCTTAAAGTTGGTCCACGGCGTGCCGGACGACGCCTTGCGGCCGGAGTGGCCGATTTGCATTGCCGGAATACTGTTGTGTTTACGAATAAATTCGGTAATGCGCCGGTACATCGGCACATGCGCATCGCTGTAGATACCGGCGCAACCGTAGGTCTTGCGCGCGCGCATTTCAACCGCTGTCTCTTCGCAGAACACTACCGCCGCGCCGCCGAGCGCAAACTTGCCCAGATGCACCAGATGCCAGTCGCTCGGCCCGCCTTCGTCGGACGAGTACTGGCACATCGGAGAAACCACGATGCGATTGCGCGCGGTAAGGCCTGCGAGTTTGATGGGAGTGAAGAGCAGCGGTTGGGGCATTGCAGAAATTCAATCAAAAAATAAAACCCGTCATTCCGGCGAAAGCCGGAATCCAGTTCGTACCTTCACGCGAAGCATCTAATTTAAGCGCCCTCGGCGTTGTTTACACACTGGATTCCGGCTTTCGCCGGAATGACGGATTAGAATAAATCCGGGGCAAAAAGAACTTAGCCGCTGCGTTACCTCAACTCCGCCACCGCGCGCTGCATGCGGCGGCAGGCTTCTTCGAGTTTGTCCATGTCGGTGGCGATCGACATTCTGAAATACGGGGTCATGCCGTAGGCCGCGCCCAGCACCACGGCGACACCGTGATCCATCAAATGCATCACCACGTCTGCCTCATCTTTGAGCACTTTGCCCTGCGGCGTTTTGCGGCCAAACAAATCGCCGCAGCGCACGAATAAATAGAACGCGCCCTGGGGGTAGTTGGGCTGCAAGCCGGGAATGTCCTTGAACATTTCCAGCACGCGGTCGCGCCGCGCCTGAAACGCCGCGGCGCGTCCGGGAATGAATTCCTGCGGGCCGTTCAACGCTTCAACCGCAGCCCACTGACTGATGGAGCACACGCCCGCCGTGCTTTGGGATTGCAGCTTGACGATATTGCGTATGAGTTCCTTCGGCCCCGCGGCATAACCGAGGCGAAAGCCCGTCATGGCGTAGGTCTTGGACACGCCATTTACCGTCAGCGTGCGGTCATACAGCCCGGGCTCCACCTGCGCGATAGTGGCGAATTCAATGCCGTCAAAACGCAGATGCTCGTAAATGTCGTCGGTCAAAATCCACACCTGCGGATGGCGCAACAGCACATCCGCAAGCCCGCGTATTTCCGCGCGCGAATACACCGCGCCAGTTGGGTTGTTGGGTGAATTGAGCAGCAGCCATTTGGTGCGCGGCGTGATCGCGGCTTCCAACTGCGCAGGCGTGAGCTTAAAGCCGCTCTCCACCGTGCAAGCCACCTCGACCGGCGTGCCGTCCGACACCAGCACCATATCCAGATACGAAATCCAGTAGGGCGCGGGAATGATCGCTTCGTCACCCGGCCCGATGGTCGCCAGCATCGCATTGAAAATAATCTGCTTGCTGCCGGTGCCGACCATAATTTGATCGGTGGTGTATTGCAGCGCGTTCTCGCGCTGAAACTTGCGGCGCGCAGCTTCCTTCAATTCAGGTATGCCGTCGATCGGCGGATACTTGGTTTCATTGCGATCCAATGCCTCATTGACCGCCCGCTTCACGTTCTGCGGCGTGTCGAAATCAGGCTGGCCGATGGTGAGCGCGATGATGTCGCGTCCCTGTGAGCGCAGTTCGCGCGCGCGCTGCGTGGCAGCGGTGCTGGGGGAAAGTTTGATGCGGTCGAGCCGTTCGGCGTAGAAAGACATGGTTACCTTTTGAAGTTATTCAAACTTGATGCCTTGCTCGCGGATCACCTTGCCCCACTTGGCCGTTTCCTGCTTCTGGTGACTGACGAGTTCTTCGGGCGTACTGCCGACGGCATCGACGCCCTGCGCTTTGAGTTTTTCTTTCACATCGGCAGCAGCCACCGCTCTGACCACTTCACGGTTCACTTTACCGAGGATGTCGCGCGGGGTGCCCGCCGGCGCGAACAGACCGAATGAAGTTACCGATTCAAAATTCGGCAGCCCCGATTCATGAACGGTGGGCACCTCCGCCATCAACGGTGTGCGCTTCAGGGTGCTGGTGGCCAGCGCGCGCAGGCGGCCGGTTTTGGCGTGCGGCGCCACCGTGATCGCATCCACAAACGACAATGCCGTTTCGCCGCCGATCAGCGCCTGAAACGACGGCCCGCCGCCCTTGTACGGCACATGGGTCATTTTGATTTTCGCCATGTTCATAAACAGCTCGGTCGCCATGTGGCTGGTGGCGCCCACGCCCGCGCTGGAAAAATTAATCTGCCCCGGCTGCGCCCTGGCCAGCGCGATCAGTTCCTTCGCACTCTTTACCGGCAGCGAGGCGTGTGCCGTCAGAATCTGCGGATTCACCGCCACCAGTGATATCGGCGCAAAGGCGGTGTCGTTGTCGTATTGAATATTCTTGTAGAGATGCGGCGCGATGGCAAAAGTGCTGTTGGTGCCCAGCAGCAGGGTGTAGCCATCCGGCGGCGCTTTGGATGCGAACGCGTGGCCGATTGTGCCGGTGGCGCCGCCGCGGTTATCGATGATCCATTGCTGGTTGGTGTACTCCGCGAGTTTCTGTCCCAGAATGCGGCCTATGGAATCGGTGGAACCACCCGCTGCCCACGGCACGATCAGGCGCACGGTTTTGATCGGATATTCCTGCGCACCGGCGATGAGCGGCGCAATCAACAAAAGCGTTAGGCAAACAAGGCGTGACCGGTGCATGGAAGCGTGCTCCTTCATAGACTTTGACTAACTATTCAGCGTAAACGAAGAGTCAAAAGCCTCCCTCACCTGGCGCTATGCGCCACCCTCTCCCGGAGGGCGAGGGTTTGTTCCCCTCTCCCTCCGGGGAGAGCGAAGCGAGGGGGGCGGAGCCGGCTAGGGGTGAGGGAAGATGTTGACCTTGTCGTTCACGTTGAATAGATACGACCTTGACGAGAAGCATTTTACCCACAATCACGCCAATACATAATGCAGGCGGGCAACGGTAGAATCACCGGATCCGATTCAGCCACAAAACAGGGAGCATCACATGATCCGTAAACTCAGAACCGAACGCGACGGCCAGCAATGGATGCTCGACCTGGCGCTTAATATGCGCGGCCGCGTGCAGAACTTCGAGCGCGACGATCTCGAAGTGCCCGCCGGCACGCGTGCGCGCAACTACCGCATGCTGCCCAAGGTGTGGCGCCAGGCTGCCGAACGGCACGAAGGGCTGGCCAAACGCGCCGAAGCGCGGGGGGCGAAGGCCACGGCAGTGTCCCATTACGACCATGCCGTTGAAGCCTACCGCATGGCGCAGCATCCGATATTTTTTGACAACCATCCCGTCAAAAAATATCTATACAAAAAATTGTCCGAAATGGTCGATCGCCGCAGCAAGGTTGCCGACTACCCGATTGAGCGCGTGGAAGTGCCGTTCGACAACGGCACCACCATTTCCTGTCTGCTGCATCTGTTGCCCGATCGCCGCAAGGCGCCATGTGTGATTTACGTGCCGGGCATGGATCAATCGAAGGAAGTGTTCCCCAAGGCGGGCCACAACGTGGCGCAGGCGCGCGGCTTTCACGTCATCGCCATCGACGGCCCCGGTCAGGGCAATTCGAACATGCAAAAAATCCGCTCGGTGGGCCTGAACTACGAGCGTGCCGGCGCCGCAGTGATCAGCTATCTGCGTACGCGCAAGGAAATCGACAAAAACAAAATCGCGATTTACGGCATCAGCATGGGCAGCTACTGGGGCCTGCGCCTGTCGAGCTACGACCATCGCGCAGCCGCGGTGGTGAGCTCGGTGGCGTGCTTCAACCCCAACAACACCATCTTCACGCAATCCTCGCCGCGCTTCAAACAGATGTTCATGTACATGGCGGGCTACGACGACGAGGAAAAATTCGACGAAGAAGTCGCCAAACCAATGACGGTGCGCGGCTACCTCGGCAAGATCACCTGCCCGACGCTGCTGGTGACCGGCGAGTTCGATCCGCTGTGTCCGCTGGAAGACGCGGTGGAAGCCTTCGACGATCTCAAAGTGCCCAAGGAAATGTGGGTGATGGAGAATCAGTACCACCCGCTGTGGGGACTGCAAAACCTGGGCGGACTCGATTGCCACGAGTATGTGCTCGACTGGCTGCAAGCGCTGTTCAGCAAAAAAATGAAGCCGAAGAAAAGCGGGCGCATTGCTTACGTCAAGGAGCATGGCGACGGGCCGTGGGGCAATTGCGAGTGGATGCCGCCGATAAAGCGCGGGCAGGCGTACTTCTGATGCCCGTCATTCCAGCCCCCGATTAAAACATTCGAGGGCAAGCTCCAGCTGGAATCTAGTGCGTTTAACCATGCGAAGCATCTAAAATGAGATCCTTCGGATCGCGTTACGAACTGGGTTCCAGCGTTCGCTGGAACGACGGGGTTGGGGTCGTTTACATTTAAGGGGAGAGCATCATGTGCAAAGTTACTGTTGCGATTTCCGTTACCACGATGATCTGCAGCAGCGTGGCGACCTTCTAATCCATCGCCCTCTTATCCTGAGTTGCCGACAGTCGCTGAATCCGGAGTGCCGAATTTTGAGGTGTTTGCCTAGGGCGGCATTGTTGCGCCCGGCGGCGTGTCGAAGGCCATCGTCTATCGCCTGAACGCAGAGGTCAACAAAGCGCTCGCAACGTCGACGGCCAATGAACAGTTTGCCGTCACCGGCAACGTGCCCACCGGCGGCACGCTTGAAGAGTTTGCCGCCTGCATCAAACGCGAAGTGGTCAAGTGAGCGGCAGTCATCAAGGGCGCGAATATCAAAGCGGATTAACGGGTACTTCGTAGGTTGGCGCTGAGCTTGCGAAGCCCAACACAGCGCAACACTGTCGATCCCGTACACACACATTTCGCGCCGTGCCTTTGTGTTGGGCTTCGCAGGCTCAGCCCAACCTACCGGATATGCTTGCTGCAAAATCCAGCATCAACGCGTTGAATCTTTGCGGCTCATCTACAAACAGTGCGTGCCCGGCTTCGTTGAACACCTCGACGCGTGTTGCGGGGCGGTTCTTTTCGAGATTGCGCGCCTGTTCCTCGAACTGCGGCGTCACCACATACAGCAGCGGCTTTTTGAAAGCGTATGCACATTCTTTCCAGTGCTCGCGCGGAATGCCGGATGACAGCAGCGCGATGCTGTTATCCAGCGACATGCGTTTTACGTCTCGTAGCAGCTTGGCTACCTCGTTTTCAGGGCGCGGCTTCGCGTACATCTCACGCACAAAGCCATCCAGCGTCTTATCGCGATCCTTGCGCAACTCATCGAGGAAAGCGCCCCCCGGCGGCGGCACCGGCAATTCGCCGACGGAGCTATCGACCAGCACCATGCCGGCGAGTTTTTCTTCGCCGAAGCGATGGGCGTATTCAAGCACCTCCAGCGCGCCTAGCGACCACCCCACCAGCAGCACGTTTTGATAGGGCTGTAAAAATTCGTGTATGTCCGTCGCGCGGCGTGCGAAGGTGTAGCCGCTTTCGGGCGCCTCGGATTCGCCCTGCCCGCGTGGATCGAGTGTTATCACCGGATAGTGCGCAGCCAACCCTTCAAGCTGCGCCTGCCACAGCCATGCGGGCATGCACCAGCCGGGGATCAGTGCAATGGTGAGCGGGGCGTTTTGCGGTCCGCTTTCTATCGTGGAAAGAAAAACGCCGTCGCTGGTTTTAAAGCGGCGGCGGTGGGTCGTTTCGGGCGGTGGCATAGTAGCGGGATGGCAGCCTCCCCTCACCCTAACCCTCTCCCCGCAAGCGGGGCGAGGGAATTATGTTTTGTCGCGCACTCATACTTAAGGCCGCGTCGCGAGTATCAGCCCGCTCTCCTGCCCTCTCCAGTGGTAGCCAAACGGAAACGGCAGCGCCTCACTCTTGGCGTCCTTGAACGCTTTGTCGAGATCGCTCTGATAACCCCACTCCATCGGCTTGATTGGTTTGTGGTACTTGCCGTAGAGCTTGGTGTTCCAGTTCGCCTGCTTGATATAGCGGTAGGGCACGCCAGTGTCGTCCTGAACCAGGATGTCGGACGAGGCCAGAATCATGTCGCGGGTTTTGGAGAACTGGTTGTCGTGCAGCAGATACGAAGCCGATTTAACCAAGGCTGATGCGGGTTTGTTACGGCCTATCCAATCCAGAAAATCAGGGTAAAACGCCAGCGCTTTGTCGGTGGCGTCGAGCGAAAAATAGCTCAATTCATGCACCTTGTTGGCAGCGGTAACGAAGGTGAGCTTCACCCCGCGCAGTATTTTGCCCGGACGCCTGGCCTTGGGTTCTTCGTAGGCTCTGGTCAATTCGGGGTACGGATCGACGGCTTCGATTTTCGCGATGCGCAGACCGGTCAGCGCCATCATGGTGGTGATAATGGGTACCACGCCTTTCAGATGCGGCGTGGTGAGCTGTTTGCCCATGTACGAGGTGATGAAGTAGTTGCGCTTAAAAATCTCGCTGAACGCATTGCGCACGTCATTCAGCAGGGCGTCGAATTCCCTGGGGCCCATGGATTCGAGATTGGGCAGCATGCCCGGATTCTCCAGGCTGAAAAACAGGTACTTGTCGTGATGCGGATACAGCGCCCATGCGTTGATGAAATCCGGGCCGCTGAACGGATACAGCAGGGTGCGGCCCGCCACGTCCTTGAGTTTGATTTCC
The DNA here is from genome assembly GCA_945861275.1 of Bordetella parapertussis. Taxonomy (GTDB): domain Bacteria; phylum Pseudomonadota; class Gammaproteobacteria; order Burkholderiales; family SG8-41; genus UBA5216. The sequence continues at coordinate 72,032 of CAMATZ010000011.1, forward strand.
TGATCGCGCCACTTTTCTATGGTGTCCAGGCGTGCGCGCACGGATTTCCATTGCGCTTCCATCACCTCTTTGTGTTTTTTCCAGCTGTCGCTGGCGACCAGTTTGTCGATCACCGCATCGCCCGGCGCGGGCTGGATGCCCGCCATGACTTGCGCGGTGGCGGTGGCGCGCACGTCTACGCTTACTGCGACGCTTGCAGCGGGCTTCGCAATCGGCGGTTGTGCGTTCGCGCCTGCGTGGAAAACGACAAATAGCAGGGCGGCAATGGCACTGCGGCAGAGCGTGGCAAGCAGAGAAATCATGATCAGGTTTACGAGAATGCCCGTTAGTTAGCCCAGAAGGCAAAGGGAGCGAATATATCAGAATGCGTCAGCGCCGCTTTGGTTGACTGCATAAATTGCTGTTTTGAAAAAAGTTATGCGGCGCGGATGCAACACCCCGCAAGCGTGCTGTTGGCGGCGCGGCTACTCCACCCGTATTCCGGCCACCTGCACCACCTTGCGCCAGCGCGCGATTTCGTCGATGAGGTGCTGGCGAAACTGATCGGGCGTGGTGCCCAGCGGCTCGCCGCCGTCGGCAACCATGCGTTCGCCGATGTCGGGCGCTTTGGCGGCTTTCACCAGTTCGGCATTGAGTTTCGACAGGATTTCCGGCGGCGTTGCCGCGGGCGCCAGCCAGCCGTTCCAGCTGGCGACTTCGTAACCCGGCACGCCGGACTCGCTGACGGTGGGAATATCCGGCGAAGCTTTGACGCGCCGCGCACTGGTGACCGCAAGCCCGCGCATGCGGCCTGAGCGCGCGTACGGCAAGCCAGACAGTATGTTCGCCACCGTCAATTGCACCTGCCCCGCCATCAGATCAATCAGCGCCTGCCCCGTGCCTTTATAGGGCACATGCGTCATCCTGATGCCGGCCATGCTGTTCAGCAACTCCACTGCCAGATGCACATTGCTGCCCTGCCCCGCCGAGCCGTAATCGAGTTTGGCGGGGTGCGCTTTTGCCAGAGCTACCAAATCGCGCACGGTTTTCACCGGCAGCGCAGGATGCACCACCACCAGAAACGGCGATTGGTTCACCAGCGAAATCGGCGCTAAATCCCTGATCGGATCGTACGGCAGCGTTTTGCTAATCGCGGGTGTGATGCTGTAAGTGCCCGACACCGCCAGCAGCGTGTAACCATCCGCAGGCGATTTCAGCACCTGCAGGGTGGCAGTGACGCCACCGCCACCGGGCCGGTTTTCCACCACGAAGGAACGGCCGAGCGATTCGCTCAGTTTGTGCGCGAACAACCGTGCGACGATGTCAGTGGCGCCGCCAGGTGCAAAGCCCAAAATCACGCGCACCGGCTTGGTGGGATAGGCGCCGCTTTGCGCGTGCGCGAATGGCACTCCTATACACAACAAAAATATCAATAAAAACAAATACTTATGTATATCCTCTGCAATCTTCACTTGAGCCCGCAGCGCGCGTAGAGTTTGACCGCGTTGTCCCACAGCAACTTGTTTTTGCGCGCGCGCGGCATCTCCCAATCGAGCACCATGCCCACCGATTCCGGGAAGTGGCTTTCGCCGTGCGGGTAATCCGAGGCATACATCAACACGTCTTCGCCGACGAGATCGATCACCGCGTTGGTGAGCTTCAGGCCTTCGGGAATTTCGATGCTCTGAAAGTAGCGCCCGCTCAGCACGTACTCGCTCGGCATCATTTTGAGATCGGGAATTTCCGAGCGGATGGTACGCGCATGTTCGTCGATGCGCGCCATCCAGAACGGCAGCCAGCCGTGACCGGCTTCGAGCGTGCCGATGCGAAGCTTAGGGTAGCGATCCATCAATCCCGAGCCGATCAGCGACGCCATATTGCGCATGCCACACCACGGATGCGACGCGGAGCGTTGCAGAAAAAGATTTTCCCAGTTGTCGGTGCCGCCCGGCGCATACGGCGGCATCACGGTAAAGGTATGCAGCGTGACGGCAAGATCATGCTCGGCCGCCGCCGCCCACACCGGCTCAAAATCGGGATGATCGAGCGGCATGCCGTACGGCGCATACGGCAGCACGCCCCACGCCCAGCGCGATTTGCCCCAGCGTTTGATTTCTTCCACTGCGCTTTTGATGTCACGTCCACAGGCGAGAATCACACCGCCCAGGCGATCCGGAAATTGGCCGCAGTACGCCTCCATCCAGCGGTGATAGGCGCGATACATACCTGCTTCAAGCGCCACATCCTCGGTGGCTGTCCATGTGCCAAACCAGCCCGAGGGCAGCGTGAGGTTGACATCCGCACCCTCGAAATCCATGTCCTTGATGCGTTCGGCGGCATCGGCATCGACCCGCGGCGAGACTTCACGCTTTTTCGCGACACCGGTAAAGCCCGTCATGTAACCGCCGGGATTCGGATCGGCCTTGGCCGTGCCGAGTTTGCGCCGATAGCGGCGTTGCCCGCGGTTGTAGGTGATATCACCTTTCTTGTTCACCGCCTTGAATTCCGACCAGCCTTCGAGCTTTTTGCGCTCGGCATCGGTCATGAAGGGATCCAGCACATTCATCAGCGGGCCGACATGGGTGTCGGAATCGAATATTTTGTAGCCGTCTTTTGCCATTTCTTACTCCTGAAAAACAAGTTCAACATTCACCGCAGAGGCGCAAAGACGCAGAGGATACGCAGAGAACCTCAGAGTCATTTCGGGTTTTCTCTGCGTGCAGTTCTCTGCGCCTCTGCGCCTCCGCGCCTCCGCGGTGAGGTTTTTCCTACGCCTTGTACTTCTTCAACATCTCCTGCGGAAAATATTTCTCTTCCAGCGCACGCTGCTTCTCCGCGCCCTCGCCTTCCGGCCCAACATCAGGATGTGGATAGGGCTTGTCCTTGCGACTCGCCACAAAATCTTCCCACGCCGCGATGCCGCGCGTGTTGAAATCCTGCATGAAATCCCACAGCGCCGCCCACAACACTTGGTGCGTAAAGCCCGGGTACCACGCAATCGTGACACCCAGCGCCAGATGTTCTTCCAAGGTGAGATAACGCCCCAGTTTGCCCTTCATGAACGACAGCGGACAAGTCACAGCCGCGCGCGCGCGCTTGATCTCGTCTGGCGTATGCGGCGATTCAAGCTGCACCCAATCCACGCCGGCAACTTCATGGTACGCCTTCAAGCGCGCAATCGTATCCTCGAGATCGCTGTTGGCAGCATCGCGCGCGTAACACTGCGCCATCACCACAAAGTTGGGATCAAGCTCGTTCTTCATATCCACCGCCGCGCGGTAGCGCGCGATGGCCTGCTCCATGGGCACTACTTCCACGCCGGCGCTCTGCGTCTTGCGCTTGCCTTCGATTGGCTGATCATCGATACGAATGCCGGCGATACCCGCGTGTATGCTCTCGCGCACCAGCCGCCTTACCGCCATGATGCCGCCGTGGCCGGTATCGCCGTCGATGATGATCGGAAAATCCACGCTGTTGGCGATCCAGCCGGCGATCTGCACGCACTCGGTCATGGTGGCGGTGCCCACATCCGACATGCCGGTGTAGGTGCCGACCACGCCGCTGGTGCCGACGAATGCGGCTTCACAACCCGCCTGCTGCATGATGCGCGCGTGTGCCGCAGTCGGCGTGTGCAAAATGGCGAGCACTTTGCCTTTGCGGTGTATGAGTTCCTGCAGGCATGCGGTTTTTTGTCTGGGATCCATGAAGGTTGCTCGTATAGGAATGGCGGGAGGCAACGGGAATTTTACGCCGAAGCGCGCTTTTGCGGCGCGCCAGTCTAAAAACGCGGACCGCACGGCGCCGTGGTTGACCGCGCACGGCCCATTGCGTATCGTTAACATCATTTCCGCGCCCGAACTCGAAGGAACCGCCATGAGTACCGTGCTGAATCACCCGGCCGTCCAGGCCACCGGCAAAGACGCCTCGCTCAAACTTGCGCGCCACGCCGCGACCTTGCGTTACGAAGCACTGCCACGCGAGTTGATCGAACTCACCAAGCAATGCGTGCTCGACACGCTGGGCGTTGCCATCGGCGCCAGCGGCATCGCCGAGGAAGCGAAGCTGGTGCATGACTACGTGCGCGATCTCGGTGGCAAGGAAGAAAGTACGATCTGGGGATTTGGCGGCAAAGCGCCCGCGCCGTGGGCGGCGTTCGTCAACGGCAGCCTCGGGCACATGCTCGATTACGACGACGTGAGCGACGGCGGCCATGTCAGCATCTCCACCATACCGCCCGGATTTGCGGTTGCGGAGAAACTCACCGGCGATAGAAAAATCAGCGGCAAAGAATTCCTCACCGCCATCGCCGCCGGCACCGACATCCACACGCGGCTGTCGCTGGCGATCGACATTCCCGACTGGACCATGGCCGAGGGCTGGTTCGCGACACAATTGTTCGGCTACATTTCCGGCTCGGCCGCGGCGGGACGCCTGCTGGGTCTAAACGCAGAGAAAATGGAAAACGCGCTCGGCATCGGGTACAACCAGATGAGTGGCAGCCGCCAGATGGCAGTGGGCGCGGCCACGCATATGCGCGCGATGCAGGCGGGGTTTTCGGGCCAAGCCGCGACCGCCGGCGCGGAAATGGCGCGGCGCGGGATCATCGGCGACAAGGAATTCTTGGAAGGCCGCTATGGCCTCTTTCACAACTACGTGCGCACCGGCACGCCGGATTGGGACGCCATCGTCGGCGACCTCGGCACGCGTTTTCCACTGCTGCGAACGCACGGCTTCAAGGTGTGGCCCGCCTGCGCATACACCCGCCCGACCAATGCGGCGACGCTGATTCTGCGCAACACGCACCGGCTCACGCCTGAAGATATCGAATCGATCACCATCGTCGGCGGCACCGGCGGCACGCAACTGTTATGCGAGCCGCTCGACAAAAAACGCCGTCCGCTGGTGAGCATCGACGGCAAGTACAGCATCCCCTTTACCACCGGCGTGATGATGGCGCGCGGCAACGTCACGCTGCACGATTACACCGAGGCAGGACTACGCGATCCGGCGGCGCTGGCGATGGCCGACAAAGTGAGTTACCGCGCACTGCCCGGCGCGAAAATGGAGCGCGGCGGCTCATCCGGCTCTATCGGCATCGTTACAGTGGAAATTAAAACCAAAGACGGCAGGCTGCTCGCCAGTACACCCGACAGTGTGCCCGGCGGCCCCAATCAGCGCGTAGGCTGGGATGCCATTGAGCGTAAATTCCGCGACTGCGTGTCGTTCGCTGCCAAACCGATAGCGGCGAAGAATATCGACCACGTGATTGAACTGGTGCGCGATCTGGAAAATCAACAGGATGTGACTGAGGTGATGCGCTTACTGGCTTAAGTACAGGCCGCGCGCGCTTCAACCCAGGTTCAATCCACCGTCAGCCCCGCAATCTTCACCAGTTTCGCAATGCGATCATAGTCCGCGCGGATGTAGCGCGCGAATTCCTCGGGGGTGCCGGGCGAAGGTTCGGCGCCTTGCGTGAGGAACTGCTCTTTCAGGTCCGGCGCGCGCAGCGCTTTGCCGATCGCCGCATTGAGCTTGGCGATGATCGCAGGCGGCGTGCCTTTCGGCACCACCACGCCTGCCCATCCCATGGAGAAATACCCCGGCAGCCCAGCCTCGGCGGCAGTAGGCACCTCGGGAAAAGGGATGGCGCGCTTGTCACCACCCACCGCCAGCGCCTTGAGACGGCCTGCGCGCACGTGCGGCAGCGGCGCGCCTATCGAGGTGAAGGTCCAGTGTGATTCGTTGGCGACTACCGAGATGATCGACAAACCGGCACTCTTGAACGGCACATGCAGCGCGCGCACGCCCGCCATCGTCGTGAACAACAAGCCTGCCAGATGCCCACCCGAGGCGACGCCGGCTGACGCCATAATCAGTTGATCGGGTTTCGATTTCATCAGCGCAATCAGGTCCCGCATCGCACTGACCGGGATTGAGGTATGCACCACCAGCAGGTTGTGGCTGCTATCGGTCAACGATACCGGCAGCAAATCCTTCAACGCGTCATACGGCATTTTCTTGTAGACGTGTGGCGCGATTGCCAACGCCGGCAGATTGCCGCGCGCAATGGTGTAGCCATCGGGCGCCGATTTCGACGCAATGTCGATGCCCAGCATGCCGCCCGCGCCGGGACGGCTGTCCACCACCACCTGCTGCGCGAGAATCTCGCTCAACTTCGCCGTGAGTATGCGGCTGAAAACGTCGGCACTGGACCCTGGGCCGCCCGGCAGTATGTAACGGATGGGACGGTTGGGGTAATCGCGGGCCGCATCTGCTGCTGCGGCGCCGTGCGCCGGCAGCGCAGTGAACGGGGAAATGATTGCAGCAAGCCCTGAAATTAAAGCTGCCTGAGATGCCCAGTGCTTATGCAAAATGCGCATGCTTCAACTTCCCTCGCGTTCGGCAGCAGGCCGAGGCTATGATTTCTTCAAACCATACACCTCTGCCAGCAACTCATACGAACGCATGCGCGGCGCGGCGTCGTAGGTCCATGTCACCACCACCAACTCGTCGAGGTCGAGACGCTTTGCCAGTTCATCCAATCGCACTTTCACCTGCGCTGCGGATCCCACCACTGCCTGGCGCAACAGCTTTTGTGAAAACGCCTGTTCGTGCGGCGACAAGGTGCGTGCTGCTGCTTCTTCCGGTGACATCAGCGGCTGGCGTATGCCCGATTCACGTTCAATCAGCGAGCGTTCCCGTGATTTGAATTGATACAGCGCTTCGGCTTCAGTATCCGCCGCCAGCGCCCACACGCAAATCGTGGTCTGCGGCTTGGGGTAACGTTCGCTGGGGCGATAGTTCTTGCGATAAAGTTCGAGGGCATGGTCGACATCAAAGCCATAACTGAAAAAATACGCAAACGCATAGGGCAGGCCAAAATAGGCCGCCAGTTGCGCGCCGTAATCCGAACTGCCGAGTATCCACATCTGCGGTGAACTCGGTCCGGTAGGGTGCGCAATCACGCGCCTGAACGGATGATCATCGGGCAGCGGCGTGCCCGACACCCAGTGCTGCAGCTCCTGCACCTGTTGCGGAAACTGATCGTGCACGTCTTGCGGAAAAGGATTCAGCGCGCGCGCCGTCAGTTGATCCGAACCCGGCGCGCGCCCGACACCGAGGTCGATGCGCCCCGGCGCAATCGCCTCCAGCACACGAAACTGTTCGGCCACTTTAAACGCAGAGTAATGCGGCAGCATCACGCCCGCGCTGCCCACGCGGATACGCGGCGTGGTGGCCGCGATTGCCGCCATCAGCACCTCGGGCGCGGTGCCTACGATATTGCCGGAGTTATGGTGCTCTGACACCCAGTAGCGGTGATAACCGAGTGCGTCGCAATGCTTCGCGAGCGCCAGTGTTTCACGGATCGCGGCGTCCTGATCCCTGCCCTTGGCGGCAGTGGATTGATCGAGTACTGACAACCGCATTGAGCGCCTGCTTTCCGTGGGTTCAGATGAAATGCCGGGTTGGCACGGGCGCTCGTGCCGCGCCACTACAAATTAAGGCAATATTCAATAAAAACAAATACTTACAATATATTTCTTGTCTGACCCTATTTTACTCACCTCGACCGGTGTGGCTCCGGCCAAGGCGGCACAATATTCTATGCGGCAGTAGAAATGCTCTGATCGCGGGTCAACGCTGCAGCCGGTTTGGCGATGCCATAAAGCTTCGCGCAATTGTCCCACAGTATCTTGCGCCGCTGTTCGTCATTCAGCGCCAGGCCGAGAAACTGCTGAATCGCCTCGGGAAATGCGCCGTCGCCATGTGGATAGTCGCTCGACACGACAAAATACTCGGCGCCCATTTTGTTGATGACGTCGACCGCCGGTTCTTCATCGGCATCGAGCGCTATGTAGCACTGGCGCTTGAAGTACTCGCTCGGCTGCATGGTCAATTGCTGCTCGCAGCCGACCCCAAATTTCTCCCACTGGTCGTCGAGCCGCCACAGCCACCAATAGAGCCAGCCGGCCGTGCCTTCGAGGAATGCACAGCGCAGCTTCGGATGGCGTTCGAGGATGCCGCCGGTGGTCATGCTGGCAAGCGCGCCCATCAACTCGACCGGATTGCGGATGGCGTGGGCGATCGGGTGGAAATTGGCATGGCCGACATAGCGTGCGCCGGCATCGTCTTTGAGTGAGCTGTTGCCGGTCGGGTGGAACCCTATCGGCACATTGAGCCGTTCGAGCTCGTGCCACAGCGGCTCGCACGCCGCATCGTGCAGGTGCTGGCCGTTGACCGGATTCGGCGTGCCGATCACCGCCACCGCCCCCAGTTCCTTGACGCAACGGCGCGCCTCTTCGACCGCCATCCCTACATCATGCATCGAGATCTGCGCGGCGAATTTGAGACGCTGCGGATCCTCCTTGCAATAATCGAAAGCCCAGTTGTTGTAGGCACGCGCCAATGCCGCCGCGTAGTCGGGCGCCAGATCGTCGTGGCACAGTATCTGCCGTCCGCGCGTGCCGTACATTACGGCAACGTCGATGCCCTCGATATCCATCGCGGTCAGCGTAGTAGCCGCATCGAAGCCGCGCGCCCGCGCGACATTGAAATGCGGATGACGCGCGCGGCTGCGCCGTCTTAACTCACGGCTGGAGGCAGCCGCACCCTGCGACTTGGCGAACGCCGGAATCGACAGCCCCTGCACCTCCATGCCTCTGATCCTGTCGGCATTGCCCTTATCCTCGGCGCTTTGCGTCAGCGGTTGCTGCCGTCCGCCAAAGAAGCGCGGCGGGTTTGCCCGATGGGGCCCGTCGAGATAACGCGCCCACAGATCGTCCGGCTCCATCATGTGCAGATCACTATCCAGAATCATATAGCCTTCGCGTGCCATTTTTCTCTCCTATTCGAGGTTATCTGTGAATCACTTCACCAGGCCCAGTTCGGACATGATAGCGCGGTTCGCGCTGTGCTGCGCATCGAGGTATTGCATGAATTCCCTGCTGCGCAGAAACTGCGGATGCCACTCGTACAAGGCTAGCTGCTTCGCCCACTCTTCGGTCGCAGTCATTCTGGCAAACGCGTCTTCCCAGAATGCCACCTGCCCGGGCAAGCTCCCCTTCGGCGCGAACATGCCACGCCAGCTCGACACCCAGTTGTCGATTCCCTGTTCGCGGAATGTCGGCGCCTCCGCATAAGCCCCCGCCATGCGCTGCTGCGCAGCGACGGCGATCGCGCGCGCATGGCCCGCACTCACCTGTGGCCTTGCAGCGTTGACCGAAGAGGTCACCAGGTGAATGTGCCCACCGGCCATTGCGGCCATCGATTCGCCGTTGGTCTTGAAAATAACCGTCTTTACTCTCTTCACATCCACGCCGCCGGCCTTCAACGCCAGCACCAACGCGAGATGGTTCACGCCGCCGCGCGCAGCGGTGCCGACCACCATCGATTCGGGGTCCGCCCTGAGACGTTGCGTGAGATCGCGCAGGTTACGAATCGGTGAATCCGCGCGTACCGAGATCGCCGTGTGTTCGACCAGCAGCATCGCGATCGGCGTCAGATCAGCCACCGTTACCGTTGTAATTCCGGATAGCGCATTGGTAATCACGGTCGGGTTGCCCATCAGCAGATAATGCGCATCGCCCGCATGCTGATTGAGATAGGCGAGCCCCAGCGTCTGGTTGCCGCCGGGCCTGTTCATCACCAGCACCGGGGTCGCCAACAACTTCCCTTCCTGCAGGATCCGCTGCATCAGGCGCGCGACCTGATCGTTGCTGCCGCCGGGCGCCGTGGTAACGATCAGTTCCGCCGCCTTGTCCGGACGCCATGCCGCCTGTCCCCATGCCTGCGCTGCGGCGAGCAGGATCAGTCCGCCCAGCCAACCCGCCGCCCGCCTTTGCACCCGTCTGCTCGCAGTTTTCATTCGATGACGGATCGCGCGTCAGCCGACCATCGCTGCCCTGCGCTTCGCGGCCGGCTTTGCCTTGCCGTTGGTGCTGGCACTCGCGCCCGCCGCTTTGTCCGCCTTGCGGAAGTCGGCTTCGGTGAAGCCGTAAAGCTGTACGCCGCCCGCCAGAATCTTCGCAGCAGTGTCGCGGGTACAGTTCTTGAGCAGGTTGTTCGCCACGTTCGGGTAGTTGGAGTCGAAGTGCGGATAGTCGGTGGAGATGCACATGCGATCGGCGCCGATGAAGGTGGCAGTGGCTTCGATCTCCGGCTCGCTGCCCTCGACCGCGGCCCAGCAGTTGCGCTGGAAGTACTCCTTCGGGGTCAGGCTGAGGTAAGGGGCGTGCGTGTCGCGGTACTGCGGATAGTCGTTCTCGATGCGCGACAGCAGTCCGGGCACCCAGGAGTTGTTCGCTTCGAGGAACGCCACCCGCAGCTTCGGATGGAATTCGAACACGCCGCCGATGATCATCGCGATCATCGACTGCTGCATCTCGATCCAGTGCGCGGCCACGTGACGGTAGAAGCGGTTCTCACCGTAGAGCTCGATCATATGCGAGTACTGGGCGCTCACGCCTTCGTGGAATCCCCAGGTCACGTTCAACGCTTCGTGCACGCTGTAGAGCGGATCCCAGTAGTTCGAATGCCAGTAGTGGCCGTTCACCAGATTCGGCCGGATGAAGGAACCCACGGCGCCGAGTTCCCTCACGCACCTTGTCAATTCCCTGCAGGCCAGATGAACATCGTGCATCGGCAGCATCGCCGCGAACTTCAGGCGCTCAGGACTGTATTGGCAGAATTCGTGCACCCAATTGTTATACGCCTGGCACACCGCCAAAGACAGCCGCGGTTCGATGCCGTTGCGCGCGAGCAGGCCCAGGCCCATGGTGGGAAAAAGCACAGCGATGTCGACGCCTTCCATCGCCATGCCCATGACCTGCGCTTCGGGATCGTAATCACGCGCTATCGCGAAATCGAGCCGGTCCGTCTCCTGCAGCCGCGATCCGGCGAGCGGCGAAAGGACTTTAGTCTTGGCCGCACTGCGCGGTTTGCGGTATTGCTGCAGGTCGTTGTCCGAAGTGGGCTGCCCGTCGATGAGAATCAATCCGGCGGCGCCGCGAGTGGGGCGGCCATCGGCGCCGAGCTTTACAGTGACACGATCTTTGTACTTCGGGTCCAGGTAGCGCTCGAAAAGATCGGGCGGCTCCATCACATGCATATCGGAGTCGACGAAGCGTAGATTGTCTTTCATTGGAACCTCCCTAGTGACAGGTTATGAAATGAACCAAAAACGGCAGTTCAGCCACAAAGAACACAGAGGAACACAGAGGAACACAGAGAGATCAGGGGATTGCACCAGCGTTATAAACTCGCCCCATTGGTGCGGCATATCAAATGACTTGGATTGTTGATTTTCCTCTGTGAACTCTGTGTTCTCTGTGGCTAATAGCTTTATCCAGGATGAAACGAGCGCCGCGCTCAGGCCGCGTGCGCGTGGTAGTAGGTGTTACGGGCCACCTTGCCGGACAGCGCGCCGGTGTACTTGCCGTCCTCCAGCAGGACTTCGCCGTTGACGATCGTTGCCATGACGCCCTGCGCCGGCTCCTTCACGCGCCAGCCGTTCGCCGGGAAGTCGTGAACGATGCTTTCCGGCAGCGGCCGCACGGTGTCGGGATCGAAGATCACAACGTCGGCATTCAGGCCCGGACGCAGCAGGCCGCGATCGTAGAGACCCAGTGCGGAGGCGGAGTCGAAGGTCAGCCGCCGCACTGCGTGCTCGAGCGTCATGATCTGCTTCTCGCGCACCCACTCGGAAAGTAGCCGCGTGCAGTAGCCGTAGCCGCCGTGGAACTGCACATGCGCGCCGCCGTCGGAAAGCCCGACGATCGCGTTCGGATGGGTGAGGATCTGCTTCATGGCCTCGTTGTCGACGTTGATTTCCGCCTGCATGAAGCCGGTTTCCAGCTTCTCTTCGACGACGAGATCGAGGAAGGCGTCGATGACCCCTTTGCCTTGTTCTTTGGCGAGCTGGCCGATGGTCTTGCCTTTCAGGCCTTTGTTCTTCTCGAGCTTCGGCTCTTCCACCCACATGTAGTCCCACCACTTGAGGGAATAGCCGGCAGCCGGCAGCTTGGTCCCTTTGTGCTCGACCACCTCTTCGTGCAGCTTGCGCCGGACGGCAGGATCGCTGTAGGCGCGCAGCTTCGCTTCGTCGGAGGCGAGCAGGATCGGATGCCACGTCGGCGTGCCGCGGAACACCTGGCAGTTCTTCATCGTGAAGTTCTGCGTGGTCCGGTTCGGGCTGCACAGCGGGAAAGCGCGGATGCCGGCTTTCGACGTTTCCTCGAGGCGCGCCATGTGCTTCTTCCACGCATCGGGATCGCGCATGGTCTGGCCCAGATTGTTGTAGATGACGGTGCGGCCCGTCGCTTCGGAGAGCCGCGCCATCAAACCGCCATTCAACTCCGCGGCGCGGCCACCGCCGCACTGGATGATGCCGGTGCCGAGCTCGCGCAGTACATCTGCAAGCGCAAAGATCTCTGCTTCGTCGGCCCACAGCGCCGGTATGTGCACCCCTTGCGGGTCGTAATGGCCTTTGTTGCGCGATATGGAAAATCCGAGCGCCCCGGCCTTCATGCCGCCGCGCACGACGTCCTGCATCGCCTTGATTTCATCGGCGTTGGCGGTGCGCTTCTGGCTTTCGTCGCCCATCACGTAATAGCGTACCGTCGAATGGCCGATGAAATTGCCGACATTGACCCCCAGGCGTCCCTCAAGCCGGTTCATGTACTGCGCGATCGACTCCCACTCGACGTCGACGGTACTCAGCACGTCCATCGGAATCGCCTCGACATACGAGAGAAACTCCGCGACCCGCTTCGCCGTGCCGGGCTTAACCGGCGCGAGACCGAGCGAACAATTTCCGAAAACGACCGTGGTGGCGCCGTGTTGAGGAGAGAATGAGCACAAGGGGTCCCAAGTGACCTGGGCGTCGAAGTGGCAATGATTATCGACAAAGCCCGGAGCGATTACCCGCCCCTCGGCATCCAGCGTGCGTTTGGCCGGGCCGCTCAATTTTCCGAGCTCGGCGATCTTGCCGTTAAGAACCCCAACATCGCCGCGGAAAGCCGGCATCCCCGAACCATCAATAATGCGGCCATTCTTGATCAACAGGTCATACGCCATGTTCATCTCCTTTTGTGTGCAGGTGTCGGCACACTTGCGGCGCCGGCAAAAGTGTAGCGTGGCCGCCCGCCTGGTCGATGCAAATAATGGCGGGCCGGTCGCTCATCCTATGGCGAACCACCCGGAAAATCAATGCGCCTGCGATCACCGCTCGCCGATTGCAAGCGGGAGAGCGGATGCAATAGTTATGCTGCAACGCACATAACTGGCCTTGGGCCTGCATCCGCCCCCAAAGAAAACCGTACTACGCGTGGACTTCGCGATTACGCCGCGGCGGTTTCTCGTGGCGCCACCTTTACCACACGCGACAGCATGGCGGCGGCATTGCGGTGCAATATATTCTCCCGTGCATCCTCGCCAATCTGCGCTTGCGCGAGCGCCTTGATGGTCCAGTCGCAGCCGAATTCGCTGCCGTCGGTGCCGCACACGATACGGTCAGCGCCGTACAGGCGCACCCCGGCCTCTATCGCGCCTGCGCCAAATGAATTGCAATCCACATACACCTTCGCGCGCCGGAAGCGCGACGAAGGCAGTTCTTCTTTCGGCGTGTCGAGCAGACAGCGGTGGTCCATGCGCTCGACCTCGTAGGGAATGTTGCCGCCGAGGTTGTGGATTTGAATCATCGCATCGGGATAAGGCGCGAGGAAATCGGTGAGGCACAGTGTCACCATCACCGAGGACAGGCTCGCCTGCATGTCGAGCGTGCCGTTGCGGCGGCGCGCGTTGTCGGTGTCGCTCGCCACCTTGGGGAAAGGATCACCCGGCCGCGGGCCGTGGTGGATAAATACGATCGCACGATGACGGTTGGCGACTTCAAGCAGTGGCCGCATCTTCTCGGCTTCCTTGCTGGTGAGAAAAGCATTCCCCGGCACCTGCGTGCCGATCATGCCCGGCAGCGCCAGCGCCCGCTCGAATTCCTTAGCCGCGACCGCAATGTCCGCCAGCGGCAGCGCGGCAAAAGCAGCAAAGCGGCCGTCATACTGCTGGCACAGCTTGGACATGGCATCGTTGGCAATCCGGCACAGCGGTACGGATACTTCCACCGGCTGCGACTCGATCCAGCAGAACGAGCCTAGCAGCGACAGCACGCTGGTGCTCACGCCCTGCCGATCCATGCGCGCAAGGTGGTACTTCACGTCATCGAACGCCTTGGACAACGGTTCTTCGCCCATCCGGCTCTTCAGCACTTCAACACCGTCATCGTTACGCACGATGCGTGGTTCCTTGGTGCGGGCGCGTAACGCATCGGTAAGTTCAGCAGGTTTCCAGTGCGCATGCATGTCGATCATGGTTGTCTCCTAGTTGTCAGTGATGGTTGAGTGTGGCGTGTAAAAGCTTACTCCCGCTGTCAAAAATGGTGGCAAGCCACCGTAATGCAAATCTACGTCGAATGCGATGAGAACGCTACGGTGCCGGCGCGCGCAGTATCGTCGGTCTTGATATTAACCAGAGCCACCATGCCCTGATCGACTTTCGCCTGCGCACGCTGTAGCGCCCCGGCGATATCTTCCGGTTTTTCCACGTACTCGCCGTAGCAGCCCAGCCCCTCGGCCATTTTGTCGTAACGCGTAAAGCCGAGATTGCGCCCGGTTTTTTCGCGCTTGGGGTCGGCGGTCCAGCCACCGTTCAGGCTGATGACAACGAGTATCGGAATCTTGTGCCGTACCGCGGTGTCGAGCTCCATTGCGTTGAGGCCAAATGAACCGTCGCCGTGGACGACGATGACTTGCTTGTCGGGACACGCGACCTTGGCCCCCACGCCGAACGGCAGGCCCACGCCCATCATGCCGAAGGGGCCGGAGTTCAGGCGGTGCGCCGGCGCGAAGGTCGGCATGGATTGGCGGCCAAAGTTCAATATCTCCTGTCCGTCCACCACCAGTATGGCATCGCGCTTCATGAAGTTCTTGACTTCTTCGCACAGGCGCAGCGGATGGATCGGCGTTTTGTTCATCGCCATGCCACCGCCGGTTTCGCCGCGCTTTTTCGCTTCGCCCGAGGCGAGCATGTCGCGCCATGGCGCATAGTTTTTTGCATCAATGCGGCCGGGCATGGCAGCCAGCAGTTGCTGCAACACCGCTTTGCAATCGCCTACGATGCCGATATCCACTTTGCGCGGTGACGATGCAATTTCATCCGCATCGATGTCGATGCGCGCAATCGTCGCACCGGCGGCAAAGCGCGGCGGTGCGGCGTGGCCGATGATGTAATTCATGCGTGTACCGATGATCAGTATCACATCGGCATCTTTGAACGCCGAGGAGCGCATGGTGAGGAACGACAGGGGATGATCGTCGGGCAACACGCCGCGGCCCTGCGGCGTGGTGTAAAACGGTATGCCGGCTTTTTCGACGAACGATTGCAGGTCCGTCCAGGCCTGCGACCAGATCACGCCGCTGCCGGTGAGTATGATCGGATTCTTCGCCTTGGCCAGCGCCGCGAGGAGCTTTTCGACTTGCGCCGCTTCGCCCATCGGACGCGGGCGCAGCAGCGCGCGGCCGGACAGACCCCATTGCACTTTTTCTTCGGCTACAGTCTCGTAAAGAACGTCGGCGGGGCAATCCAGATATACCGGCCCAGGTTTGCCGCCCATCGCTTTCTGGAACGCGGTATTGACCATTTCGGGTATGCGCCGGACATCGATCACCTGGTCGGTCCACTTGGTGCAGCCGCGCATGATGGCCACCTGGTCGATATCCTGAAACGTCTGCCGGCCAATCTGATGTATCGAGCTGGAGCCCCCGATCGCTACCACCGGCGCACAGTCGATCAGCGCATTGGCCACACCGGTGGTGAGATTGATCACGCCGGGACCGCTCGCTGCCATGCACACACTGGGCTTTTGCAGCAGCCGGCTGTAGGCTTGCGCCGAGAGCGCTGCGGCCTGCTCATGACGCACGTCGACCATGCGTATGCCTTCCTTGGCGCACGCGGTTTCGGCGTGCTGCATCGGCCCGCCCATGATGTAGAAGATGTGGTTGGTGCCTTCGTTCTTCAGGGCTTTCGCCAGAATTTCATTGCCGGTGGTATCAGCCATCGTTGTTTCCTTGTAAGGACGTGAAGGGTGAAGGGTGAAGGGTGAAGGGTGAAGGGTGAAGGGTGAAGGGTGAAGGGTGAAGGGTGAAGGGCGGTGAACGGTGAGTGGTAAACAGTGAACGGTAAACGGTGAACAGTGAATCGGCAAACCGCGGGGTTGCCGTTACTCTTCACTCTTCACTCTTCACCCTTCACGCAGTTATGCTGACAGCACCTTGTCCGTGTGCAGTGCGGCCACCTGCGCCGCATCCATACCCAGCCAATCCTTCATCACCTCGTCGCTGTGCTGGCCGAGGAGCGGCGCGGGTTTCACCGGCGCCGTCTTGCCGTTGAAGCGCACCGGCCAGCCCGCCATCTTGAACGGTCCGGTCGGGTGCTTTATGGTCTGAATGATGCCGCGCTCCTCGAAATTGGGGTCGTTCAGCAGTTCCAGTGTGTCGCGCACGGCGCCCGCAGGCGTGGCGGCGCCGATCACCCGCATGGCCTCATACTTGTCATGCTTCATCGTCCATTCGCTGATGATGGCGTCTACTTCCTTCTCCCGTTTGGCGCGCTCCTCCCGCTTGTCGTAGCGTGGATCACCGATCAGATCTTTGCGTCCAATCGCCTCGAGCAGCCGCGGCCAATGCTGCGGGTTGGCACGACTGGTATAGACGTAGACGTAGTCGTTGGGCCCTCCCGGTGCGCAGGGATAAATATTGCATGGCGGATTGACACCGCTGCCAGATTGCGCGCCGGCGCGCGGCGCGGGCTTGCCCGATTTGATGGTGACGCCAAACGCATTGCGGATGTAGTGCAGCATCGCATCCTGCATCGCCACTTGCAAATGCACACCCTTGCCGGTCTCTTTGCGCTGATACAGCGCCGAAAGAATGCTGATCAGCATCAACATCCCGGTACCGGTATCGCCCAGCGTCGCACCCGGCTTCACCGGCGGGCCGTCGGGCTGACCGGAAATACTCATCACACCCCCGCAGGCTTGGGCGATCATGTCGAACGCCAGATTATTCGCATACGGACTGCCTTCGCCGAAGCCCTTCACCTGCCCATAGATGATGCCCGGATTAATCTTGCTCAACACATCGTAGCCCAACCCCAGGCGTTCGATGGCGCCGGGCGCGAAGTTTTCCATGAAGACATCGGCCTTGCGCGCGAGGTCCTTGACGATCTCCAAACCGCGCGCAGATTTCAGGTTGACGGTAACCGAGCGCTTGTTGGAGTTGTAATTCAGAAAATAAGGATCATCCCGGTGCGGTTTGGTGTCGCCGGTGCGGCGACCGGGATCGCCGCCAGTCGGATTTTCCACCTTCACCACATCAGCACCCAGCCATGCCATTACCTGGGTACAGGAGGTACCCGCCTCAAACTGCGTTAAGTCCAGTACCCGGACGCCTGCCAGGTACCCCGGGGCGGCGGTCTTTGAATCTGTCATCGGTTTCTCCAGCGAAATGAATGGTGATGGTGAAATAGAAATGCGCTGAGCAGGTAATCTTAACGTACTGCAGCGATTTCATCGATTTTCCGTATGGATTCGATTTACTGGCTGCGCGGCACCGCCATAGATAGTTTGCCTGCTATACTTTTTACTTCAGGTCAGGAGACTACGATGGCAACAACCCCGCGAGTAAATAAGGCGTGTAGAGCAGCCGTTATTGCAATAACGGTTGCCTGCCCGGCGCTGGCTGCCGCGCAGGCCGCTCGATATCCGGTCAGACCCATCCGCATGATAGTGCCACTGCCGCCGGGCGGTTCCACGGATATTCTCGCGCGCATTGTGGCGCAAAAATACAGTGAGGGTTTGGGCAAGACCGTCATCGTCGATAACCGGCCCGGTGCGGGTACGTCGCTCGGTAACGAACTGGTGGCACGCGCCACACCCGATGGTTACACACTGTTGTTCGCCAGCGCGTCGATTGCCACCAATGTGCCGCTGTACCCCAAGCTGCCGTTTCATCCGATCAGGGATTACGCGTCCATCGGCACGGTAGGGCAATCGTTTTTCGTGCTGATCGTGCAACCGGCGCTGGGCATTAACACGGTGCAGGAATTGATCGCCATGGCGAAAGCGAAACCGAATTACGTCCAGTATGCCTCGGCCGGGCAAGGCACCATCACGCACATGACGGTCGAACTTTTCATGATGAACGCGAACATCAAGATGCAGGACGTGCCGTTCAAAGGCGGCGCGCCGGCGCTGCTGGCCTTCCTCGGCGGCCAGATGCCGGTGATCTTCAGCCCGATAGCGGAAAGCCTGCCTTACCTGCGCACCGGCACCAAGGTGCGCCCGCTTGCTGTCACTGCCGCCAGGCGTGTACCCGATTTGCCCGACGTGCCCACCCTCACCGAAGCAGGCGTGCCCGATTCTGTGGTGATGTCACGCACAGCCCTGTTAGCGCCGCGAGGCACGCCGCAAGACATCGTCAACATCCTCAATACCGAATTGAATCGTACGCTTAAGCTAACCGAAGTGCGCGACCGCTTGAATGGCCATGGCCTGGTGCCGGTAGGTGGCACGCCTGCGGAACTTACCGCATACCTGACGTCGGAAATCGCGCGCTGGACAAAAGTGGTCAAAGCGACGGGCATCAAGGTCGAATAAAGTTGAATTTCTTATCCTTCACAAGCTACACCGTCAAACACCTGCGCCGGGGACATGATGCTCGCGTCACGGCTTACCGGTAGTCTTATCGTCGCCGCAATTGCGCTTTGCTGCATCAGCGGCGCCTACGCCCAGTACCCCAGCAAGCCAGTACGCATCGTCACTGCGGCGCCCGGCGGTGGCGTGGATTTCACCGCGCGGCTGCTGGCGCTGGGACTGACGGAGATTCTCGGCCAGCAATTCGTGGTCGACAATCGCGGTGGCACGCACGTCGCGCCGATGACTGTGGCAAACGCCGTTGCCGATGGCTACACCGTGCTCATCCACAACAACACGATCTGGACCGCGCCGCTGCTGGAAAAGGCGCCGTACTCGATGGCGCAACTGGCGCCGGTACTGCTCGCATCGCGTGCGCTCAGTATTCTGGTGGTACACCCCTCGCTGCCGGTGCATAGCGTCAAGGAGTTGATCGCGCTGGCCAAGGCCAAACCGGGCGACCTCAACTACGCATCAGGCCCGGTGGGTTCGGCGAATTTTCTGGCGGCGGAACTGTTCAAGCACATGGCGGGCGTCAATCTCGTGCGCATCGGTTACAAGGGCGGCGGCCCCGCGGTGAGCGACCTTATCGCCGGACAGGTGAAAGTGATGTTCGCCACCACCGGTTCGGTGACGCAGCACGTAAAGTCGGGACGCTTGCGCGCACTGGCTGCAACCAGCGCCGAACCCACTGCGCTTGCGCCCGGCTTGCCGACCATTGCGGCCACCGTGCCCGGTTATGAGTCACTCGCGTTCTACGGCATGTTCGTACCTTTAAATACGCCTGCAACGATCATCGCCCGGCTGAACCAGGCGTCGCGCACCTACCTCGGTCTGCCCGACACCAAGGAGCGCTTCTTCAACTCTGGGGTGGAGGCCGTCGGCAGCACGCCGCAGGAATTCGATGCGGCAGTCAAAGCCGACACTGCGCGCATGCGCAAAGTGATATTGGCGTCCGGACTGCGGGCAGAGTAATTTTCAATCGTGCGCCCGCTGCCTTGACGGCCACCGCAGCAAACGCCGATGATCCAGTCGACCCGCAGTGAACGCCCAACCCAAGGAAGCCGCCATCATGTCCAGAATCTCCCCCGTCTCCGCCAAGTCCGAAGTGCCCGCCGAGCACCACGCGCTGGTGGACAGAGTATTAAAACAATTCGGCGGCATCCGCGGCCCCTTCAGCATGTTGTTGCACAGCCCGCAGATGGCAGCACCAGTGTTCGATTTGGGTGATTATTTTCGCGAGCACTCCATCGTCGAGCCACGGGCGCGTTCGGTCGGCATCCTGATTGCGGCGCGCGAGCGCCAGGGTGTTTACGTGTGGGGCGCGCAGGTCAACGGCGCGCGCCGCAACGGCGTGCCGGAAGCGGTGATCGATCTGATACGCCAACGCGCTGAACCCGCCCGCTACCCCGCCGGCGACCGCGAGATCGCGGCTTACGTCGAACAACTGATGCGCACCAACCGTGTCGAGCAGGCCACCTTTGACGCGCTTAAGAGCGGGCACAGCGTACAGTGGGTGGTCGAATTCACCGCGGTCATCAATTACTACGGCATGTTGTGCGGCATTACCAGCGCGCTGGAAGTTCCGGCGCCAGAGAACTACGATGCGCTACCGCGCTAGGCAAAGCATCCACAGGAGGCCAAGGTGACAAACACCATCAGAATCGTCAACCCGGTAGGCAGTCGCGCAGTCGAGCGCATGGCGCTGGCGCGGCGGCTGGATACGCTCAACGGCAAGTCGATCGGCTTCATCGACAACATCAAACCCAACGCCGGTCTGTTTATCCAGGCCATTGAAGAAATGATGCGCGCGGATTACAGCGGCCTGCAGACACATACGGTGCGCAAGAATTTCACTTCGAGCAAGCTCATCGCAAACGAGCTTGAAGGCAAGGTGCAGGCGCTGGTCAACGCGTGGGGCGACTGAGGCGGCTGCACGTCGTGGTGTATCCACGACTCGGTTTATCTTGAAAGGCGCGGCGTGCCGGCGTCGACCATCGTTTCGATGGCTTTCCTCACGCACGGGCGGCTGGCCGCGAAAAATCTTCAACTGGATGATCTGCCGCTGCTCGTGGTACCGCATCCGCTGAACGACCTGACGCCGGATGAAGTGCGCGAGCTTGCGCGCTCTGCCTATCCAATTGTGATTGAACAGCTCACCGGACACGGTGTCATTGCGCCACATACCAGGGTGGATTACCTGCACCCGGCGTCGCGCAGGAATGTGGCCGCATGAACGCACCCTTGAATAGCGTGATGACAGACGCGCCGATACTTGAACTTGAAGATTCGTGGGAAGCCATCAACGCGTGGTTTCTCAACCATGACCTCACCGATGGCCTGCCCATCGTGCCGCCGACCGAGGCGCGCGTGGCGGCAATGACCGCTTATGTTGAACACACGCTTGGATTCCAGGCCGCTGACGTGATCGGCACACTCGCGCCCAAGCAAGGCATGGCGACAGTGGAAAAAATCGCCGCCAATGCGGTCATGGCAGGCTGCAAGCCCGAGTACATGCCGGTGTTGATCGCTTGCGTAAAAGGCATCGCCGACCCGAAGTTCAATCTCGACGCGGTGCAGACCTCGACCCACAACACCTCGCCGCTGCCTATCGTCAATGGCCCGGTGCGCAAAGCAATCGACCTGAACTGGGGTTACAACCACACCGGCAGCCGCTGGCACAGCACCAGTACGATAGGGCGCGCGTTGCAGTTGACGATGATCAACGTCGGCGGCACGCCGGGTTCGATCAACATCCACACGCAGGGGCACATTGCGCGCTTTACGCACTGCATCGCCGAGAACGAGGACGAAAACCCGTGGCAGCCGCTGCAGGTAGAGCGTGGCTACGCAGCCGATGCCAACACCGTGACATTGATTCCCGCGTGCCCTGCGGCGATGATCGACGACAACGGCGGCAGCCAGACCGCGAAGGAGTTGCTGCGCACGCTGGCGGCGTCGATTCCGTATGTGGGTAATCGCAATACCAACGGCGAAGGCCAGCCGCTGCTGATTCTGTGTCCGCAGCATGCGCGCCTGCTGGCGAACGGCGGCTACAGCAAGGCCGAGGTGAAACGTTTCATCTGGGAGTACGGACGCATCCCGTTTGGCAGCATACCGCGCGGCAATCTCACCAGCTTCAGCAAAAAACTCCTCAAGCAATACGCCGATTTCAATCCGGATTTCGGCGTGCCGATTGCCGACAAGCCGGAAGACATCGTGATCGTGGTGATGGGTGGCGCCGGCACCCACAGTCTGTCGGTGCAGACGCGGCTGGCGTCTGAAAATGTTACGGTGCCGATCCTGCACAAGGATGGCTCGCCTTGGCGTGTTTCATTGTAAGTATTTGTTATTAAACATTTTTTCATCAAGATGATCATGCCACCGATTGCATTATTGCGAGCACTTGCGCTAACCGTTGTTATTGCATCGTCGCCTGCGCTGGCACAAAAACTGGATTACCCCCAGCGCCCCATCCGCCTGATCGTCGGATTCACACCCGGCGGCAGCACTGATCTGGTGGGCAGATTAATCGGAGCGAAACTGTCCGAGCGCCTCGGCCAGCAAGTAGTGATCGACAATCGTCCGGGTGCGAGCGGCATCATCGGTGCGGAACTCGTCGCGAAATCGCAGCCCGACGGCTATACGCTGCTGATTTCGGGTTCGTCGATTAGCATTGTGGGCAGCTTGTACCGGAGCGCCACGTTCAACGTGCAGCGCGACCTTGAGCCGCTGGCGCTGATCGCAACCACGCCTTATCTGATGGTCGCGCATCCGTCGCTCGGTGTTAAAACCGTGGCGGAATTTATCGCCTATGCAAAAGCGCGCCCCGGCAAAATTTCGTGGGGCGCGTCGGCGCCAGGCGCCGTGCAGCATCTGTCGGGTGAAATGTTCAAGCGTCTCGCCGGCATCGACATGGTTTTCATACCCTATAAGGGCACCGGCCCAATGCTGCCGGACATCCTCGGCGGACGCCTGCAAATCGCCATCGACAATGTGTTGGTGCTGACGCAGCACGTAAAGCTCGGCGCGCTCACGGCGCTCGCCGTCACCACCGCCAAGCGCACCCCTCTTTTCCCGGACGTGCCTTCCATTGCTGAATCCGGATTTCCGGGCTTCGATACCAGCGGCTGGTTCAGCATGTATTGCGCACCGAAAACGCCGCCGCAAATCGTCAACAAACTCAACGCGGAGATACTCGCGATCCTCGGCGCCTCCGATGTGCGCGAGCGTTTGCTCACGTTCGGCGCAACGCCGCTGCCGGGAACGCCGGACGATCTGCGCCGCCAGCTTGCGCGCGAGGTGCCGGCATGGCGCAAGGTGATTCTGGATGCGGGGCTTAAGGCTGATTAGCGTTCGAGCTTAAGCCCCGCGCGCTTGATCACGTCGGACCAGCGCACGGTTTCGGCACGCATGTGCGCGACGAGTTGCGCGGGCGTGCTGGATTGCGGCTCCTGACCCTGATCGATGATGCGCTGGGCGAAGGGCGGATCGGCGAACATTTTCACTACTTCCGCGTTCAGCCTGGCGGTAATCGCCGGCGGCAGGCCTCGCGGCGCGACCATCGCGTACCAGGTGATGCATTGGAATCCGGGGATGCTCTCAGCCACGGTCGGCACTTCCGGCGCGGCGGGTGAACGTTTGGTGCCGCCGTGCGCCAGCGCGCGCAGCTTGCCCGCTTTGGCCAGCGGGTAGACCGCGGGCATGCTGTTGAACATGAACTGCACCTGGCCGCCGACCACATCGGTGATCGCAGGCGCAGTGCCTTTGTAGGGCACATGCAGAAAGTTCACCGAGGTCATGGTCTTGATCATTTCGCAGCCGAGGTGGTTGGAGGTGCCGAAACCCGGCGATGCGCAGTTGAGCTGCCCGGGCCGTGCGCGCGCGAGCGCGACCAACTCGTTGATGTTGCGCGCGGGCAGGCCCACGTGGCTGACCAGCATTTGGGGACTCATCACCAGCAGCGAAATCAGCGTGAAGTCGCGGTGCGCGTCGTAGGGCACCTTCATCAGCAGCGGATTGAGCACCAGGCCTGAAGAGGTGGAGACCAGCACCGTGTAGCCGTCGGGCGCGGCGTGCATGGTGATTTCGTGACCAATGATGCCGCTTGCGCCCGCCCGGTTGTCCACCACCGTCTGCTGGCCCAGGGTTTCGGTCAGACGCTGAGCGACGATGCGCGTCACGCCGTCGGTGGCGCTGCCCGCAGTGTTCGGCACGATGATGCGGATCGGACGCACGGGATAAGCCTGTCCTGAGCTTGTCGAAGGGTTCGCCGATCCCGCGCCGCCTTGCGCCATGGCGGCAGAAGCAAGCAACAAAAACACAGCACTACCTGTGGTCATCGCGAAATGCATCATGGCAATTCTCCCGGGGTCAAAGGTCAAATGCGTTTGCGCCGTCACTGTAGCACGCTGGCGCCGAAGGCGGCGCGGGTTCTGGCGCGCAACCGTCTACAACGCAAAATTCAGCTTGCTTATATCCTTGATATTTTCCGCATCAGCCAGTTGCGAGAACAGCCGCTCGGCATTCGGGCGCGCGCGATGCGCGGTGAGCTTGAGAAATTTTTCCAGCAATTCGCCGCGCGTGAGCGGCATCGTCGGCGTACCTTTGAAATTGTCGCCTTCCGCGCTTAGCGTTTGGCCGTTTTTCAGATGCAAAGTGACGCAGGCCGCCATGCCCACCTGGCTGGCCGCCGACGGCATCGGTGCCAGCGTTGCGGATTTTGACAGCGCGCGAATGCGCGGATCGTTGACGTTCCTGTCGCAGAACACCCACGGATCCGTGGGGTCGAAATAAAGCGCCAGCGCGGTGCTGAACGGCACGCTGTATTGCGCCATCGCCAGATCAGCCGGCTCGGGGATGTTGTGATGGCTCAGCGATTTTTCATTGACCGCCAGCGCAATGCGCGCCACGTCGTCACCGGTGATGCCGTGCCGGGCCTTCAGCTCGAGCACCAGCGACACCGGCACTTGTGCGTTGGAATGGCAGGCAAAGCGCTTGAACTTGGCTTTCATCGTATGCCACACCACACCGAGGTCTTGCGTCATGCGTTCAGGCTCGGCGTCGCGGCAGAACGTATGCAATGCGCCGTATTTGCCCTCAAGCACTTCGGCCGGCCCGGTGTAACCATCGCGCGCCAGCGCCGCGGCCAGAAAGCCGCTTTCAGCGGCGCGTCCCAGGTGCAGGCGCTTGACCAGGCCGCCGCTGCGCGAGAACTCCATCAGCCCCGAACTCAACGAGCCCGCAATACCAAACGCGTGCGCCATCTGTTCAGCGCTTTCATTAAACAGTTTGGCCACCACACAGGACGCGCCATACACACCCATCACCGCGGGCGCGTGAAAGCCGATTTTCTCCGGCGAATGCCGCGTCGCCTGACCTATACGATAAAGAATTTCGAAGCCGGCAACGAACGCCACAATCAGTTCGCGGCCGGATTTTTTGCGCCCCTGCGCCACCGCCAGCCCCGGCACCGCGAGCGCTGCGCCAGGATGCATGCCCACACTCGGCTCGCACAAGGCATCCAGTTCGAATGCGTGCGCCGCCGCGCCATTACACAGACACGCAAAAGGCGCGCGCACTTTGATTTCCGTGCCCAGCACGTTCGATGCGCCCGCCGCGCTGTTGCGCTGGGCGTATTCGATCACAGTCTGCGTCCACGGCATTTGCGCACCCAGCGCGCAAGCGGCCACGGTGTCGATCAAACAATCCTTGGCGCGCTCCACAACCTCAGCAGGTATTTGCTCATACTTCAGATCAGTGGCGTAGCGCGCGAGCGCCCGGCTGGCGGTGGTCATGGGGTCGCTTTGAGTGTCAGCACGTATGTTAAAGTATGCTTCAATTCTACAAGATATCCATGACCCTCAATCCGCTCACTGCCCTGTCGCCGCTCGACGGACGTTATCAGGCAAAAGTTGCTCCGTTACGCGCCTTGTTCAGTGAATGGGCGCTGATACGCTTTCGCGTTAAAGTCGAAGTGGAGTGGCTCAAGGCGCTCGCCGCCGAGCCCACACTCGCCGGAGTGCCGCCATTTTCCGCAGGCGCAATTGCCGCGCTGGACGCACTGGTCGAAAATTTCTCCGAAGCCGATGGCGCAGCGGTAAAAGCGATAGAGGCGACGACCAATCACGATGTCAAGGCGGTGGAGTATTTTCTCAAGCAAAAATTCGCCGGCCATGCCGAGTTGGAAACGGTCGCCGAGTTCATTCACTTTGCCTGCACCTCGGAGGACATCAACAATCTGTGCCACGCGCTGATGTTAAAGCAGGCGCGCGACGACGTGATGCTGCCGGCGCTGGACAGCATCATCACCCGGCTGACCGCGCAGGCACACGAACTGGCGGCGCTGCCCATGCTCGCGCACACGCATGGCCAGCCGGCCTCGCCCACCACGCTCGGCAAGGAGCTTGCCAATGTGGTGCATCGGCTGCGGCGCGCACGCGACAACATTGCGCGCGTCAAACTGCTCGCTAAAATCAACGGTGCGGTGGGCAATTACAACGCGCATGTGACCGCTTACCCGGATGTGCAGTGGGAATTGTTCGCGCGCCTGTTTGTTGAAAACCTCGGTCTGGAATTCAACCCCTACACCACACAGATCGAACCCCATGACACGATGGTGGAATTGTTCGATGCCTACGCGCGCGTCAACACCATTTTGATCGATCTGAATCGCGACATCTGGGGTTACATTTCACTCGGCTATTTCAAGCAACGAACCCAAGCAGGCGAGATCGGTTCTTCGACCATGCCGCACAAGGTCAATCCGATTGATTTTGAAAACGCCGAAGGCAATCTCGGACTCGCCAACGCCGTGTTGCGCCACCTGAGCGAAAAACTGCCGATTTCGCGCTGGCAGCGCGACCTCACCGACTCCACCGTGCTGCGCAATATGGGGGTGGCGCTGGGCTACACGCTGCTGGCGTATGACTCCTGCCTGAAAGGTCTCAACAAACTGGAAGCCAATCCCGCGAAACTCGCCGCGGATCTCGACGACAACTGGGAAGTGCTGGCCGAACCGATACAAACGGTGATGCGCCGTTATGGCGTGGGCGGCGCTTACGAACAATTGAAGGAACTGACGCGCGGCAAAGCCGGCATCAATCGCGAAACCCTGCGCGTGTTTATCAGTGGCCTCACCGGCATACCCGAAGCGGAACGCCAGCGACTGATTGAACTGACACCCGCGACCTACATCGGCAAAGCCGCCGAACTGGCCACGAAAATCTGATGTCTTCGCACAGCCTGGATGTGTCTGCCGCAGATTTCGAGCAGACGGTAATCGAAGCCTCGAAAACGGTTCCGATATTGGTTGATTTTTGGGCCGCATGGTGCGGGCCGTGCCTCGCGCTGAAACCCGTGCTGGAAAAACTCGCGGCGGAGTATCAAGGGAAATTTCGCCTCGCGAAAGTCAATTCCGACGAAAACCAGCCGCTCGCGCAACGCTATGGCGTGCGCGGCATTCCCAATGTCAAGGCCTTCGTCAATGGCGAACTGGTGGATGAGTTTTCCGGCGCCTTGCCGGAGCCGCAGGTACGTGCGTTTCTCGACAGGATTATTCCTTCGCCTGCGGAAAAAATGCGTCTGGATGCGCTCGCGCTGTACGCCGCAACCGGTGACCCGCAGCGCGCGCTGGCCATGCTGGGCGAGGCGTCGCAACTCGATCCGTTGAACGAGAATGTGCGCGTCGACAGCGCGGCGTTACTGATTGAATTAAACCGGCACGATGAAGCGCAGCGGTTGATAGCATCGATGTCGCCGCTAGTGCAAATGGATGAGCGCGTAAAAACGCTGCAGGCACGGCTTGACCTTACGCCGGATGCCGGCAGCGGCGCTAACACCGATGAATTGTTAATGCGCATTGCAACCAATGCCAACGATTCCGATGCGCGGCTCAGACTCGCCCGTCAGCACATCGCGCTCGCGCAGTACGCAGAGGCGCTGGAACAGTTGCTGGAAATCGTGCGCCGTGACCGCACCTACAAGGATGACGGCGCACGCAAAACCATGTTGCAGCTGTTTAGTGTCATGGGCAGCGATCATCCGCTGGTGGGCGACTATCGGCGCAAACTGGCGGGCGCGCTTAACTAACCGCTCAGGATCGTTGAGTCTAGGATGCGCGCTTGCCAAGCTTGTGTCTGATGAACTCAATGATGCCCGGCAGTATCGACAGCACAACGATGCCGACGATCACCAGCGACAGATTGCTCTTCACCCACGCGATGTTGCCGAAAAAATAGCCAGCGTAGACCAGCGAGCCGATCCACAGCACCGCGCCGCCGAACGCAAAAATCATAAAGCGCGGATAGACCATGCGCCCTATGCCCGCCACAAAGGGCGCGAAGGTACGCACGATGGGTATGAAACGCGCGATGACGATGGTTTTGGCGCCGTGGCGCTCATAAAACTTCTGCGTGCGTTCGAGGTGTTTGGGATTGAGCAGCAGCGAGCCTTCGCGCGAAAACAATTTGGGGCCGAAAAACCGCCCGATCCAGTAATTGGTGTTATCGCCCAGAAATGACGCTGCGACCAAAACCAGGAACAGCGTATGCACGTACATATTGCCCGAAGCCGCCAGCGCGCCGGCAACAAATAACAGAGAATCGCCCGGCAGAAATGGTGCAATCACCAAACCGGTTTCGCAAAAGATGATCAGAAACAGGATCGCGTAAATCCACACGCCGTAATTCTGGATCAGCACCTGCAAGTGCTTGTCGAGGTGCAGTACGATGTCGATGAAGGTGGTCAGGAGTTCCACGTAGGCCTTAAGTGCGTGAAGCGTGAACGGTGAGGCGTGAAGGTTGCAGAGAAGGGCGTTTCACCCTTCACCCCTCAAGCTTCACATCACACTGCTGCGTCGGCGGGCTTGCGTTCGGCCCTGGCGAGGTCTTCGCGGCGCAGGCCCAGCCACATCAGTAAGGGACTGCCGACCAGCACAGAGGAATAGATGCCGAAGCAGATGCCGATGGTCAGCGCCAGTGCGAAATAATGCAGCGTCTCACCGCCGAAAATCAGCATCGAGCACACCATCAACTGCGTGCAGCCGTGGGTGATGATGGTGCGCGACATGGTGGCGGTGATCGCGTTGTCAATCACCTGCGGCACAGGCGTGGTGCGGAACCTGCGGTTGCGGAAATTCTCGCGCACCCGGTCCATCACCACTACCGATTCATTGACCGAGTAACCCAGAATCGCCAGCACCGCCGCCAGCACCGGCAGTGAAAATTCCCACTGAAACAGCGAGAAACATCCGAGAATAATCACCACGTCGTGCAGGTTGGCGACGATCGCCGAGACGCCGAACTTCCACTCGAAGCGCAGCCACAGGTAGAGCACAATACCGATCGACACGAACAGCAGCGCCAGCGCACCGTTATCCAGCAATTCCTTGCCGACCTGCGGGCCGACGAACTCGACGCGCTTGAGGTCCACCGTGCTGTCGATTTGCTTCAACGCCACCAAAACCTGCTCCGACAATTTGGCACTGGTCACGCCCTGTTTCACCGGCAGGCGAATCAACACATCGCGGGTCGTTCCAAAATTCTGCACGCTGGCCTCGGTGAAGCCGAGCTTGGCCATGGCATCGCGTATCTGGTTGAGGTCGGCGGGCTGGCTGTAGCGCACTTCCATCACCGTGCCGCCGGTGAAATCCACCCCCAGATGCAGGCCCTTGGTCGCCAGGGACACCACCGCGATCAAAAACGTAATCAAGGAGATCACGTTGAAGATCAGCGCGTGGCGCATGAATGGTATGTCGCGTTTGAATCTGAAAAATTCCATGTTTTCTTAGCCCCGTGAGCAGTAAGCGCTTAACAGTGAACAGAAAAACCTGTCACCTTGCGCAGCCTGCTGTTTACTGTTTACCGTTGACTGTTCACCGTTTATTGGTAGTGGCACCTTCAGGCCGCCACACCTGCCCAATCGACACGCTTTCCAGCTTGCGCCGCGTGCCGTACCACAAGTTGACCAGCGCGCGCGACAGCATCACCGCGCTGAACATCGAGGTCAATATGCCCAGACAATGCACCACCGCAAACCCTTTCACCGGTCCGGACCCGAACGCGAACAGCGCAATGCCCGCGATCAAGGTGGTGACGTTGGAATCGAAAATGGTGCCCCACGCGCGGTCGTAACCCGCGTAGATCGCGGCCTGCGGCGTAGTGCCGCTGCGCAGTTCCTCGCGCACGCGTTCGTTGATCAGCACGTTGGCGTCAATCGCCATGCCCAATGCGAGTGCTATGGCGGCAATGCCGGGCAGTGTCAGCGTCGCTTGCAGCATTGACAATAATGCTATTAAAAACAATAGGTTACATGAAAGCGCCACAATCGATATCACGCCGAACAACATGTAATAAACGATCATGAACACCGCAATCGCGGCAAACCCGTACCACATCGACCGGAAGCCGATCTTGATGTTTTCCGCACCCAGCGAAGGACCGACCGTGCGCTCTTCCACAATTTCCATCGGCGCCGCCAGCGCGCCCGCGCGCAGCAGCAACGACAAATCCTTGGTCTCGGTGGTGGTCTTGAAGCCGGTAATCTGGAAGCGCGCGCCGAGCTCGGACTGAATCACCGGCGCGGTCAGCACTTCGGGTTTGCCGCGGTCGATCAGCAATATCGCCATGCGGCGCTTGACACCTTCGCGCGTCACCTGCTGGATCACACGCGCGCCCTGTCCGTCAACCGTTACGCTCACAATCGGCGTGTTGCTGATGGAATCAAAGCCCGGCGAGGCGTCGGTCAAACGTTCGCCGGTGATCACCACTTGCTTGCTTAGCAGCAACGCTTCCTTGCCGCTGTCGCGCTGCGAATAATGCAGTTCGGTGCCGAACGGCACCTGCCCTTTGATCGCCTGCTCGATTTTTTGTGGATCGTAGTTGCGCCCGGCAGGATCGCCGCCGTGCGCCTCAACCATGCGAATTTCGAGTGTCGCGGTACGGCCCAAAATGTCTTTCGCGCGGGTAGTGTCCTGCACCCCGGGTAGTTGCACCACCACACGGTCGGCGCCCTGCTGCTGGATGATCGGTTCGGCCACGCCCAGTTCGTTGACGCGATTGCGCAAAGTGGTGATGTTCTGCTGCAGCGCGAATTCCTGTGTGCGGGTGACGGCTTCGAGCTTGAGCCTGGCATTGATCCTGAATTCGGAATTGTCATCCTGCGTTTTCAATTCCAGATCGGGAAACGCCTTTTCGATCTCGGCCAACCCTTTGCTCTGTGTCGCCTTGTCGCGAAACCGCACCACCACGCTGTCTTTATCGCGCGTCACACCGCTATACTGAATTTTCTTATCGCGCAGGGTGCCGCGGATATCGCCCACCGTGGTGTCGATTTTTTTGTTGAGCGCGGCCTTCATGTCCACCTGCAGCAAAAAATGCACACCGCCGCGCAAGTCCAGGCCCATATACATCGGCAGCGCGCCTATCGACGCAAGCCACTGCGGGCTGCGCGACAACAGGTTGAGCGCGACCACGTAGTCTTCGCCTAATTTTGACTGCAGCAACTCTTTGGCTTTCAACTGCGTATCGGTGTCGCCAAAGCGCGCCTTGATGCCCGTTTGATCCTGCATCAAGCCTTCGGGTTTGAAGCCGCCTTTGGTCAGCGCATCTTCAACGCGGCCCAGCAGCGTGGCATCGATCTTCACCGTGGGTTTGAGCGGCGATACCTGCACCGCAGGCGACTCGCCGTAGAAATTGGGCACCGTGTAAAGGAACCCCATCACCAGCAAAACGGCGATCAGGATGTATTTCCAGAGGGGGTAGCGGTTCATTTTTTCGTGAGGCGTAAGGAGGCAAGGCGTGAGGCGCAGGGGTTGCGCGCCACCGCGCCTCACCCCTCGCGCCTTACGCCTTACGAGATATTCTTGAGCGTACCCTTGGGCAGCACCACCTGAACGGCAGAACGCTGCAGCACCATCTCCACCCCCTGCGCGACTTCGAGTGTGACGTAGGCTTCGCTGATTTTGGTGACGCGGCCCAGGATGCCGCCGCCGCTGACCACCTCATCGCCTTTTGCCAGCGCTTCGACCATCG
This sequence comes from Bordetella parapertussis, assembly GCA_945861275.1. Classification (GTDB taxonomy): domain Bacteria; phylum Pseudomonadota; class Gammaproteobacteria; order Burkholderiales; family SG8-41; genus UBA5216. The sequence goes on from CAMATZ010000011.1 coordinate 103,784, forward strand.
CCTTATGCTCTTTGGCGCGCTTCATTTGCGGACGGATCATCATGAAATACAGCACGCCGAACATCAACACGATGAGCACCATGCTTTCGATGCCGCCGCCCGCCGTCTGGCCGCTGCTTTGAGCCCAAGCCTGACTGATAAACATAGCTGCAACTCCCCCGGAAACCCGCTTTTGATGATATTACGGCGCAGACTTGAGTTTTCAAGCCGGTTGCGCAAAACCGGTGCATTTTAACCTATTTGTTCACATGCCTGCCCTTCATTCTTACCCCACGCCGCAGCGACGTTGGCGAGCGTGCCGTTGGCAATCGCCGCACGCAGGCGCTGCATCAGCCGCTGATAAAAATGCAGATTATGCAGGGTGTTGAGCCGCGCACCGAGTATTTCGTTCACTTTTTGCAGATGATGCAAATAAGCGCGCGTGAAATGCGTGCAGGTGTAGCAATCGCATTGCGCATCCAGCGCCTGCAGATCATTGCGGTATTGCGCATTGCGCAGCTTGATGACGCCCGTGCTGGTGTAAAGCCAGCCGTTGCGCGCGTTACGCGTGGGCAGCACGCAATCAAACATATCCACGCCCGCGCTCACCGCCGCCACAATATCCGAGGGTGTGCCCACGCCCATCAGATAGCGCGGCTTGTCCGCGGGTAACCGCGGCGCGGTGTGCTGCAGTATGCGCAGCATTTCTTCTTTGCTTTCGCCCACCGAAAGACCGCCGATGGCATAACCGTCAAAGCCGATTTGGGTGAGTCCGGCGAGCGATTCGTCGCGCAGCGGCTCGTAAACGCCGCCCTGCACAATGCCGAACAGGGCATTGGCGTTACCGTGATGCGCGGATTTTGATCGCGCCGCCCAACGCAACGACAACTGCATCGATTGCCGTGCTTCGTCCAGCGTCGCGGGATACGGCGTGCATTCATCGAACACCATTACAATATCGGCGTTGAGCACGCGCTGTATGCGCATCGATTCCTCGGGCGTTAGAAAACACGCATCGCCATTCACCGGCGACTGAAACTTCACCCCTTCCTCGGTAATCTTGCGCAGTGCGCCCAGACTGAACACCTGAAAACCGCCTGAATCGGTGAGTAACGGCCCCTCCCAGCCCATGAAACGATGCAGCCCGCCGTGTGCGCCGATCACCTCCAGCCCCGGCCGCAGCCACAGATGAAAGGTATTGCCCAGCACAATTTGCGCACCGAGTTCGCGCAGCTCCAGCGGGTTCATCGCCTTCACCGTGCCGTAAGTGCCCACCGGCATGAAAGCCGGCGTATCGACGTCGCCATGCGCCGTGCGCAACACACCGCGCCGTGCAAGGCCGTCGCTGTGGGAGACTTTGAATTCCATCGCGGCTTACGTCACCAAGGCTTCCAGCGCGCGGCGCATGTCGGCGGGCATCGCCAGCGGGCGCTGCGTGTGCCGGTCGCACGCCACATGCACAAAGTGGCCTTGCGCCGCGGCCAGCGGCTCATCGTTGCGAAAAATACCGATCTCGAAACGCACGCTGCTGTTGCCCAGATGCGCAACCCGCAAGCCGCAATGCACTGCATCCGGGAACGCAATCGGGCTGAAAAACTGGCAGCCGGTGTCCACCACCAGACACACCACCGGCGACGCCTCAAGATCGAGCACGCCCTGGCGCATCATGTATGCGTTGACTGCGGTGTCGAAAAACGAATAATAAACAACGTTGTTCACGTGCCGGTAGACATCGTTGTCCATCCAGCGCGTGGTGATGGTGATGAAGTGCCGGAAGGCGTCGCGAGGCTCGGGTTGTTTTCGTGTCACGTGGAATTTCTTTCAATCAGCATGGCGTCACCGTAACTGAAAAAACGGTAACGCCGGGCTATCGCGTGCTGGTAAGCGCGGCGCACATTATCCACGCCCGCAAACGCCGACACCAGCATCAGCAGCGTCGATTTCGGCAAATGAAAGTTGGTGAGCAACCGGTCGACTATTTTAAAGGTGTAGCCCGGGGTGATAAACAGCCGCGTGTCGTCGGTGCCCGCTTTCAGTTGACCGCCCGCGGCGGCCGACTCCAGCGCGCGCAAGCTGGTGGTGCCCACCGCCATGACACGTGAGCCGCGCGCACGCGCCGCCTGTATCGCATCCACCGTGACCGGCGGCACCTGGTACCACTCGCTGTGCATCTGATGATCGCGCAAATCGCGAACCCGCACCGGTTGAAAAGTGCCCGCGCCCACGTGCAGGGTCACGTGCGCGATGACCACACCCTGCGCGCTCAGCGCTTCCAGCATCGCGCGATCAAAATGCAGGCCTGCGGTGGGTGCGGCCACCGCACCGGGTGCGCACGCGTAAACGGTTTGATAGCGCGTCTCGTCCACCGCATCTGCGGCATGCGTGATGTAAGGCGGCAGCGGCAGCGCGCCATGCTGATCCAGCAACGCAAAAATGTCCGTGCAATTTTCGAAACGCAGCTCGAAAAATTCATTGTGCCTGCCCAGCACGCTGGCCATAACGCCACCGGCAAGCAATAGCCGGCTCCCGGCGCGCGGTGATTTGCTCGCACGCACCTGCGCCAGCGCGCGGTCGCCTGCCAGCACGCGCTCGATCAGCACTTCCACTCTGCCGCCGCTGTCCTTGGCCCCGGCAAGACGCGCCTTGATCACGCGGGTGTCGTTGAATATCATCACGTCACCGCGCGCCACATAACTCGGCAACTGCATAAATTGGCCATCCGTGCACGCCCCACTGACCCCATCCAGGCGCAGCAATCGGCTCGCCGTGCGCGCTGCCGCCGGCGCCTGCGCAATCAGTTCCGCCGGCAGCTCAAAATCAAAATCTTGCAGAAACATCGGGCGGATTATCCTAGAAACGGTAGTTGGACGGGGTGGAGCGTGCGGTTATGGGGGTGCAGGGCAAGGCGCGACGACGCGGAATGGTTGTTCCATTCCAAGGAGTTGCAACGCCGCCATGCGCCGCCAGAACCGTGCGATCCACCCCGTAGCGCAGTCACCCAACGGGTAATCGTTGATAGCATGAAAAACTATTAGGCCATCAAGAGGTTGGTAGCATCGCAAGCGGTCAACTGCCGTTTCTAGGATTATACGTGCGGGTATGCCGCGCAGTGGCGATTGCCGGCGGTCGGCGCTATAATCCGCGCCTCCCAGTTGTTCCCGTTGGCTTCCCTTGCCGGGATGGCGGAATTGGTAGACGCACGGGACTCAAAATCCCGCGCTGGCAACAGCGTGCCGGTTCGATTCCGGCTCCCGGCACCAGATCAAATTCAAAGACATCCAGGAACCTCCAGTGAGTAGCAGTTTTTCATAGGAGAAATTGCAAAAATCGAAGAATCCGCTGTGTCATTTCAAAAAGGATTTCTATGAAGGTTTGTGTGGTGGGTGCTGGTGGAGTAGGAGGCCTGCTCGCTGCGGTGTTGCGGCGGGCGGGAGTCGATGTCAGTCTTTTGGTAACCGAACGACACTTGACGGCGATTCGGCGCAATGGCCTGACTTTGATTGCCCCGAGCGGTCGATTCAACGTTGAAATTCAAGCGGAGCTTGATCCGCACACAATCGGCGCCTGTGACGTCGTTGTCGTGACTCCGAAGATGTGGGCCGTTGAAGCGATTGCGCCCACGCTCCGGCCGCTGCTGGGGAAAGACACCGTCGTCATTCCTGTCCAGAACGGTATCGATGCGCCAGGGATACTCGCCAAGGCTCTCGGCTGGGAGCACGTCGTCTATGGATCCGCGTCAATGAACGCCGCCATCGAGGAGCCCGGCGTAATCCGTCAGCGCAATCCCAACCACGCGATCACTGTGGCCGAGGCGAAAGGCGTCGAGTCCGCGAGACTGCTCAAGATGAAGGAGACCTTCGAGGCGGCGGGTATTTCGGTCGAAATCGGCGCCGATGGTCCCACCCTGCTGTGGGACAAGTTCATCGGATTGGTTGCGAACAGCTCGCTGTGCGCACTGCTCCGATCGCCCATGGGTGTGGTACAAAAGGACGATGACTGCTGGTCGCTCTACACGGCCGTATTCAACGAGGTCGTTGCGGCGGGGCGCGCGGTCGGTATTTCGATCCCCGTGGAGAAGGCAGAGGCGCGGCTCGCGCGCGCGCGAACATCGCCACCGATGGTGATGCCCTCCATGGCTGTCGATCTGATGGCGGGCAATCGCCTGGAGTTGCCGTGGCTCGGTGGGCGAGTCAGGGATCTTGGAAGGGAACACGGCATCCCTACGCCAGCGAATGATTTTATCTGGGCTGCGTTGAAACCGTTTTTGTCGGGTAAGGCGCCAGCAGGATAATTCATGCCAGTCACCATCGCCGCCGGTATCGGCCTGATGGAATACCCGTTCCGGACCGCCTCCGGTTTCTGGCGTTGGGTCGATCTGTGCGAGCAGGGCGGCGTCGACTCGATCTGGCAGAGCGACCGCCTGGTGAGCCGCACCCCGGTACTGGAATGTATGACGGCCCTGGCCGCCATCGCCGGCCGCACGCGACGGATCAAGTTCGGGGTCAACGTCGTCGCGGTGGCGATGCGCGATCCGGTGCTGCTGGCCAAGCAATGCGCGACCATCGACGTGCTGTCCGAAGGCCGCATGCTGCCCGCCTTTGGCATCGGCAGTCCGCGCGGGCTGGAATGGGATGCCATGCACCTCGACCCCACCACGCGCGGCCGCAAGACCGACGAGGCGCTGGAGATCATTTCCCGGCTGTGGAAGGGCGAGAAGCTGACCTACGCCGGGAAGCACTTCCGGTTGACGAACGCCTCGATCTCGCCGCTGCCCGCCCAGACCGAACTTCCGATGTGGATCGGTGGTTCGTCGGACGCAGCCGTTCGGCGGACGGTCAAATACGGCACTGGCTGGCAGGCGGGATCCGAGACGCCCGAGGCCGTCGGTCAGGTCATTGCTGCGATCAAGGACGCCGCCACCACGGCCGGCCGCTCAATCGACGAGGATCACTACGGCGCTGCATTCGCCTATCGCTTTGGTAACCGGGATGATCCCGGCGTGGCGAAGGTGATGGAGCACTATAAGGCCCGCACCGGACGCGACGCTGGTGTGCATTTCGCCTTCGGCGATGCCGAGGCGATCATCCAGCGGATCGCGCGCTACGTCGAGAATGGCGCCTGTAAGTTCATTCTGCGCCCGGCGGCGGATGGGGACGAGGATATGTACACGCAGACCAAGCGGTTGGTGGAGGAGGTGCTGCCACTCATGGCGGAGCGCTGGCCGCGGCGCGCGAAAAACCAGGGGTTAAACGGCCGGGCAGATTGAGGTCCTGAGATTAAGAGCGCATTCTGAGCTGCGCTCAGTGGGCAGTAGGCCCATTTCGGCCAATCATGGTTGTCTCTGGCAATGACTGCTCCTCGGCCGAAGCCGCCGCTGGCAACTCGGTCCGGCAACGTCCGCAGTTATCTAGAGTTGACGTTGATCCGGATAGCCATGCCGAACGGCTGCTTTAGAAAATTCATTTCGGCAGGACTCGATACCGGCGGTTCCTTGCATCTCTACTGCTGCCGTTCAGATCTGAGAAAGCAGTCGCTCAAAATTGGAGTCTCCTGATTGACTTTCTGACTGAGCGCGCGGGTCTGGGGAAAGTCCTGCGCAAAAAATCTCTTTGGAATTTTCAAAATCATGAGGAAAGACCGGGAGGGCCGTGACCTTCATGTGCTCCTTGACGCGAGGAAGCGACAGGTGGGCCGGCTTCTTGTAGGTCGGATTGGCGGTGCGTTCCTCGAACGCGATGCCGGTGCCGATGCGTTCAAACTCGTAGAGTTCCTCGGCGCTCGCCTGCCGGACGAGGTAATAGGGCTGGTGCGCTAAATCCGGGGCAGTCTCAAATCGGATCGTCACCACCTCGGCTGCGCCCAGTCCCCGGGTATTGCGCACCCACCTCCACGCTTATGCCTGTCGAATCTACGCCGCATCGTTCCGTGCAAGTATCGGGCTTCGCATGTATTTGCCTGCTCACCCCGACGCGTCGCCTCCTATTCGCTTCCTGTTCGTCAGGCCAGCGCTTTGCCTACAGCTTCCTTCAGATTCCCAACGCCCAGGGCACCCTTGCCGTTCGGCTAACTCTTCTCCACGCCGAGTGAGCGGAGGACTTACACCTCCAAGTGAGTGCGCCCTGCCGGGCGCACAAAACAAAGAAGGGCCGCTTCGGCGGCCCTTTCCGTTGCATGAAACAAAGTTTAGGCGTTGCTGCGGCGGTTCTGCTCGTAATGGGAGTTGCGCAGCACTTTGCCCGGCAGGGCGCCGGTGTACTTGCCCTCTTCGTACAGCACCTGGCCGTTGACGACGGTGCCAAAGATGCCTTCCGCCGATTCCTTGATGCGCCAAGCGCCGCCCGGGAAGTCGTGCACGACGGTCTCGTGCCCACATTTCACCGTGGCCGGATCGAACATCGTGATGTCGGCGGCCATGCCCGGCCGTAGCAGGCCGCGGTCGTACAGGCCGAAGGTTGAGGCCGAGTCAAAGGTCAGCCGGCGCACCGCCTGCTCCAGGGTCATGACCTGTTTCTCGCGCACCCATTCGCCGAGCAGCTTGGTGAGGTAGCCGTAGCCGCCATGGAACTGCACGTGCGCGCCGCCGTCGCCGAGCCCGATCACCGCGTTCGGGTGAGTCAGAATCTTTTTCAGCGCCTCGTCGTCAATGTTGTTCTCGGCCTGCAGGAAGCGGGTCTCGAGCTTCTCCTCAACGACAAGGTCGAGGAACGCGTCGATCACGCGCTTGCCCTGTTTCTTGGCGATTTCGCCCACGTTCTTGAACTGCATCCACTTGTTCTTTTCCAGCACCGGCTGGTTGACCCAGATGTAGTTCCACCAGGTCTTCGAGATGCCGACCGCGCTGTCGGGCTTGTTGACGACCGCTTCCTCATGAAGTTTGGCACGAGTTTCCGGGTCGGCGTAAAGCCGCAGCTTTTCCTGATCCGACATCAGCAGGATCGGGTGCCAGGTCGGCAGGCCGCGGAAGACCTGCGAGTTCTTCATCGTGAAGTCCTGGGTCACCCGGTTCGGGCTGCACATCGGATAGGCGCGGATGCCCATCGCCGCGGTTTCTTCGGCGCGCGCCATGTGGATCTTCCACTCATCCGGACGCCGCATCGTCTGCGACAGGCTGTTGTAGACGACCGTGCGGCCGGTCGCTTCCGCGAGGCGCCGCATCATGCCGTCCTTCAGCTCGACATACTGGCCGCCGCCGGCCTGGATTGTGCCGGTGCCCATCTCGCGCAGCACGTCGGCGAGCGCGAAGATCTCCTTCTCGTCGGCCCATAGCGCCGGGATCGGCACGCCCTGCGGATCGAAATGACCCTTCTCGCGTGACACGCTAAGGCCGAGCGCGCCGGCCTCCATGCCCTGCCGGACGACATCCTGCATCTGCTTGATCTGCTCTGCGGTGGCGCCGGCCTTCTGACAATCATCGCGCATCACGTAATGGCGCACTGCGGTGTGGCCGATCAGGTTGCCGACATTGACGCCGAGCCGCTTGTCGAGATGGTCCATGTATTGCGGGATCGTCTCCCAGTCGAAATCGACGGTCTTCAGCACCGACATCGGGATCGCTTCGACATAGGAGAGAAACTCGGCGAGCCGCTCCTCGGTGCCCTTGCGCACCGGCGCGAGGCTCAGCGAGCAATTGCCAAAGATCACGCTGGTTGCGCCGTGCTCGGGTGAAAAGGTGCACAGCGGGTCCCAGGTGACCTGAGCGTCGTAATGGCAATGATTGTCGATAAAGCCCGGGCTAACGGCGCGGCCGTCGGCGTCGATGGTCTTCTTGGCAGGGCTCGACAGCTTGCCGATTTCGGCGATCTTTCCGTTCTTGACCCCAACGTCGCCGCGGAATGCCGGCATGCCGGACCCATCCACGATCAACCCGTTCTTTATCAGCAGATCGTACGCCATAGCCTTTCCTCCCTATTAGGCCGGCACATGCCGGAATTCCGTAGCTCGCGTCAAAAGTGTAGCACACGGCTGGGGCTTGCCTACCGGCGCATCGTTTACGGCAGCAACACGGGGTTCGGCGTCAGGATGGTCCATAGCGGAGCCGGCCGGAGTGCCTTTTCCTGGGTAAACCGGAATCCAACGGGGCCAGGAGAAACGGCTGGTGCAAACGTGATCCACGTGGCATGGGAGGCGCCGTGTGTCTGTCCTCATTTCGGTCGAAGACCGGTTTCCCTCGCGAGCTTGGATAAATTTGCGATCTGACTGCGCACGATCTTTTCGTATTCCTCGGGCGTGCTCGATGCGGGAAAAAAGCCCATGATATGCATCCGCTCCCTCACGTCGGGGAGCTCGAGGACGCGCACGATCTCCCGATTGATCTGGTTCACGATAGCGCGCGGTGTGTTCGCGGGCGCGAGCAGCCCGAGCGAGGTTTCCGGCCGCTTGAATTCGGAAAGCGTCTCCGCCAGCGCCGGCACGTCGGGCAAACTGGGTGAGCGCTGCGGCGTGAAGACTGCGAGCGGCACCAACTTTCCTTCCTTGATGAACGCCATTACGTTCCCCTGCGCCCCGACGAAATAGTGCGTGCGTCCGGCCAGGGTCTCGACCACCGCCTCCGGCGCGCCCTTGAAGGCGACTTGCACGACCTTGATGCCGGCGGCGAGCGTGAATCTTGCCCCGCTCAGATGCGATGAGGTCCCGGCTCCACTGGTACTCAAGATGATCTTGCCGGGCTGAGCCTTGGCGAGCGCGATGAGGTCCTTGATCGACTTGACGCCCAGCGTCGGCGTGGCCGCCAGCACTATGACGCTGTATCCGATCTGCGCTACGCCGGCGAACTCCTTGAGCGGGTCTTGAGGCGGGTCCGGCTGCAGCGCGGCGCTCAGTCCAAAATTCATCCACAGCAAGGTGTGGCCGTCCGGCGCAGCTTTCGCGGCAGTGCCCGACGCAAGCGTGCCGCCCCCCGCCGGCCGATTGTCCACCACGATCGACTGCCCCCAGCTCTCGCTCAGCTTCTGGCCCACTATGCGCGCCAAGGTGTCGGGCTGCCCGCCAGCCCCGAACCCCACGATGAGCCGGATTGGCTTGCTGGGAAATCCCCGTTCTGAACCGGTGGAAGGATTCTGTTGTGCCTGGACCAAACCCGCCGTAAGCCCAACGGCACCGCCCGTCGCGACTGCTGCTGCAAGCACTACGCTTCGCAAAGTATTCATGGCGCCCCTCTTGCCGCACCAATGCGGATTGGCCGCCATGCTGACACCCTTAGCCCCTGCACGCAATCTGCGCCAGTCTTGCGCACCGTCGCCGCGCAGGAAAAGCTGCTCGTCGCCGTGCCGGTGGTAATATAGGTGCACGACCGGACGCAACACTACACCATTGCGGGAGGTACGGAATGAGCTTTCGCGGGAAGACGGCTATCGTCGGCATAGGCGAGACGAAGCACAAGCGTTCCTGGCCCAACCGGTCGGCGCTCGGCCTCGCCGCCGAAGCCGCGGCCGAGGCGATCAACGACGCCGGGCTGCGTCGCGAGGACATCGATGGGCTCATCTCGATCTCGACGTCGTTCCTGCCGCAGCGCGTCGCCGAGTACGCCGGCATCCGGCCGCACGGCTTCGCGGCCGGTGTCGGCATGAACGGCGCCACCCCCGGTGCCGCGATAACGATCGCCGCCGCGCTCCTGGACGAAGGCGTCTGCAACTACATCCTCTTCGTCAACGGCAACGCCCGCGACCCCGAGAACCCGGGCTCGTTCATGGGCGCGCCCGGGGAAGCCGGCGGCCACACCCGTCCCGACTTCATCAGCGAGTTCGTCAGCCCCTACGGTCCGGCGATCGCCGCGAATACGAACTACGCGCTGCTTTACACGCGCCACATGCACCAGTACGGCACCAAGCCGGAGCAGCTGGCGCGGATCAGCGTCAACCAGCGCTTTAACGCCGGCCCTAACCCGCTCGCCGCCATGCGCGATCCGATCACGGTGGATGACGTGCTCAACTCGCGCTATGTCAACTACCCGCTGCACATCCTCGAGTGCGTGATGCCGTGCGCAGGCGGTATCGCCTTCATCATGACGACCGCCGAACGGGCGCGGCTGCTCCGCCGGCCGCCGGTGTACGTCCTCGGCGCGGCGGTGGCGCAGGGCTTCGACAACAGCTGGCTCACGCCCGACCTCTGTCAGACCCCAACGGCGTTCTCCGCGCCGGCCGCCTACCGCATCGCCGGTTACGGCCCGAAGGACTTCCAGTTCGCCGAGTTCTACGACTGCTACACGATCCTGCACGCAACGACGCTCGAGGACGCCGGCATCTGCCCCAAAGGCGAGATCGGCGCCTTCTTCGAGAGCACCGACACCACCTTCAAGGGCAGCTTCCCGATCAACACCGATGGTGGCCAGCTCTCCTGCGGGCAGTTCATCGCCGGGTCGAGTGGCACGCAGCACGTCACCGAAGCGGTGCGCCAGATCCGCGGCATGGCCGGCGAGCGTCAGGTCGCGCGACACGACCTGTGCGTCGTCAACGTCAACGGCGGCTCCCCCTCGCAGGACGCGACGATGGTCCTGGGCAGTGCGAACGCGCTCTGAGCCGATCCCGACGAGGTAGAAACGCTATGGCAACGAAACCAACCGGCACGCCTTCTTCCGCAGCCTCGGACGGCGCGCGTCAGCCGCCCCCGAAGCCACTGCCGCGACCCGAGCTCAAATCGCTGACCGCGCCCTACTGGGAAGCGGCGAAGCGCCATGAGCTGGTCATGCAGCGTTGTAGCGCCTGCGCCGGTTGGATCTTCTACCCGCGCGAGCAGTGCCCGGTCTGCTTCTCGCAGAAGCTGGAATGGGCGCCCGTGAGCGGTCGCGGCCGGGTCTACACCTTCACCATCGTCTATCAGCCGGCGCACCCTGGTTTCCAGGCCGAGGCGCCCTACGCCTACGCGATCGTCCAGCTCGACGAGGGCGTGCGCGTCCCAACGAACATCGTCGAGTGCGCGCCGGAAGACGTCCGGGTGGACATGCCCGTCGTCGCCGTCTTCGACGACGTTTCTGTGGAGTGGACGCTGGTGAAGTTCAAGCCGGCCTAACTGGAGGAGTATCTACGATGGCATTCAGCGTACGCCGTATCGTCACCGGGCACGATCCCAGTGGCAAGGCGATTGTCGCCACTGACGAACAGCTGCCCGGGGCCGTATCGCCGAGCCGTCCCGGCATCTCGCGTTGCGAGATCTGGTCAGCCGACAAGATGCCGGTCGACAATTCCGAAGGCGCCGCCGCCGAGGCGCAGCGCAAGGGTTTTGTCGTGCGCCACAATTATGTCGGCTCGGGGCAGGGCAATGTGTGCCGCATCGTCGAGTTCTCGCCGGGCGGCACCCCGTTCATGCACCGCACCGAGACGCTGGACTACGCGATCCTGCTGAAGGGCGAATGCGATCTCGAGCTCGACGACGGCAAGCGGGTGCGCATGAAACCAGGTGACATCTGCGTGCAGCGCGGCACAGTGCACGCTTGGGCGCCGGTCGGCCCGGAGCCGGCCGTGTTTGCCTTCGTGCTGATCGACGCCGAACCGGTCGAAATGGGCGGCAAGAAGCTGACGACCCATTACCCGACGCGGTAGGCCCAGCGACCGAAGTTCGTTCTCTCCCCGCCATCGGGGGAGAGAGTTGCCGGACTTCTCCGTGGCATGGGAGGCGCCGTGTGCTATCTACCTTTTCAACGCACGCGCCGCGAAAAGTTTACACTGCCCCTACTTATCTTATCCATTCGGCCAACCCATCGAGCGACACGCGAGAGCCCAACATGACCGACACACCTCAATACACGCCGCCGGAAGTCTGGGTCTGGGAGAAGGGCGACAGTCCCAATTGGCGCTATAGCAACACCAATCGTCCTATCGCGGGCGCGACGCATGAGAAAGAGTTGCCGCGCGGAAAGCATCCGCTTCAGCTCTATTCGTTAGGGACGCCCAATGGCGTCAAGGTCACGATCATGCTGGAGGAGTTGCTGGCCGCGGGTCATAGCGGGGCGGAATACGACGCCTGGCTGATCCGGATCGGCCAGGGCGACCAGTTTGGCAGCGGATTTGTCGCGGTAAACCCGAATTCCAAAATCCCGGCGCTCATGGACTATAGCGAGCCGCCGCCGCGACGCGTATTCGAATCCGGCGCGATCCTGCTCTATCTGGCGGACAAATTCGGCGCCTTCCTGCCAAAGGATCGCGGCAAGCGCACCGAAGCGCTGAACTGGCTGTTTTGGCAGATGGGCTCAACGCCCTATGTCGGCGGCGGTTTCGGGCATTTCTATGCCTATGCTCCGGTGAAGATCAAATACGCCATCGACCGTTTTGCAATGGAGGTGAAACGCCTGCTCGACGTGCTCGACCGGCAGCTTGCAGACAATCAATTCATCGCCGGCGACGAATACACGATCGCCGATATGGCGATCTGGCCGTGGTACGGCAACGGCATGTTGAACGGCGCCTCCTACAACGACCCGCGCAAGTTTCTGCAGACGCACGACTATAAAAACCTGGCGCGCTGGACGAAAGAAATCGGCGAGCGCTTGGCCGTCAAGCGCGGGCGCATGGTCAACCGCACCAGCGGGAAGCCTGAAGAACAATTGCACGAGCGCCATGACGCCGGCGATTTCGCGACCAGGACGCAGGACAAGATCGGCGCACGCGGGTAACCACGTCGCCACGTCGTCATCCCTCATCAATCGCACCTCGGGGACATTCACCATTGGGAGATAACGCCATGCAGGCAACGGGGAAGATCGCGGTCATCACGGGGGCCGGCAGCGGCATCGGGCGGGCATCGGCACTGGCGCTGTACGCCGACGGGTTTTCTGTCGTGCTGGCCGGCCGTCGACAAAACATGCTGGAGGAGACAGCAGCGGCAGCGCAGGCCTCACCACCACGCATGCTGGTGGTGCCGACCGATGTGTCCGACCCGGCGTCGATCGCCGCGCTGTTCGAGACCGTACAGGCGACCTATGGCCGCATCGATCTACTGTTCAACAACGCGGGAACCAGCACGCGCAACATCCCGATCGACGACCTGACCTATGAGCAATGGTCGAATGTCGTTGCGGTCAACCTGACCGGCTCCTTCCTGTGCGCACAGCACGCCTTTCGCATGATGAAGAACCAGACGCCGCGCGGCGGGCGGATCATCAACAATGGCTCGGTGTCGGCGCATGTGCCGCGACGGAACTCCACACCGTATTCGACGACCAAGCACGCGTTGACCGGGCTGACACGCTCGCTGTCGCTGGACGGGCGGGAATTCGACATTGCGTGCGGCCAGATCGATATCGGCAATGCAGCAACGACGCGCACCGAAGACATGGCGCGCGGTCGCTTACAGGCGAGCAACCGGGTCGAGGCGGAGGCGCGCATCGACGTCAACGACGTGGCGCGCGGCGTTGCCTATATGGCCAGTCTGTCGCTGGAGGCGAACGTGCAGTTCATGACCGTCATGGCAACGAAAATGCCCTATATCGGTCGTGGCTGACGCGTCTCAGCACTGCATGAGTTCCATGACATCTTCCCCCATTCATCGGAACATTTCACTTACGGAGTGACCAACCATGGCTCGCAAACGTGTCCTGATCACCGGCGCAGCCGGCTACCTCTCGCGCCAGCTCCTGCCCGTGTTCCGCGAGCGCTATGACCTTGTGCTGCTGGATCGACGCAAACCGCAAGATATCGACGACATCATCGAGGTCGATCTCGTCAATCCCGACATCGACACCTATCGCGAGCACTTCAAAGGAGTCGATGCGATCGTTCACAACACGCGCAGCACTCGCCCGGGCGTGAATACCGGCGCACCGCGGCAGTGGCTCAAGGACAGACCGCCGGGCGATCTGGAGGGGTACTACGTCGAGCGCGATTCGCTCGACATGGCCTATCACGTGTTTCGCCTCGCCCAGGAAGAGGGCGTCACTCGCGTCGTAACGGCGAGCTCGAACCACGCCACCGACTGGTACGAAACCAAACTGCACGACGGCCGCATGGATTCCTGCGATCACACGACCTATCCGCTTTCGGACAACTTCTACGGCTGGGCGAAGATCGGCTATGAGAATCTCGGCTTTATTTTCGCCACCGGTCGTTTCGGTAGGCCGGTCGAAAACATACACATCCGCATCGTCGTGCCGCGCCCGGTCGATGGCGCGAAACTTGCGAAGGACCAGACCACCTACAAGCGTGATCTGGCGGGCTACATCAGCGAGCGCGATCTGCAGCAGCTCTACATGAAATCCATCGAGACGCCTGACATCCGTAACGCCGACGGCGTGCCATGGCACTGCTTCTACGGCGTGTCCGACAATACGCGCTCATGCTGGAGCATCGCCAACGCCCGGCAAGTCGTCGGTTATGCGCCGCAGGACGACTCCGAGCGCGTGTTCGCCGACGACATTGCCCGCTTTGTGACCAGCAACGGGCGCACCGCGGCTTGAACGCTGCAAGGCACCCCGGAAGGCCTGGACGCCCGCGTTGTCGTCCCGGCGAAAGCGAAAGCCGGGACCCACTGTGAACTGCCGGGTCCGTCTACTTGTCGGCCAAAGTCGCCTTTGGTGATCTGTCAGGCATGGTCAGCTTCGTGCCAGTTGCAGACACTCAAACTGCTCTGCTTGCGAGCTGACTATTTGGTATTTGGCTTATACTTTAGAGAATAGTTATTACTTATTGTTCGGCCAAGGCTTATTGGAATGGAAAAGTTCACATTTATCGACCTTTTTTGTGGTTGCGGCGGTTTCAGTCTCGGCCTGCAGAACGCTGGATTATCAGGACATGCCGCCATCGACTTCAACAAAGAATCCGTGGAAGTCTTCCGGAAGAACCTGTCACAAATACCGCATATCTTGGAGGCAGACCTCACGAAATTAACGCCACAGCAGCTTGCCGTAAGTATAGGCGCAGACACGGTGGACGTGATCGTGGGCGGGCCGCCTTGCCAAGGGTTCAGCACGGTGCGTCAAGTGGACGGGGCCAACCATGGCAGCCGCATCGTTGAGGACAAGCGCCGCCATCTTTACCAAGAGTTTCTAAAGTATGTCGCGTTTTTCAAGCCGAAGGTTTTCGTGATGGAGAATGTGCTGGGAATACGCTCGGCGTCCGGCGGCGAATACTTTACCCGCGTCCAGAAGGAAGCCCGCGCCATCGGCTATCGTGTCCATGCGCAGGTCGAAGACTGTGTTGAGCTCGGCCTACCGCAAAAGCGGCGGCGTCAGCTTTTCGTTGGAACCAGAAGGGACCTGCCGGACTACTTCCGTCCTGAAATCAAACCCGCCCCCCGCGCTTGTGAGCATCCCACGCTGTGGCAGGCTATTGGCGACCTTCCACCTGTTCAAGCTGGTGAAGGAAGGGAAGTGTGTTACTACGATATGGAGCGGAGAAAAAAACGTACTCCCCAGCCCGAGCGTAGCTATCTCTACGATGTGCTGGAAGTTGACAAGGCAGACAAACTCACGGCCCACCGCGCCAGACCGCACAGCGCGCGCGACCTTCGAGACTTTGCCCGCTTGAAGGAAGGCGAAAACTCCAAAGAGGCGATGGAACGCGGCGTCGAGTTTGAGTTTCCCTACGACAAGGAAAATTTCAAGGATCGCTACACGCGACAGCACCGCAACGAACCCTGCTCCACCATCGTTGCTCATTTGAGCAAGGATGGCCTGATGTTCATTCATCCGACGCAGAACCGCTCTCTTACACCCCGTGAAGCAGCCCGTGTCCAGAGCTTTCCGGACTGGTTCGAGTTTCCCGTAGCCCGCACGCACCAGTTCCGCGTTATTGGCAATGCGGTTCCGCCACTGGTCGGTGAAGCCATTGGTCTTGCTGTCAAGTCTTACTTGGAGGTCTCTATAAGAAGCAAAAAGCTACTAAAAGCCTCTGTAGATATTTCACTTCCCAAGAACGACGAGCAAGCGCTTGAATGGCTGTTGTCGCTCGTCCATGCCGCCGATACTAAGGCACTCAAAAAGGTAGATACAAGTGAGTTCAAGCGAGGCTGGTTTTCCATCGGCTTCCTCTATCCGGGGCTGCACCCGGACGGTGCGCTTGACCACGGCAAACAAATCTCCAGCGAAGTTATCAAGCATGCCGAAGTGAGAAAGATGGATCCTCGCTTGATCGCCCCTTTCTATGTGGAAAGCGGCTGGCCGGTCGCCCTGACACCCGTGGCTAGGGAGGCATGGCGTAGGTATGACGCCAAGGAGTTGAAGGACCACGAGTTTTATTGCGGCGATGCGGTCATGGCAGGATTGATGCACCGAAACCTCTGATTTCCAGCACGGGAGAACGAAATGACGAAATGGGAGTTCTTGCCCAATCCAGGGCAGGAAGAGGAGGGGCTTGGTCACGCGGGAATTGAGACCTTCAAGGGTTCGCGCTACCCAAGTCTTGCTCGGGAGTGCTCGCAAAATAGTCTGGATGCCCCCGCCAACCAGTCAGCAATAGTACTTCTGCATTTCCGGCGTCACCTTCTGCCAGGAGAGCAGATTCCTGACTTGATGTCTTTGAAGAAAACACTCGAAGCCTGCTTGAAGCAGGCCAAAGAATTCGATCGGAGTAAGGACGAGAGTTTCTTCCAACGCGCATTACAAGTGGCAAGTCAGCAGGAGATCCCGGTTCTTTCCGTCGAAGACTTTGGAACGACGGGCTTGGTCGGCCCCGCCTTACCCGGCAATCCCTTTTTTGCTTTGGTCAAGTCATCAGGCGTTAGTCAGAAACCGATGGACGACGCGGGTGGCTCCTTCGGTATTGGCAAGAATGCGGTCTTTGCCGTTTCCGACCTCAGGACTGTGTTCTATTCAACGCTTTATAAATCTTCCAAGGGTGAGAACCGGCGACTTGCCCAAGGGAAGAGCATTCTTGTTTCCCACGGCAGTGGTGGTGATGCCAAGCGAGCAACCGGCTATTGGGGGAGTAATGGATTCAACCCCGTTGAAAGTGACCAAGAGATCCCCGAGTGGCTGCGTCGCACAGATGTTGGGACAACAGTTGCATCCATAGGGTTCACTGAGGAATCCGATTGGCACTGGAAAATGGTGGAATCACTGATCCGCAACTTCTTTGCGGCTATCATGAAAGAGGCAATCCAGTTCATCGTTCAGAGGTCAGAACAGGAGATCATAGAAATTGATAAGAGCACTCTTCCGGGGCTGTTTCTCCGTCAAGAAGTTCAATCAGCGGCGGAGATAGCAGGAACCGCTGATGAACTGAAATTTAGTGCTGATATGCTTTCGGCATTAAGCTCACCAGAGACCACTGCACGAGAGAAAGAGTTCAAGGATGTTGGCACATTTCGTCTTCGCATCCTGCAAATGAAGGGCCTGCAACGAAAGGTTGGCATCTTGCGAAACGGTATGTATATTGTAGACAACCTCAGACCGTTCGGGCATGCACTGGCAAGGTTTCCCTTGTCCAAAGACTTCGTGGCCGTGCTGGAGCCAGTGGACAGCAAAACAAGTGGTGTGTTACGGGACTTAGAAAGTCCGAAGCGTGCTTATCCGGTTGTCACCCAAACCAACTACCGGTAGTATGTTGAGCATCCGCGCTGACGTGGAGCGACCATGGTTATTGACGTACTTGAGCGAGGCGATCTGCCGTTTCCGCGCTCGCTGCCGGAGTTCCAGCGCCTCTTCCCT